>DASWVO010000267.1:0-7657 GCA_036406235.1 Opitutaceae bacterium
CGCCGTGTGCCGCCCCTGAAAGCGCGCGATCGCGAGCTCGTTGGCGCTGGGCAGGCGCTGGCCTTGCGCGTCGGTGATGGTCGTCGCTCCGTAGGGCGTGCCGCCGGTGATCTCCTTCATGTTGAGCAGCTCCTGGGCGGCGTAGGGCACGCCCACCACGACCAGACCCTGGTGAAACAGGAATGTCTGCATGCTGATCAGGGTCGTCTCCTGGCCGCCGTGCTGGCTCGCCGAGGAGCTGAAGACGCCGCCCACCTTGCCGATAAGGGCGCCGCTGGACCAGTGTGACCCCGTCGCATCGAAGAAGGCCTGCATCTGTGCCGTCGCGCTGCCGAAGCGCGTGCCCGTGCCAAACAGGATCGCGTCGGCCTCGGTGAGTTTCTTCGGGTCGGCAATCGGAATGTGCGCAAAGGCCTTCTTCGCATCGACGGCTCCCATTTTCTCGAGGACGGCGGCCGGCAGCGTCTCGGCGACCTGGAGGAGCTCGACCTCCGCGCCGGGCACTTCGCGGGCGCCGGCGGCGACGGCTTCGGCCATCTGATAAATGTGGCCGTAGAGACTGTAGAAGATGACTTTTACTCGAACGCTCATGGTGATGTGTGTAGTGGATGGTTGGATATGCGGGCGGGCGAACTGGATAGGTGCCGGTTGGAAGGAGGATAGGAACGGCGGCGGACGATCGCCAGCCTCCTCGCGCGGGCTGCGCAGAAATATTCCAGCCCCGCGGCGCGGCGTGTTCAGCTGCGGGGAGCGGCGCCCGCGATGCTGAGGGAGAGATTGATCGTCTCGGCAACCTTGTCGGTCATCTGGCCGGGCTGGATGCCAAAGTCGCTGCGGTTAATCTGGAAGTTCGCACGCAGCACCAGCAGATCGCCCTGGAGCTTCTCGTCGCCGAGGCGCGCCCCGAGCTTGTCCGCGAGGTAGGTGAACGTCACGGGCACCGTCACGTCCTTCGTGACGCCCTTGACCGTGAGCCGGCCGGAGACATCGGCGAGGATCTGCGCGCCCTGCGTGCGGACGTTGGCGAGCTTGCCGGCCTCGAAGACAATCGTGGGATGATTGGCGGCATCGAGCCAGTTGGCGCTGCGGAGGTGGTCGGCCATCAGCGGATTTCCCACCGTGAGCGAAGCCGTATCCAGAACAATGCGACCGGTGGTCGCCTCCGGCGCCGCGGCGTCGAACTCGACCGCACCGGTGATGCCGGTGGCCGTGCCGGTGATCGACTCGAGCGGAGCGTCGAGCTTGAACTGCACGTTGTTGACGCCCTTCGGATCCTTGAAGTCGAAGGAAAGCGGCGCCGCGTGCGCGACAAGAGCGGAGGCGCCGAGCGCTGCCGCGAGACGGAGGGAGGTGCGGATGGATGTGTTCATGGGAAAAATTGGAGGAAAAAAACGGGTTTCGTGTCGGCCGGAGTTCAAACCGCGGCCGCCCGGCGGCGCTGCGTCAGGAGGCTCAAGCCCGCGAAGGCGGTCGCGGCCGCGGTTCCGAGCAGCGGCACCTCGATGCCGGCGACGAAGACGTTGCGGCGAACCGGATAATCGATGCCCGTGATGTCGTCGCGCTGCATCGTGACCGCGCTGGTCTGCGTCCAGCCCGTATGCGCGCCGGTGGAAAACCAGACGCCGAGTGCGATCAGCAGCGCGGTTACGGCAGCGGCCCGAAGTCCGAACGTGAGAGAGGTCGTGGTGTGCATGGATGGAGCATAGCATTGGGCCGGCCGGCGGCCCACTGCGCAGGACGGCTTGCCGTCATGCGTGCTGCGCATACCGTCGCGCCCCAAGGTGAACCTCGATCTCCTCCGCTCCTTCTTCGAAATCGCCGGCCTGGGCAGCCTGAGCAGGGCCGCCGAGCGCCTCCACGTATCGCAGTCCACGCTCACGCGCCAGATGCAGGCGCTGGAGCACGAGGTCGGCGGGGCGCTCTTTGAGCGCAGCCCGAGCGGCGTCGCCTTGACCGCCACCGGTCACGCGCTGCTCGAGGGCATGGGTCCTGTGCTCGCGCAGTTCGACCGGGCGCTCGCCGAAGCGCGGAAGCGGGCCCGCGGGCAGAGCGCCAGCCTGCGCGTGGGTTACCTGATGTCGGCCGCGCCGGATTACCTGAACCCCGCGCTCGCCGCGCTCCGGCGCGCGCACCCGGAGATCAAGGTCGCGCTCACCGACATGTCGCCCGGCGAACAGATCCGGGCGCTCGAACGCGGCGAGATCGACGTCGCGTTGATCGGCAGCGCCGGCACCCTGCTCTCCCGCGAGTTCTACGTGCGGCGGCTGGCGACGCTGCCGGTGCTCGTCGCGCTCGCCGAAACCCACCGCCTCGCCGGCGAGCCTTCGATCCGCCTCGCCGATTTGCGGCAGGACTTGTTCGTCGGCGCCCAGGACAGCGACATGCCCGGGCACAACCGCTGGATCACGCAGGTGTGCCGTCGCGCCGGGTTTCGCCCGCGCTTCGTCGGCGATTCCGAGAGCCTCACGCACGGCCTCGCGACCGTGGTCACGGAAGGCGCCGTCAGCCTCCTGCCCGACTACGCCAGGAGAACACCGGTGCCGGGCGTAGTGTTTCGTCCCCTACGCGAACCCGCCCCAAAATGGGAGTTGTTGGTCGCCTGGCAACGCGGCCGCGCGAGCGAGGCGGTGAAGGCGCTGCTGGACAGCCTGTCCGCCGGCAGCGGCGAGCCCCCTGCGGGACGGCGGAAGTAAGCGCGGGGCGGCGTCCCAACAGACGGGCGGATCCATCCGTCCACCCCAGGTGCGCCGAGCGCCCGTAATTCCCACACTGGACATTCGCGACGGCAGGGCCTTTGCTCCGCAACGCCCCAAGGTTGTCCGAAGACAACTGATGGTTAATGTAGCGATTGTTCATGACCGAGCTTACTCAGGTGTTGCAGGCGGTCGGAAGAGGCGAAGGTTGCGCCGCCCGTGAATTACTTCCTCTCGTCTACCACGATCTGCGCCGGCACGCCGCCGCCCGGATCGCGCAGGAGCCCGCCGGTCAGACGCTGCAACCCACAGCGCTTGTGCACGAGGCGTGGCTGCGCATCGTCGGCAACGGCGATCGTCCGCAGTGGCAGAACCGCGCGCACTTTTTCGCCGCCGCCGCCGAAGCGATGCGCCGCATCCTGATCGAGGGCGCGCGCCGCAAGTCCCGGCTGAAGCGTGGCGGCGACCAGATGCGGGTCGACGTCGACCAGCTCGAACTCGCCGCCACCACACCGGACGAAAAGGTCCTCCTGATCGACGAAGCACTGGAAAAACTCCAGGCCGCTGATCCGGAAAAGGCCCGCGTCGTCGTGCTCAAGTTTTTCGGCGGGCGCACCAATCAGGAAGTCGCACAGAGCCTCGGGGTGACGGAGCGCACGGTCGAGCGTCACTGGGCCTACGCCAAGGCCTGGCTGTTCAACGAAATTCGCTGCCGCCAATGAGCCGCCCGTCCGGCGAGCCGTTTTCCGAGGAGGAACTCTTCGATGCCGCGCGCCAGTTCAAGGACGCCCGTCAGCGCCGGGCGTATCTCGATCGCGCGTGTGATGGCGATGCCGCGCGGCGCGCCCGGCTCGAGGCCCTGCTGGCCGCCGAAGCGCAGGCCGAAGCGTTTTTCGACGAGAGCCGCACCGCACTCGAGTCTCTCGCCGCGGCCACCCTGCCCCCCGCCGGCAAGGGCGCGGCCGGCGACGCCAGCGCTCCCCTTCCCGGCGACGAACCGCTCGGCTCGTGCATCGGACGTTACAAGCTGGTCGAAAAGCTCGGCGAGGGCGGCTGCGGCATCGTCTATCTCGCCGAGCAGGAGGAACCCGTTCGCCGCCGCGTCGCGCTCAAGATCATCAAGCTCGGCATGGAGACCCGCAGCGTCATCGCGCGCTTCGAGGCCGAGCGTCAGGCCCTCGCGCTGATGGATCATCCCAACATCGCGCGGGTGTTCGATGCCGGGTCCACCGACCGCGGCTCGCCGTACTTCGTGATGGAGCTGGTCGCCGGCGTGAGGATCACGACTTATTGCGACGAACACCGGCTCGATCTCACGCAGCGCCTGGATCTGTTCATCCAGATCTGTCACGCGATCCAGCACGCGCACCAGAAGGGCATTATCCACGGAGACATCAAGCCCTCGAACATCCTCGTCTCGCACCAGGACGGCGCGCCGATGCCCAAGGTCATCGACTTCGGCATCTCACGGGCCACGGAGGCACGACTGACCGACCGCACGCTCTTCACCGCCTACACCCAGCTCATCGGCACACCCGCCTACATGAGCCCCGAACAGGCGCAGATGCGTGGTTCCGATGTGGATACGCGCAGCGACATTTACAGCCTCGGCGTGCTCCTCTACGAATTGCTGACGGGCCGCACGCCCTTCGACGCCAGCGAACTTCTCGTGTGCGGGCTCGACGAAATGCTCCGCACGCTGCGGGAAAAGGAGCCGCCGCGCCCCTCGGTCCGGTTCCACGAGCTCGAGCTGGCCGCCCAGCGCACCACCGCCGCGGCGCGCGGTACCGAGGCCAGCCGCCTCCCACTCCTGCTTCGCGGCGATCTCGACTGGATCGTCATGAAGACGTTGGAGAAGGACCGGCGGCGCCGCTACGAGACCGCCAACGGCCTCGCCCTCGACGTCCGCCGGCACCTGGACAACGAGCCGGTGATCGCGCGGCCCGCCAGTTGGGCCTACCGGCTGAAGAAATGGACGCGGCGCAACCGGGTGGTCTTCATCGCCGGCAGCTCAGTGGCCGCCGCGCTGCTCGCCGGGACCACGGTCTCCACCTGGCTCTTCCTCAAGGAGCGCGACGCCCGCCAGCGCGCCGTGGCCGCCGAGCAGCAACAAGCCCGCCTGCGGCACGCCGCCGAGGAGCGCGAAAAGATTACGCAGGCGGCGCTCCTCGTGAGCCAGGAGCGTTTCGAACAGGCCGACCGGCTGCTCGAGGGAATTTCGCTCAGCCAGCCGACGGTGGAGGGAGCGGCGGTCTTCCGAGCCGTCGGGGAATGGCACGCGCTGCACGGCCGCTGGGCGCCCGCCGCCGCGCGTTTCGAACAACTGCTGCAGGTGAACCACCTCGACGGCTCCGACGTCTCCACGCTCGATTACCTGGAGCGAGGGCCGGCCCTGATCGAGCTCGGCGACCACGCCGCCTACGAGCGCTTCCGCCGCGAGGCGATTGCCCGCTTTGCGGATACGCCGTGCTCCGCGCCCGATCGCATCGTCAAAATCAGCCTGCTCTCCCCGGCCAGCGACAACCTCCTCGAGGCGTTGGAGCCGCTGGCGGAGGCGACGACGCGATCGCACGCCGATGCCGATGCCGCGGCCGACACCTTTCAAGCCGGCTGGCGCGCGCTTGCCCTGGCGCTTTTCGAGTATCGCAAGCACAACTACGCCGCCGCCGTCGTTTGGTGCCAGCGGTGCCTCGCTTATCCGGAAACCAACGCCCCCCGCGCGGCGACCACGCATGTGATTCTGGCCCAGGCCCTGCACCGCCTGGGGCGCGCCGAGGAAGCGGCCGCCACCCTGGCCGCCGGTCGGGAGATCATCGACACCAAATCGAAAATCCGGACCGACCGGGGCACGCCGGTACAGGGTTTTTGGTTCGACTGGGCCTTCGCCCGCATCCTCCTCCGCGAGGCCGAGGGGCTCATCGGCTCATAATGATAGGGGTGGGGACAGGGCATTGAGTTGCCCTGCCCCTCCCTCCGAACCGGACGGGCGGATTTCCCACATCGGGCTCTCCAGTTGGTGAGTGCTCTTCATTCAGGGCCGTGGTCGGTCGGGCTCCAGCCTTTGCACTCTTCGAGCACGCCTTGTTTGAGGAACATCTCCACCAATCCGAGGATGCGCCGGTCCACCACTTTCGCCTTCACCCACTCGAGCAAGGCTTCGTGCGGGATCGTGTCGAAGTAGCTTTTCAGATCCGCATCCACGATGTGGATACTTCCCTCGACCAGCAACTGCTCCACCCGGTCCAGCGCATCCGGGCAGCCGCGGCCGGGCCGGAGGCCGTGGCTTTCGCGCGCGAAGTCGCGCTCGAAGACCGGCTCCAGCACCATCCGCAGCGCCGTATGCACGATCACGGCCAGCGGCCATGGATCTCTCCGCCGGGTTTATCCCCCGTGGGAACTTCCGTCGGGATTGGTTCGTTCGGGTTGGCTTTCACGCTCTTCACCTTCCTGCGCCCCTTCGCTCCACGGTCGTTACCCGCTTCCTCGCTACTATCGGCGCACTGACTGCTGCCGGCCGGCTCTTCGGGTTCGCGACCGAACCATGAACTCCGTCCTGTCCCGGCAGCTCTCTCATCGTCCCCATGATACCTTCCCTGCCTGCCCCAACCACCTGCACGCCGGCGCCGCTCCCAGTCTGACATGTCCTGTCTGGGGCTGCGCTCGCGACTTGCGCCGCGGGCTTCGCGCGTTGCCAGCAGGCTCGCCCATGCGTGACGGCCCTATCGGGGGCACTTTCGTTCAGGCCGTCAGTTCCGCTCCAGGTTGCTCTCCACCCCGCCTCTCGGCGACGCAGTTACCTTTTGCTGCCGATGCCCATGTCTGCACCGGGTTGCGACTTTCACGTTCTGATTTCATGGATTTGATGACGCACTGGCGTGCCGCTCTGCGAGCGGCAGTCTGCATGCGCCGTCGTACGAACTGCGCGTATCGCTGTCCGCTCAGAGAAAGAGCCACCCGCCGGCTGCGAGGATCGGGAGCAGGATCGGCAGCGAATATTTCAGGATATAACCGAAGAAACTCGGCACGTTGACCCCGGCGCTTTCAGCGATCGATTTCACCATGAAATTCGGACCGTTGCCGATGTAGGTCATCGCGCCGAAGAACACGGCGCCGAGGCTCACTGCGATCACCAGGTTCGGCTGCTTCGCCAGCAACGTCGCCACCGAGGCCCGCTGCTCACCGCTCGCCTCCGCCTCGGCGAAGTCCGCCGGATACTCTGCGGCCGCCGACACCTCGGCGAGCTTGAGGAAGTTCAGGTAGGTCGGAGCATTATCCAGCACGGACGACAAAGTGCCGGTGGCGAAGTAATATTGCGCCGGCTTCTTGAAGCCAAATCCCTGCCCGTGCGCCTCGAGGTAGCCGAGGGCCGGCATCATCGTCGCAAAAATGCCGGCGAAGAGAAACGCCACCTCCTTGATCGGGCCGAAGGAAAACTGATTCTGCTGGTGCACGGTTTTCGGCGTCAGGAAATAGGAAGCCGCCGCGGCGCCGACCATCACGACCTCGCGCAGGAAGAATGTCTCGGGAAGGAAGACGGCGCCGATGATCACGAGCAGCAGCAGAACGTTGCCGGCGCCGTCGAAACGCCAGACGTCGGGCGCGGCGATCTCCCGCTGGATCGCCGGCGGCGTTCGTTTGAAATACGTCCGGTCCATCACATAAAACACCGCGAGAATCGCCCCGAGCGTCGCCAGCCATTCGGGCATCACGTGCTCCAGGAGCCAGAAGAACGGCACGCCGCGCAGGTAGCCGAGAAACAGCGGCGGGTCGCCGATCGGCGTGAGCGCGCCGCCGACGTTGGACACGACGAAAATAAAGAAAACGATGTGGTAGGCGCTGATCCGGATCTTGTTCATCCGGATGTAGGGCCGGATCATGACCATCGAAGCCCCGGTCGTGCCGACGAAGTTGGCCAGCAGCCCGCCGAGCGCGAGAAACACGACGTTGGCCAGCGGGGTGGCCTC
>DASWVO010000268.1:0-6590 GCA_036406235.1 Opitutaceae bacterium
TGGTCAAGCGCTGCACGTCCTCGACGTAAAGCACCTCGCTCGTGAGCTGCGCGTCGACCGTCAGCGACTCGCCCGCAGGCGTTGCCTTCGCCGCAAGCAAAAGGTCGGAGAGGCGGCCCTTCTGATCGACGACGACCGGCACGCGCGCATCGATGCGGCCGTCGGGCAGCAGGTCGACGCGCGCATCGACCATCAGCGTTGGTAGTGTTTCGTTGGAGACGACGGCGAGGTCGGAAACGGACAGCTTCGTCGCGAATTCCTGTTTCTCGTTGAAACTCGCAGTGAATTCGCCCGTGGCCCGGCCGCGCGACAGATTCGCGTAGGATCGGGCGACAGGTTGGGAAAGCAGCCCCGCCAGGTCGGCCTCGTAGCTTCCGGTCGCGATCAACGGCTTGTCCGGACCCGCTTGCTGACCCGTTTTCGCCTGAACGGTGAAGAGCGTCGCGTTGCTGCTGCGCAAGACGAGCTCGCTCACCTGCGCCTGCCAGCCGCGTGGCGTGTAATCGGCCGACAATTGCAGCACGACATCGAGCGCGTGGACGAGCGGTTGACCCTCCTGCGAAACGCTCAAGCGGTTCAGCGTGATCGGCTGTGTGGGCTGCAGGGTGAAACCACCGTCACGCGCGCCGGCCGTAAACTCGGCGCGGAGCGGGTCGCCCTCGATCTCGTAGTCTGGCAGGAAGGGTCGGGCCCAGGCCGTCGGCACTCCCTCGAGTTTCACGCGCAGGAGGTCCGCATCGGGATTGGCGACACTCAATTCGCCGGTCACCGTGTTGAACTCGAAGCCTTGCAGCGCCTGCAGGCTCGCGACCGGCTCCTTGCCGGTGACCTGCGCCTGCAATCGCGTGACACGCGTGATATCGCCACGCTGTACGACATCGAAATCGGCAGCGAATCGAAGTCCGCCGACGACACGCAGCGTCGGGTGAATCACCCGCAGATTTTCGAGCGTCGCGTCGAGTCGCCCGGCCGCCTGGATTTCGTTGCGGCTTTGCTCGAACGCGGCGCTGCCGTCGCCCCGCAGCGAGAAGGTCGGCAGACGCCGGCCCAGGGCGAACGCAAAGGGCTCAACGTCGCGATCGCCTACATCGAATTTCCACGTGCCATCGAGCCGCGTCGCCGCCCGCGGGAAGGTCGCCTTGAGGTCGGCAAGCGTCTTCGCCGGCGTGCGGAACACCACGGTGTAGTCCTCGCCAGCGGCTGCCCGTGAAGCGGACACGAGGACGTCGAGCTCGGCGCCGTCGGGAAGCTGCGGCCCGGCAGCCCTGGCTTGGGAGGACAGGCTCACTTTCGAGAAGCTCCGCGCCGTATCCATCTGGGCGCCCAGCACGGTCCGGGCGGAGAGAGTGCGGACCGGCGCCGTGGGATTGGAAACCTCCGCCGAAGTCTCCACCGTGAACCGCCCTTCTCTGCCTACGCCCAGCTGGCCCCCGGTAATGACAACGTGGGCCTTGCCGGCGGGTTGGTCGGGCGCGGTTGGGAAAATCACGTCGCCTTCGAGCTCTGCGGACTCGATCTCGAGATCGACGGGAAGTTTCAGCAGCTCGAACAGGCCGTTGAACACCGTCGCGGGCACCGCCCCGGGTACCGTTTGCGCATTGGCTTTGGCTACAAGAGTGGCTTCTGGAGCGGAGCGGAGTGGCGGCTGCTGGGTTGCCGCAAGACTGGCGACCGGTTCCCCGGGCACCGTGAGGTCAACCGTCCAGCCTTTGGCGACCAGCCGCTTGATGGCCACACGCTCTCGCGCGGCCGCCAGCACGGGCAGTTCGATCTCGATCGACGGCAGCACCAAACCGAGCCCTGGTTGCAACAGGCGGAGCTCACGCAGTTGCACGGAATTCAAGCCAACGGCAACGCGCTCGACGTCGGCCTGCATGCCCGCTTGCTGGCGGAGGATCTTGCGCGTCGCCCACGTCTGCACCGCAGGTGTGAAGGCAAGCGCGACGACGAGCGCGAGGATAACCGCCACGGAGGCGGCACCGATCAGCAGGGCGCGAGACAGCTTCATGCGAGGTGATCTAAATCTTGGCTGGAAGGAGGAGCGGGACGCTCAACAACACACGAATCAGTGAAAAAGGAAAGCGACGACGCACCCCGCGCCGCGGGATGAGCGTTCTCACAAAATCCGGGGTGAATGGGCTGCATCGTAGGCTAGACGCAGGCGGCGGCAAAGGGTTGCGGCAAATGCGTGCGCGCACCGCGCCGGAAATAGCGATGCCGTCCCGGCGGAGCGGGACGGCTCGGAAAGGCGAACCTCAGCGCGTCACAAACGGATCGGTCTGGCCGATCGCCCGTCGCATCGTCGCCACCGCGACGTTGTAGCTGTAGTTGGCCTGAAGCTGGTTGTCACGGGCCTGGGTGAGCGCGACCTGCGCCGTCAAAACGTCAAGCTGCGTAGCCGTGCCGGCCGAGTAGCGAGCATTGGCGAGTCGCAGGGCCTCGTCGGCTTGCGCGACCACTCTTTGGGCCGCATCGGCCAGCTCTCCGGCCTCCTGCAGCGACGAAATCGCCCGGCGTACTTCGACTTCGATCCCGAGCCGCTGTTCGGCGACCGACAGCTTCGCCTGCTCGAGTTGCGAACGCGCCTGCCTGACCCGCCCGGCGGTCGCCCGGCCGTCGAACACGGCCCAGCTCGACTGCAGTCCGACCGTCCAGCCATCGAGCGAGTCGCGGAAATGGGACGAACGTCCGTCCTTGCGGAATTCGTAACCGCCCACGACAGCGAGATCCGGATAATAGCCGGACTTGGCATTCCGCACGCCTGCGTCGCGAGCATCGGCGATCTTCTCCAGCTGCTGGAGCTCAGGGCGGCTGGTCCGGGCGGCATCCAGCGCCTGTTGCAGATCAAAGCTGGTCGGCGTGAAATCGAGCGAGCCGATGAACTCGGGCACCTTGCGCAGGTTCTCCGATTCGCTGTTGTCGTAACCGATCACCTGGCGCAGCTCCTCGACTGAAATGCGGAAATTGTTCCGCGCCCGGATCAGCGGCGGCTGGGCGTTGGCGAGCTGAACCTCGGCCTGGAGTACGTCGAAGTTGGATACGCTGCCGGCT
Organism: Opitutaceae bacterium; assembly: GCA_036406235.1. Classification (GTDB taxonomy): domain Bacteria; phylum Verrucomicrobiota; class Verrucomicrobiia; order Opitutales; family Opitutaceae; genus DASWVO01. The sequence goes on from DASWVO010000268.1 coordinate 3,052, forward strand.
TCGAAGCGGTTGCGCGCGGTCTGCAGCTGCTCGCGCAGCAGCCCGACGTTCTGCTCCTGCACGCGGATCTGGTCGCGCGCGAGCAGGACATTATAGAAGCGCGTGCGGACCTCGAGTAGCGCGTTGTTGATCGTAGCCTGCAGGTCGAGGAGCGCCGCCTCGCGCACGAGTTGCTGGGCGTCCAGCGCGGCCTTTACGCCGCCACCGGAATAGAGGAGCTGGCGAACGGTCAACGCGATCGACCAGTCTTCGTTGCTGGTCGCACTACTGCCACGGTCGCGGTAGAGCTCCCAATCCGAGCGCGACGCGCTCGAGTCGACGAACGCATTCGGCAGGACTTGGGCCTTCACTTCAATAATGAGTCCCTCCTGCTCCCGGATGCGCTCCTTCGCCTGGCGAATAGAGTAGTTGTTCTCCAGCGCGTAGGTGAGCGCGGTCTGGAGATCGAGCCGGTCGGGTACATCAGGCGGCGTTTGCGCGAAGGCGGACGTCGCGAGCAGACTCGCGACCAGCAGGCTGCGGAAGGATGTCATAGAGTCAGGTGAGAGGGAATCGAGTCCGGCGCGGGCGCAAGGCTCGCACCGGATTTCATCAGACATTTCGGGATTACTTGACGGCGACGGTCTCGACAAACGGACCCGCCGGCGCACGTTCGTCGCGCACGCGGTCTTTCGCGTGGTCCTTCGCGAGAAGGACATAGATCGAGGGCAGCACGAACAACGTAAAGATCGTGCCGATCGTCATGCCGCCCACGAGCACGAGGCCGATGGAGTTTCGAGCCGCGGCACCGGCCCCCGTGACAAGCGTCAGCGGGAAGTGTCCGGCAATCGTGGCAACGCTGGTCATGAGGACGGGCCGCAAGCGCGTCAGGGCCGCTTCATGGACCGCATCGAGTTTCGAGCGACCTTGCTCCTGGAGCTTGTTGGCGAACTCGACGACGAGGATGCCGTTTTTGGCAATCAGACCGACCAGCGTGACGAGACCGACCTGCGCGTAGATATTCAACGTCGTCGTCCACCCGTTCGTCCAGAAGGGTATGTTCGGGTTGGGCATCTTCAGCGCGGTGAAGACGAGCGCGCCAAACATCGCGAGCGGCACGGAACCCAACAGGATGATGAGGGGATCGCGGAACGAATTGAACTGCACCGCGAGCGCGAGGAAGATTAGGACGATCGCGAGCATGAACGCCGGGAGGAATTTGTTGCCCTCCTGGCGGAGCTGCCGCGACTCGCCGGTGTAGTCGATGGAGTAGCCCGGCGGCAGGACTTCTTTCGCGGCGTCCTCGAGCACCTTGAGCGCCTGGTCGAGCGTGCGGTTGCTCTGACCGGAAAGCTTCACCGCGTTGAGCTGCTGGAAGCGATTGAGCGAGCGCGGCACGGTCTTGTTCTCGATGTGCGCGACAGAACTGAGCGGGATCAGCTGATTTTCCGGCCCGGTGATGTAGATGTCGTTCAACTGATCCGGATTGAGCCGCTGCGAGCGTTCGATCTGCGGAATGACCTTGTAGCTACGACCGGCGATGTTGAACCGATTGACGTAGTTGCCGCCGAGAGCGGAAGCGAGATCTGCACCGACCTGCGAGAGATTGAGGCCGAGTGCGGCGACCTTGTCGCGGTCGATGATGACTTCGGCCTGCGGCTGGTCATATTTCAGATCGATCAAAGGTGGGAAGAAGAACATGCCGCTCTCCATCGCCTTCATCTGAAGCTGCTGCGCAAACTCAAGCATGCGCTCGTGATCGGCCGTCGAGGTGATGATGAACTCGATGGGGAAATTGCTGCCACCCGGCAGCGCTGAAGGCGTGGTGGCAAACATCTGGAAGCCGGGAATCGCCGACAACTTCGCCTGCACCTCGGGCATGATTTCGAAGACGGTGCGCTCGCGTGGCGCGTGCCACGGTTTCACGACCATGCCGGAAAACCCATCGGCGCCGATCATCGCGCCGGCTGACGGCGGGAAGAGCAGCTGGAAGGTCAGATCAACTTCCGGGGTCGTGAGAAACGCCTGCTCGGCCGCCTTTCCGTAAAACGCCTTCTGATCCGCAGTCGCGTTGGCGGGAGCGTTGATGATGCCGAAGAGCACGCTTTGGTCCTCCATTGGAGCGAGCTCCTTCGGCGACTGCTGATACATGAGGAACGACAGCAATCCGACCACTACCCAGATGGCGTAGACGTAGGGGCGCGAGCGCAGCGTACCGGTCAGAGCGCGGCCATAAGCCTGCCGCAAGCGGTCGAAGTGGTGGTTAACCCAGCCGGTGAAGCCTCGCTCCTCTGCCTCCGCGCTGCGCAGCATGTAGGCCGACATCACCGGCGACAGCGTCAGCGCCACGATGCCCGAGATGGTAACGGCGCCGGCGAGTGTGAGCGCGAACTCGCGAAAGAGCGCGCCCGTCAGTCCGCCCTGTAGACCGATCGGCGTATAGACCGCCGCGAGCGTCACCGTCATCGCGATGACCGGACCGACCAGTTCGCGTGCGCCGAGCAATGCGGCATCGAGTTTGCTGCGACCCTCGCGCAGGTGGCGCTCCACGTTTTCGACGACGACGATTGCGTCGTCGACGACGAGACCGACCGACAGCACGATCGCTAGCAGCGTGAGCAGGTTGAGGGTGAAACCGAACACCTGCATCAGAAAGATGCCGCCGATCAGCGAGACGGGAATCGCGATCACCGGCACGAGGGCCGACCGGATCGAACCGAGGAACAGAAAGATGACGATGACCACGATCACCAGTGTATCCACAAGCGTGTTCGTGACCTCGTGGATTGCGTTGCTCACGTATTCAGAAGCGTCATACCCAATGCCTGCCTCGAGGCCGGTGGGCAGATCACGCTTGATCGTGTCGAGTTCGGCCCGGGTGCGCGTTACGACGTCGACGACGTTCGCATTGGGCAGCGGGAAGATGCCCATGAACACCGCGGTCTGGCCCGAATAGCGCACGGACATGTCGTAGTCCTCGGCCCCCAGCACGACGTCGGCAATGTCTTCGAGGCGTACGATGGTGTCGTCCCGCTGATAAACGACGAGGCGTTTGAATTCATCGACCGAACGAAGGTCGGTGTTTGCGGTCAGGTTCACCTGAACGAGAGAGCCCTTGGTGCTGCCGACCGCGGCCAGATAATTATTGGCCGCAAGTGCCTGGCGGACTTGCGCCGGGCTGACGTTGAACGCCGCCATCTTGTCAGGCTTGAGCCAGATGCGCATGGCAAACGTACGCGCGCCGAGGATCTCGGCGCGTTGCACGCCAGCGACAGAAGCAAGGCGGGGCTGCACGACGCGCGTGAGGTAGTCGGTGATTTCGGCCTGCGAAAGAATCTCGGAGGAAAAACTGAGATACGCCGACGCAAACTGGGAATCGGCGGACTCGACGCTGATCGACGGCACCTCAGCCTCCGGTGGCAGGTTGTTGCGCACCTGGTTGACCTTGGCGGTGATTTCGGCGAGCGCCTTGGTTGGCTCGAAGTTCAGCTTGAGCCGGGCGTTGATCACCGAGTAGCCCTGCAGGCTCTTCGACTCGATGTAGTCGATGCCGTCGGCAG
>DASWVO010000269.1:0-2995 GCA_036406235.1 Opitutaceae bacterium
CGACGCCGTCCACGCGCGCCGGAAAAAGCTCCAGGACTACGAGCAACTCCTCGGCTATTGGAACGGCGTGAAGCAGCCGCAGCCATGAACAACCTCGCCGAGCCTCCTGCCCGCGCCCGGCACAGTTCCGCGGCTGCGCTCCCGTCGGCCGCCGCGCACGAGCCGCCGGCCACCCCGCTGTATCGCAAGCTCCTGCAGCTCCTCGCCGCCGCCGCGTTCACGGCCGTGCTCGCCTGGGCATGGAACGGCGCGGAGATCCGTTTCGGCGAACTGATTGCCGACCGCGGCAACATGATCGAGTACGGCCGCGCATTCCTGCAGCCCGACTTCACCGATTATCGGCTCTTCTTCACCGAGATGGTGGTGACGCTCCAGATCGCACTCTGCGGCACCGTGCTCGCGCTCCTCGCCGCCGCGCCGTGCAGCCTGCTCGCCTCGTCGAACCTCGCGCCGTGGTGGCTGCGCTCACCGGTCCGACGCGTGATGGACGCCTTGCGCTCGATCAACGAGATGGTCTTCGCGATGATCTTCATCAGCGCCGTGGGCCTGGGTCCGTTCGCTGGTGTGCTGGCGGTATTCCTGCACAACCTCGGTGTGCTCACCAAGCTGTTCTCCGAGGCCGTCGAGGCGATCGAGCCCGGGCCGGTCGAGGGCGTGCGCGCCGTCGGCGCCTCGCCACTGGAGGAGATCGCCTTCGGCGTCATCCCGCAAGTGATGCCGCACTGGATCTCGGCCGCACTGTATCGCTTCGAGTCCAACGTGCGCTCGGCGACCGTCGTCGGCATTGTCGGCGCCGGCGGGATCGGCATGCTCCTATGGGATGCGATTCGCAGCTTCGACTATGCGCGCACGTCAGCCATCCTGCTCGTGGTCATCGCGGTGGTGATCCTCCTGGACCTGAGCTCCGCCCGCCTCCGCCGCGCCTTCATCTGAAGACGGAATCAAACCTGGCAACCAGGATGGACACTGATTCACACGGATACCCGGCAGGTATTTATCCGTGTTCATCCTTGTCCATCCATGGTTGAAAGGAATCTCTCCAGCTCTCCCTTGCACCATGAATCACCTCGAAGTCGGACGGCTCTGGAACGAAAATGCCGCGGCCTGGACCGCGCTGGTCCGAGCGGGCTATGACACTTACCGCGATGCGCTCAACACGCCCGCGTTTCTCGCGATGCTGCCCGATGTCGCCGGACTGAGCGGCATCGATATCGGCTGCGGAGAGGGCCACAATACCCGCCAGCTCGCAAGGCGCGGAGCACGGATGACCGGTATTGATATTGCGGAGACGTTCATCACGCATGCCGCCGCTGAGGAGGAACGCGCGCCGCTCGGCATCGTCTATCATCATGCGAGCGCGGTGGAGCTGCCGATTTCCGACGGCGTCTACGAGTTTGCGACGGCGTTCATGAGCCTGATGGACATTCCCGAGCTCGAGCGCGTGCTGGCGGAAGTGCATCGCGTGCTGCGGCCCGGCGGTTTCTTCCAGTTCTCCATTCTCCACCCGTGCTTCATGACCGTCCACCGCCGCAACCTGCGTGGCGCGGACGGCCGCACGTACGCGATCGAAGTGGGAAACTACTTCCATCGCACCGCCGGACAGGTCGAGGAGTGGCTCTTCACGGATGCGCCTGCGGCCGAACGCCAGAGGTATCCCAAGTTCAGAGTCCCACGTTTCACGCGTCCGCTCAGCGAGTGGCTCAACCACCTCGTAGCGGCCGGCTTCGTGATCGAACGCCTCGAAGAGCCGATGCCCGACGACGCCACCGCCGCACGCGTTCCCTCGGTCCAGGACGCGCAGATCGTCGCTTACTTTCTGCACGTGCGGGTGCGCAAGCCAGGCGTGGCACCGGGACGGTAGCGCGGCCGCCGGTCGCCACCCATGCAACGTTACGGTAACGGCGCATCCTCCGGCTTGGCGGGCGGCCGCTCCGAAACGAAGATGGCGCCGATGAGCCTCGATCTTGCGATGACCGAATACTACGCGCGTCGGGCGCGGGAGTACGAAAAGATCTATGACAAACCCGAGCGCCAGGCGGATCTGGCGGTCCTGCGCACCCGCGTGGCGACGTTGCTCGCCGGACGCCATGTTTACGAAGTCGCCTGCGGCACCGGCTACTGGACGCAAATCATCGCCCCCGCCGCCGCCTCGGTCTTTGCGATCGACTACAACGAGGAGGTGCTCGAGATCGCTGCGGCCAAGGACTACCCGTTCAGTCGCGTAACGTTTTCGCGCGGCGACGCCTTTGCCCCACCGCCGCCCCCGGAGCGTTGCGATGGCGGTCTCGCCGCGTTCTGGTGGTCTCACGTGCGCCGCGGCGCCGAGCTCGCCGAGTTTCTCGAAGAATTTTTCGCCCGGCTGCTGCCTGGCGCGCGCGTCGTGTTGCTCGACAACGCTTACGTTCCCGGCAGCAGCACCGAGATCGCGCGCACCGACGCCGACGGAAACACCTTCCAGCTCCGCCGGCTTCCCGACGGTTCCACTTACGACGTCCTGAAGAACTTTCCCGACGAAGCCGAGATGCGCCGCGCGCTCGAGCCCTACATGCGCCGGCTTACGTGGGAGCAACTGCCCCACTACTGGGTCGCCTGGGGCGAACGGCTGTGAACTCACCCCTCGTCCTCGCGCTGCTTGCACTGGCACTCCTGCTCGCCGGCTGCTCCGGCCGGGCGACGGAGGCGGACACCGCTCCGCCATCGGTCAACGGACGCCCCGGGCGGTTGCGGCTCGGCTACACGCCATCGGAGGAACTCGTCGCCGATCGCGAGCAGTCGCAAGCCGAGCTGGCCCGATATCTCGAGCGCACGCTCGGCATCCCGGTCGAGCTCGTGCGGACCGCCAGCTACGGCCCGGCGATCGAGGCGATGGAACGCGGCGACATCGACGTGATGTCGCTCGGTCCGTTCGCATACGTCCTCGCCGCGAAGCGCGCGGCCGCGGAAGCGATCGCCACCACCGGCCGTCCGGGCGACGGACCGCGCACGTACCAGAGCG
>DASWVO010000270.1:0-42172 GCA_036406235.1 Opitutaceae bacterium
TCACGATGTCGCCGCTGCGCAGGTTCATGAACTCACTGGCGACCTTGAGGCTCGTCGTGCCGAGCCTGGCCTTGACGACGATGCCCTTGTTGTAGAGCGCGACGCCGTCGTCGCCGTTGCCGATGAAGGTGCAGTTTTCCACCCAGGGCCCCATCGTGTTCGCCCGACTGTGCACGCCGTCGGCCATCGCGGTCATGAAGCGGGTCGCATCGCGCAGCACTGTCTGGCAGTTCAGGACCTTGAGATCGCTGCCGTCGTAGGAGTAATAGTTTCCCATCGGCGTGGCGTAGCAGGTGATGCGGTCGAAGGTGACGTCGGTGGAGTTCACCGTGGAGCAGAACGAGCCGACGTTGGTCCGGCACAGGATCGCCAGGATGTCACCAGGATTGAAATACACCCCTGAGCCCGAGCCGGGGTGATGGATGCGATACTCGGCGGGACTCGTGCCCTCGATGTAGGTCGCATCCGCCGGAACGATCCCGAACGCACCGGGCACGCCCTGCTTCAGCCGGCCCGGCCGGGCGGCGTCGAGCAGGACGGCCCACGACCAGTGGTCCGTGAACGCAGGATTGCCCGTCAGTGCCGGATAGTAGTCGGACTCCTGGCCAGCAATCGGACGCAGTCGCACGCGCACATCGAGATTGGTTGCGGTGGAGTCGTTGCTCACGACATCCACCAGCGAATGCGGCACGGGATCGTAGTCCACCCGGAGGCCGCGGACGACGACGCGCGCGGCGTTGGTCAGCCGCAGAAACCCGACGTCGAGGTTGTCCTTGATCGTGATCTGCGCGTCGTTGCCGTCGATGATCAGGTCGGTGGCGCCGGTGAATTCGAACAGGAACTTCGACGGCGCCGGATCCTCGGCGAACACGTAGTTTCCCTGGTGGGCGAAGGTGACGATCGCCGGCCGGTTCTGCATCGCGAGGGCGATGATGTCGCGCACCTGGGCCGCGGACGCCCCGTCCGGCACCGCGTAGGAGCTGGCCGGAGCCGTGAGCTGGTAGGTGAACCATACCCAGCCGCTCGCGTTCTCTTCGGCGTCGATCGCCCGCACGCGCCAGTATTTGGTTGTTGGTGACAGCGCCGAGGCCGGCACGAACCGGGGGATGTCCACCGACCGATCGGCCACGAGCGAGGTGAAGCCGGGATCGTTTGCGATCTGGACGTGATAGCGAGCCGCCCCGGCCACCGTCGACCAGGTGAAGCTCGGGGTTTGCACGATGCCGGCGCTGTTGTTGGCCGGGCTCCAGAGCGTCGGAGCGTCGATCGCAAGGGAGGATGAGGCGAGAAGTGACACGAACAACGCGGCACCGGCAATTCGCCGGCACGCGGCAGGGATTCGGGGCGAAGGGAGCGGACTCATCCTGATGGAGGGCGGGGAGCCTGTGCACAGTCGGTCGTCGGGTGGCCGCGACCGACTGCCAGGTGGTTGACAAGCAACGGGAGACGCTGATGGCCAACGGCCGGTGGCCAGGCGTCAGAACCGGAAATTCGCGGTAAACCTGAACTCGCGTCCCGGCGGCGCGTAGGCGGCGGCCGTGATCTCCTCTTCGTCGAAGAGGTTGCTGACGTTGACGCGAAGGTCGGCCTTCACCCGGTGGAACGCCGGCAGCGCGTAGCTGACGAACGCGCCGAACTGGCTGACGCCGGGCAGGTAAAGGTTGGTCGTTGTCGCCGTGCCGGCGATACGCAGATAGCGCGAGGCGTACTGATAGTCGCCACCCACGCGCAGGCCCTTGAGCGCACCCGGAAAGGCGTAAGTGAGGGCGATGGCGGCCGACCGTGACGGCGGATTGTTGCCGGCGAGCGGCTTGGTACCGATGAGCGCGGGGTTGGCAGCGTTCTTCGTGATCTCGACGTGCGTCCACGCGATGTTGGCGAGGATGCTCAGGTTTTCCGTAACCTTGCCGGCCACGTCGAGGCTGATGCCCTCGCCGCGCGTGCTGCCGCCGGGGACGTAGCGCGCGAGCTGGTCCTTGCGCGTCGGATCCGTCTCCGCCACCCACTCCGGGTTGTCGGTCACCTCGTTCTCCTGATCGATGCGATAGAAGGAGAGCGTATAGGAAAAGCGGTCTTCCAGCAGCAGGCCCTTGAGGCCCACGTCGGCGCCCTTGGCGGTCTTGTTGCCCAGCAGCTGGCCCGTGTTCGGATCGGCCTGCGGATTGGGATCGAAGGATGTGCCGTAGCTGGCGTAGGCGACAAGCCGGCGCGGAATGAGGTGATAGTTGACGCCACCGCTGTAGGTGAATTTCTGGACATCCCCCTTGGCTTCACGCAGCTGCGGGTCGGCGGAGAGCGGCTGCTGGCGTTTGAACTCGGCCCAGTCCTGGCGCATCGAGCCGGTCAGCGCCAGCCGGCCGTTCATCAACTCGGCGGTGTGATTGAAGAGCCCGCCGTAGTACATGCGATAGATGTTGAACGTCGACGCATCCGTCGTGCTCCAGCTCGGCTTGAACACCGGAATCGGGAGATAGCCGGACACGGAGGGATTGAAGGGATCGGGGCGCTTCCACTCGGTTTGCTGCTGGACCGTCGTGAGGCCGAGGGCGGCGAGTTCGGCGTTGAGCGCCGCGCCGTTGAGGGCCCAGGTCTTCTGCTTTGTTTCGTCCTCGAACGCGTCGAACGTGAGCAGGCTGCGCTGGCGGACCTCGCCGCTGGACCAGATCTTCGTCAGGTCGACCTGCGTGCCGTATTGGAGGTCGTCGATCATGGTGTGCGCACCGGCGCGGTCGCCGGTCCACATGCCCTTGGTCTCGTCGACCCAGTTGACGTTGTTGAACACGCTGGTGAAGCGGCTGATCCGGGTATCCCAGGTCGAAAGCGTGGACGTGCCGTGGCGCTCATACTCGCGGGTCGAGTAGCCGGCGCTGGCGCGGAGGCTGAGGTCGGGAGAGAAGCGATGCTCGAGCTGGAGGTACGTGGAGTCGTTGCCCCGGTCAATCTTCTGGTGGGCGCTGTTGGTGTTGTAGCGGATCAGCCGCTCGGCGACGGCGCGGTCCGGGATGTCCCACACGGTGGCCTGCGTGATGCCGCCGGCATTGATCCAGCGCGTGAAGCTCTGCACGCCGTTCATCGTGCGCAGCGTGTGCTCGTATTCGAAGGTTAACGACGTGTTGTCGCTGACTTTCCACGTGAGGCCGCCGGAAATGTTGCGCGTGCGGTTGTACCAGAAATCGGTCGGATTCTCGTAGTCGTAGTAGGTCGCGTCGACGCGGTAGTAGAGCTTGTCCTTCACGAGCGGGCCGGTGACGAACCCGTCGACCTTCGAATAGTCGTAGCTACCGAAGGTAGAGGTGAGCCCCGATTGAAATTTCGTGAGCGGTTTCTTCGAAATGTAGTTCACGACGCCGCCGGGCGAGACGCGTCCGTAAATGGCCGACTGCGGCCCTTTGACCACCTCCACGCGGGCGATGCTGTTGGAGTCGGGCGCCTGCCGGCGGTAGAAACCGTTGCGGAAATAAGGCACCAAAAAACCACGCAGCCGCGTGCCGCCGCCGCCGCCCGCGTATTTGTCGCCGGGGGCCATACCGCCGATGAACGGCGCCTGCTCGTCGAGATCGAGCAGCTGGAAATCCTTGATGAAATCCTCAGTGAGGACCTGCACCGAATAAGGCAGGTTGATGATCGAGGTCGCGATGCGGGTGCCCGACGTCGACTCGGTGGCCAAGTAGCCGGTAGCGCTCGCCGTGCTGACGGCGAACTCCGGCAGGGTGATGACATCTTCGCTGGCGGGCGCGGTGGCCTCCTGCGCAAACGAGGATCCCGCGATCAGGCTGGTGGCCAGCAGGGCGCACGAAGCGAAGCGCTGCCGGCGGCTATACGGTAACGGGGTGGAATAACTCATGTTGAGGGTCAGGGTAGGCGCTGAACAATGCGGCCTCGCCAGGGGATCAAGAACGCAAGGGGTGGAGAACGCCTACCTGAACCAAGCCGGGTGGCCGGCCTCAATCGCGCGGGAGGTGAACAGTTGACCGGCGCAAGAGGCAGGCCGCTGCGGGAGCAACGGGCCCCCCGCGCTCCGGGGCCGAGCTACAAGACCCGTGGGGAAGTGGCCCGGACGAAGCCCGCGCCACGCCGCCGCCCGCGGCTCAAAGCCGCTGGAGATGGAAGCCGCCGTCGATGTCGAAGACCGCGCCCGTCGAATAGGGGAAAAGATCCTCGGCGATCGCGCGCACCGCCCGGCCGATGTCGCTGGGCTGGCCCCAACGCCGGATCGGCATGATGCCGCGCTCGTCGTGAAGGATGAGCTTGTCGTATTTTTCCTTCACCGCGCCGGTCATGTCGGTCGCGATGACGCCGGGACGGATTTCATAGACGTTGATGCCGTCGTTCGCGAGGCGGTCGGCGAAGAGTTTTGTCATCATCGCCAGGCCGGCCTTCACCATGCAGTAGTCGCCGCGGTTGATCGACGCCGTGTAGACGGAAATCGAGGTCACGTTGACGATTCGGCCCCGGAAGCCCTCGGCGTCGGGCGTCTGCTGGAGCATCTGTTTCGCCACGAGCTGGGTGAGGAAAAACGGCCCTTTGAGATTGATCGCATAGAGCCGGTCAAAGCTCTCCTCGCCGGCATCAAGCAGATCGGCGCGCACCTTCGGCGCGACTCCGGCGTTGTTCACGAGCAGATCGATGCGGCCGAATTTCGCGACCGTTTCGGCCACGAGGCGTTCGCGGTCCGCCGTGACCGCGATGTCACCCTGCACGGTGATGCCATCGCCACCCGCCGCTTGCACGAGCTTGAGCGCTTCGGCGGCCGCTTCGGCGTTGCCAGCGTAGTTGATCGCCACGCGGCAGCCCGCCTTGGCAAGTTCGATGGCGATACCACGGCCGATGCCGCGGGAAGCACCCGTCACAAGAGCAGTTTTGGAGGACGACATAGCAGCGTCGAGCCAAGCGCCGCGCCCGGCCGTCTTCAAAGCAAATTCCCGCCGGACGACCCGAACCGCCTTCCTCCGGACCGGTCCATGGGTTCGCAGGTCAGCCACCTTATGAAAACGTTCCTCATCGCGTTCCTCATCGGCGCCTTCACCGGCGCACTCACGGTGCTCGTCGTCAATGAACGCAATGCGCGGACGGCGCCGCGCGTGGCCACGACCGCGCCGGAAGGGACGACCCCCGCCCCGGCAACTCCGGCCGCCGCATCCCAGAGGAGCGTCGTCGAGGAGACAAAGGCCACCATCAGCGAAAAACTCACGGAGTGGCATCTCACGCCGGCCGACCTCAAGGAGGAACTCGCGAAAGGCGGCGCCATCGTCCGCTCAAAGGCACAAGCCGCCGGCGGAAAGATCTCCGACGCGCGCATCGCCACGGTCGTGAAGGCCAGGTATGTGCTCGACCGCGAGCTCTCGGCCCGGGCGATCGAGGTCGATGTCGCCGACGGCGTCGTGACGCTTTCGGGCCGCGTCGGTTCGCCCGAGCTCATTGGCCGCGCGATCGGCCTCGCCCTGGAAAGCGACGGCGTCGTGCGCGTGGAGTCGAACCTCACCGTCGAATGAGGACGTGCAGGACTCCGGGCGAAACCGCCCCCGCGTCCAACAAGCATCTCCAGCCGCGCGCGCAGAACATGGTGGCTTTTTCCCAGTCCGGGGAGCCCGGACCTCGCGAAGACGACGCGGGTGGTCGCGGCGCCCGCACGTCACGCCTCACATCCGGGGGCTCACGCCGTGGCCGGCGGTGATGTGCGCCACCGAGAGCTGGCCGCCCTCGGCGGTGAAACCGCCCACGAATGGGTTCTCGGCGAGAAACCAAGGTGTATCCAAATCGGCGTGACGAAACCCGCCCAGTCCCGCGGCGAAGCAGGCGGAAGCCGTCATGGCGAGGATTGACTCGACGTTTCCGCCGATCATCAGGCCGAGGCCCGTGCTCCGGGCGACGGCCGCAATATCCAGCGCCGCCGCGACGCCGGCCTTCATCAGCTTGATGTTGATGACCTGCGCCGCCCCGGCATGCGCGACCCGCAGCGCATCGACGGGCGTGACGACGCTTTCGTCCGCCGCGACGGGCCAGCCCGACTCTTCATGTAATTCGCGCAGGCCCGGCAAATCGTCCTTGGGCAGCCACTGCTCGAGAAGCGCCGGCACGATGCCGCGACGCCTCAATCCGAGCGCGAGCCTGGCCGCGGCGTCGCGCGTGAGACCGGCGTTGCCATCGACGATCAAGGGGGCATCGGGCGCAACCTCGTGGATTGCCGTCAGGCGGGCGAGGTCGTGCTCCACGCCGGCCGCCGCGCCGACTTTGACCTTGATGACTCGAATACCCCGCGCGCGGATCGCCTGCACGTCGCAGGACGCTTGCTCCACCGTGCCGGTTGTCACGGTCATGTCGGTTTCGAGTCGGGAGCTCGCGCCACCGAAAAACCGCCACAGGGGCACACCGACCGAGCGCGTCCACGCATCGAGCAGCGCGACCTCGAAGGCGCACTGCGCCGATCCACTGGCATGCCCGGCGAGCGTGCGAAAACGGCCGGCCAGCTCGCGCCAGTCGCTCGCATCGGCGCCCAGCGCGACCGCGCTCACCCCGGCCAGCGCCTCCAGCGCGGCCGCTTGCGTCTCGCCGTTGTACGCCGGCAGCGGCGCCGCTTCGCCGTAGCCGCGCGTCCCGTCGGCCAGCGTCACAGTGACCAGGACGTTGCGCGCAACCTCCTGCACCCCGCCAGCGATGCCGAAGGGCGTGCGCAACCTCAGATCGAGCGGCTGGATCGCAATATCGCGGACAACGGTGGGCGGCACCTCCTTATGCAGCGCAATCCCCCCCGGCCGCGCAAGCCTCCCGCGCATCCCGCCGCCGCTTGGGGCCGCGGCCCCGGCCTCCCGGCGCGAGGGAACGGGCGTCGGTACGATGGAAAAATCTTCACGGTTTGAGCGCGGAACGGCGGAGCAGGTCGCGCGGGGAGACGCCATGCACCGACTTGAAGCAGCGGCTGAAGTGGTAGGGGTCGGAAAAGCCGACGCGCTGGGCGGCCTCCTTCACGAGGCCGCCGTGCTCGACGAGAAATTCGGCCGCGAGGTTCATCTTCCGGCGCAGGAGGTATTGGTAGGGGCTCGTCCCCTGGAAGCGGCGGAAGAGCCGGCAGACGCTCGACTCCTCGATGCCCGCCGCCTTCGCCACCTCGCCGAGGGTGTGCAGGCGCTCCGCCTCGGCATCGATCAGGGACTTGCAGCGCTGAAACGTCGTCCACGCGAGGTCGCCCGGCGGCTCCCATTGCGCCGTGTCCTCGATTTTCAAGAGCAGCAATTCGAACAACTGCGCACAGATCGCCTCCGCCAGCGGACTCGAGCGCTGCCCTTCGCGTATCAGGTCTTCAATGACACTGCGCACCTCGGCATGGGCCGCGAGCGAGCGCACGCGGCCCGTGCCCAGGCCCGCCCGGGCGAGCCGCCGGGCCACGCCGGTGCCGGCGACGCAGACAAAATACTTGAGCATCGGCTGCTTCGGGTCGGTCCGGATCGCGCAGCGCGTGTCGGGTGCGTAGGCGAAGACACTGCCCGGCCGTAGTGCCTGCCGCAGGCTGCTCAGCTCCACCCAGCCGGCCCCCTCGGCCACGTATTCAATTCCATAATACGCATAGGAGCGCCGGTGGATGTCGTAGTCGGGCCGGCAGCGCTCGCGTCCGCCGAGCGTCACGCTCAACCGCTCGCCCGGCGGCGGCGCGAGGTTGAGGAAAAAATAACGCGTCTCGGTGACCTGCCGGGACAGGAGCTCGTCGGAAGTCGGGGCAATTTTCTCCATTAAGGACCCATCTTTATCCATGCGAGCCGGCTCGCGGCGAGCCTGGAATTGCGCTTGGGTGCTGGTTCTCCGGCGGCCGATTTTCTCTAGGCCGGCGGGCCCCACCCTCATGAAAAAACTCCCGAAGAGATCCGTGCTGCTCGTCGCCAACGGCGACCTGCGGCAGAGCGCCAACGAAAAGTGCTGGCCGGCGCAGGCCGCGATGGAAAAAACGCTCGGCGAGGCCGTCGCCTCGTTCGGCTACAAGCTCGTCCGCGCCCATCCCTACAAGCCCGAGCTGAAACACGGCTTCATCGGCTCGCAAAAAGAGGGCATGGAGGTGTTCGCCGGCCTCGACCCGACGGCGCCGCTCATCGTCGCCGAGTGCGTGTGGCAGTATTCGCACCACCTGCTCCACGGTCTGATTTCCCACCGCGGCCCGATCCTCACCGTGGCCAACTGGTCGGGCACCTGGCCGGGCCTGGTCGGCATGCTCAATCTCAACGGCTCGCTCACCAAGGCGGGCGTAAAATATTCGACGCTCTGGAGCGAGAACTTCGATGACGTCGCGTTTCTCGGCGGGCTCAAGGCCTGGCTCACGACGGGCGCGACCAGGCACAAGACGTCGCACGTGAAGCCACTCGCCAGGGCCGCCGTGCCCGCAAAGGCGAAGAGCGTTGCGAAAAAAATCGCCGACGATCTGCGCGTGCGGAAGTCGATCATGGGCGTCTTCGACGAGGGCTGCATGGGCATGTATAACGCAATCATCCCCGACGAACTGCTCTTCCCGACCGGCGTCTTCAAAGAGCGTTTGTCGCAATCCGCACTCTACTACGCCGCCACGCAGGTGAGCGAGGCCGAGGCCCGGGAGGTGTTCGCGTGGTATAAGAAGAAGGGCCTCACGTTCCACTTTGGCCCCGACGAGGAAAACGATCTCACCGAGCGCCAGGTGCTCTGGCAGTGCAAGACCTACATCGCCGCCTGTCGCCTCGCCGACGAGTTTGGCTGCGAGACGATCGGCATCCAATATCAGCAGGGTCTCAAGGATCTGCTCCCGGCCTCCGATCTGGTCGAAGGCACGCTCAACTCGACCGAGCGCCCGCCGGTGAAGAACGCCGCCGGCAAGGTCATCCGCGCCGGCGAGCCGATCCCGCATTTCAACGAGGTCGACGAATGCGCCGGGCTCGACGGCTTGTTTACCGATCGCGTGCACAACGCGCTCGGCCAGCCGCGCGCCAACACCCTGCACGACCTGCGCTGGGGCGACTGGGACAAAACCGGCACGACGCAGGACTACGTGTGGGTGTTCCTGATCTCCGGCAGCGCGCCGGCCGATCACCACATCGACGGCTGGGCCGGCTCGGATTCGCACCGCCAGCCCGGCATGTATTTCCGCCTCGGAGGCGGCACGCTGCGCGGCATCGCCAAGCCGGGCGAGATCGTGTGGAGCCGCGTTTTCGTCGAGAACGGCCGGCTGAAGATGGACCTCGGCCGCGCGAAGGTCATCACGCTGCCGAAAGAGGAGACGGAGCGTCGCTGGAACGAAACCACCTATCAGTGGCCGATCATGCATGCGGTCACCTACGGCGTGTCACGCGACCAGATGATGGCGCGCCACAAGAGCAATCACATCCAGGTCGCTTACGCCCACAGCGCGCGTGAGGCCGACCTTGCGTTGTACACGAAAGCCGCACTCGCCGCCGAGCTCGGCCTCGAGGTCTCGCTCTGCGGGACCAAGGCCAACGGTTCGGCGTTCTGAGCGGGCAGGCAGGGGGCCGCAACCGCATCGGGGCAGGCGCTATCGCGGCTGAGGCTCGACGCGCGCCGGGAGCGACGTCTCGGCCGCGTCAGCTCGCACCCGCGTGCGGAGTTCGACCGCGCCCAGCGGATGCGCGCACCGCCGCCACTGCCTCATCTGCGACCACGTCAACGCATCGCGCCACGTCCAAATCCGCGGCAACGCCGCTAGGGCTTCGACGAACCCGGCCAGGACGAAGCGCCAATACCGGCGATGCGCCGGGTGGCCGGTCTTGCGCGGCAGGCACGACAGGGCGCTGATCACGAAGTAGGGCCAGGGGAAATACATGGCCGCGCAGTAGAGGTCATTGCGGGTCAGCAGACGCTGCGCGCGCGCATGGTCGCGTCCGGCGCGACTGCGCAGATGCCGGACAACCACATACGGGTAGTGCCAGATCCGGTAGTCGCGGCGCGCCGCCGCGAGGGCAAACTGAACCTCCTCGCACAGGTGCTCCAACGCTTCACGGTAGCCGCCGAGCTCGAGAAAAAGCTCGCGCTTTACGAGATGCGCACAGCCGATGTAAAAGCGGATCGGCGCCGGCTGGAACGTGCGCGTGTCGACATTCACGGTATCCGCACCTTGGATAATCGAGAAACACACCGCGGCCACGTCGGGGCGTTGCATGAGCCACTCGGCCGCCGCTTCGATGTCGCCTGACTCGACAAACGAGTCGTCGTCCAGGCTCAGGTAGAGCGTCGTGCCGAGTTCCCGGGCGAGCCGGTTACGCTGGGCGATGTAGCCGCGCGACTCCTCCGACCGCTCGAAGTGCACCCAGGGGAACCGCTCGCGCAGCCCGGCGGTGACCGGCTGTTTCGAGCCGTCGTCGATCACGAGCACCGCGGCACAGCGGTGCATGCCGGCCTGCTCGAGCCGGGCGAGCGTGAGCTGCAGGTCATCCCACCGGTCGCGGGTGGAGATGCCGATGCCGATCGTGGGTTTCACGGCCTCGACGCGCGCGTGGGTGCGGGCGACAAAGGGCAGGGCGTCATCAATCACAAAGGCATCGGAGGCTCGCCTGGACATGGGAAAAGCGTCACCGGGTGTGCGATTCGTGCAGACCGCCGGATTGAAGTGCGTGGAGCTCGGCGAAGAGCCCGCCCGCGGCGAGCAAGACGCGGGGCGCGCCGCGCTCGACGACCCGGCCGGACTCGAGGACGACGACGTGATCGGCGTGTTCGATGGTCGAGAGTCGATGCGCGATGATGATGACCGTGCGATCCCGACCGAAGGACTCAAGCGCGTCCTGCACCAGCCGCTCGGAAATGGAGTCGAGCGCGTTGGTGGCCTCGTCGAGAATCAGGATCTGCGGATCGCGCACCAGGGCGCGCGCCAGCGCGAGACGCTGCCGCTGCCCGCCGGAAAGCCGAAAGCCGCGATCGCCGAGCACCGTATCGAAGCCGTGCGGCAGCTTCTCGATGAACGCCAGCGCATGCGCCCGCCGCGCGGCGGCGACAATCTCGTCGTGGGTGGCGTCGAGCTTACCGTAGGCGATGTTCTCGGCGATCGTTGCGTTGAACACGTGGACGTCCTGGCTGACGAGGGCGATCTGCTCCCGCCACCAGCCCGGATCAAGCTCGCGCAGCGGCACGCCGTCGACGCGGATGTCGCCGCTCGTCGGATCGTAGAACCGGCACAGCAGGCTGATGACACTGGATTTGCCCGCGCCGGACGGGCCGACCAGCGCCGTCGTCCGCCCGGCCGGGATGACCAGGCTCGTCTCGGCGAGCGCATCCCGCTCGCTCGCCGCGTAGCGCAGCGTGACGCCATTGAACTCGATCCCGCGGTCGAGCCCGGCGAGCCGCTTGTCGCCATTATCCAGATACGTCTTGTCGTCCCGCGACATCACGGCGCCGAGTTCGACCAGCGAGGGCGTCAGCGTCCGCAACGCCACGCGGTCCGATTCGATCTGCCGCACGCGCGGGTGCAGGCGATACAGCAAAAGCAGAAACGTGACCGACGTGGCGAGGCTCGACGGATCGCGGATCGAGAGGAGCAGCAGCGCGATCAAAAGCACCATCGCGAGGATCTCCGAAACCGGCCCGACCGAGGCCGACACGCGATCCATGCGGAAGAAGGTGCGCTGGATGTTGCGCGAGGCCTGTTCGTACCGCCGCATCTCGTGCGCCTCGCGGCCGTACGCGCGGATCAGGCGCATGCCGGAAAACACCTCGACCATCCGCTGGCTGGCGTGCTGGTTGGCCTTGACGGCCTCGTCACCGAGCCGCCGGGCACGCCGTGTCATGAAACGAATGATACGGCTGATCGCGAACAGCACCAGTCCCGTCACGAGGGTGAGCGGCCAGGAGATCGCGAGGAGGAGGAGGGCGAAGATGAAGACCAAACAGGCGTTGATCAGGAGCGTCGCGAGCAGGCCGAAAGCGGAGCTCGCCCGCCAGGTATCATTGCCCAGCGTGTTCATGAGTTTTCCCATGTCCTGGGTGTCCAGGTAGCTCTGGCTCACGCGCAGGAGTTGGCGAAGGATGCCGGTGCGCAGCTGGTGGCTGAGCGAGGCGTTCACCCAGCTAAAGAGACAAACGTAGGCGTACGAGAGGACGTTTTTCGCGACCACGCTGCCGAGAATCGCGCCGCCAATCAGCGGAGCACGCCAGGGCTCGGGCACGTTTTCGAACGGCTGCAGGAGCCAGGCGCCGATGCCGCTCACGCCGGAATTGGCGAAATGCTGGATCAGCGGAATGATCAGCGAAATCGAAACCGCTTCGGCCAGGGCGGCGGAGAGCCCGAGCACGACCAAGACCGGAACCGCCCACCGCGGCAGTTCGACGAGTGGCAGGAGGGCGCGCAGCGCGCTGAGCAGACTCTTCACGACGAGGAGGCTCCGAGCAGGTGCGCGAGCCGGTGGCGTTCTACCCGTGCATACAGGGCCCAGAACACCCGCGCGTTGAAAAGCGTGCGCACCCGCCAACGCTCCAAGCGCAGGCCGCGACGCCGGGCGGCAGTCGCCACCGGGGCGGACGGGGCCACTTCACGGCGCAGCGAGACGGGAGTCATGGGGGCAAACGCCTCCGGCGGCAACGGGCGCCACCGCCGGAAATGACTCATCGCCCAGATATGGTAAAAACGCGGCGAGAAGAAAACAGCGGCGTCGTGGCGGGCCGCCACATGCAGGCACCGTCGCGCCGGGAGGTACTGGCCGGAGAGTTTGGCCTTGAGCGCGAGGTAGAGATAGAAATGTCCAGTGCACCAGCGCATTAGGGACACGGAGATGGCAGGGTTGCGCCTCCTGACCTGGTCGAGCATCCACAGGAACGAACGCTCCATCCCGGCCACGTTGAATGACATCCCGGTGCCGGCGAGGCGGTAACTGACGAGCACCCGCGGCACCACGCCCACGTCGTAGTGCTCGGCCACACGCAGGCAGAGATCCCAGTCCTCGCAACCCTGGACGCCGCCCTGCTCTTCGCGCGTCGCATACCCGCCCACCCGCTTCAGGGCCGTGGCCCGAAAAAGAGGAACGCTGGCATTGTGGAGGAAGTTCCGAAAAAGAAGAATGTTGAACACCTGGCCCGACGCCACGCACGTCGGCTGGAGCCCGGTCGGCCGGCTGGCACCGTCGATCGTGCGGACCCAGCAATAGGCGAACCCCGCCTTCTCGCCCCTACGCTCCATCTCAGCCACCTGCGCCCCGATCTTGTCGGCATCCCACAGATCGTCGGCATCGAGGGGCGCGATATACCGGCCGCTGGCCGCGGCGATGCCCGTGTTTCGGGCCGCGCCCACCCCGGCATTCGGCTGGCGGATCAGGCGGACGCGGAGGTCGCGCCGCGCGTAATCCGCGACCAGGTCAGCCGTTGCGTCGGTCGAACCGTCGTCCACCACGATGATCTCCAACGCGTCGTAACGCTGCGCAGCGACCGACGCCAACGTCTCACCGAGATAAGCGGTGGCGTTGTACGCAGCGATGACGACCGAGACCAGTGGCCGGGTATGCAGCATGGCGGGGAGACAGACCAAGCCGGCTGGCGCTGGTAACGAGTCGGTCGCCAAATTTTTAGGGTCAGCTTCCACCAAACGGACATGGTAAACCGTATCCACCGGGCTCACGCCGCCCTGCGTAGTGGTGAGTCGCATACTTGCCGGCCCGGCGCCGACGACCAGCACGCAACGCGACGGCCGCGTCAGGGCAAGAGGCGCCGTGCCCAGCGAGATCAGCTCCCGCCTGATGGCCGGTCGTGAACTCCACCTGATGTGATTTTGCATTTATCTGGGCCGCTGGGTTTGCCATAAGCAGAGCCCATTCGCTGCAACCTTATCCACCAGCACCTTACCCAACACACCGCCCGCGATGATCGCCCAGTCTCCTTCTGCAGAGTCGAAATTCGACCTGATCGTCATCGGCTCCGGCTTTGGGTCTTTGTTTTTCATCGAGGGGGCGCTGCAGCGCCGGCCGAATTTGCGGATCCTCGTCCTGGAGCGCGGCCGCCACAACCCGGCCGCGTGGCAGGTCGAGCACGGCGTCAACTCCGACGTCGACCCGCGTACGACCTTTCGCGTGCCGAAGGGGCACAAGCCGGTTTGGAATTTCACGATCGGCGTCGGCGGCGGCACTAACTGTTGGTTTGCGCAGACCCCGCGTTTCCATCCGAGCGATTTCAGGCTCTGGACCCGCTACGGCGTGGGGCGCGACTGGCCGCTCGACTACGACGAGCTCGAGCCCTTTTACGTCGCCGCCGAGCGAAAAATGGCGGTCGCGGGCTCGCCCGACATGGCCCGCATCCTGCCGCGCTCGGAGCCGTTTCCGCTGCCGGAACATCGGCTGACGACGGTCGACGAGATCATGCGTCGCGCGCAACCGGACTTCCACGTGCCGATCGCGACCGCCCGCGCGAGCATCCACACCGCCGAGCGGACGCGTTGCTGCGCCACGGCGCGCTGCTGGCTCTGCCCGGTGAACGCGAAGTTTAATTTCGACAACGGCTTCGCGAGCCTGCTCACCGATCCGCGTATCGAGTTTCGCACGACCGCCGAGGTCACGCACCTCGAGCACGCCGGCGGTGCCGTCAAGGCGGTCGTCTATCGCAGTGGCGGAAGGGAGCACCGGGTGAGCGGCGAACTGTTTGTGCTCGGCGCCAACGGCATTCACAGCCCGGCGATCCTGCTGCGCTCCGGCCTGGATCATCCGCTCACCGGCTGCGGCGTGCATGAGCAACTCGGTTATTCGGTCGAGGTCTTTCTCGATGGCGTGAACAACTTCGACGGCGGCACGATCACGACGGGGCTCAACTATTCGCTTTACGACGGCGACTTTCGCCGGGAGCACGCCAACGCCCTGATCTATTTCGAGAACCGCTGGCCGCACGGACTGCGCAAGGAGTTTGGCCGCTGGCGGCAGATCGCGCCGCTGACCATCGCCGTCGAGGACTTGCCGCAGGACGAAAACCGCGTGACGCTCGACTCCGACGGCATGCCCGTCGTACACCACGCGCGCCACTCCGACTACGGTGAACGCGGTGTCAAACGCTCGCGCGAGCAACTCGAACGCGTGCTCGCGCCGCTGCCGGTCGAGCGCATCGAGTTCCGCGGGATGCGCGACACCGAGTCGCACATCCAGGGCAGCCTGCGCATGGGACACAATCGCGCGACGTCGGTCGTCGATGCGCATCAGGTCCACCACGACGCCCGCAATCTTGTGGTCGTCGGCTCCGCCGTCTTTCCCACCGGTCCCACCGCCAATCCCAGCCTGACAGTCGCCGCGCTTTCTCTGCGTTGCGCCGCGCATCTTCTGTAACCGCCGCAAGCCCCTGTTGCCGCCATGGCCGCTGAAAATCAGAACCCGCGCTGGCTGACGCGCCGGCGTTTCCTGTGGACGACGGCGGGCGCCGCCGCCGTGGCCGCGGCCGGCGCCGGCACCTATCAAGGAGCCACGCCCTGGCTCGTACGCCGCTGGGCGATGGACATCGTGCGCGACAACCTGACGGGAGCAACGCTCGACGAGGCCTCGCTGCGCCAGTTCGCCGACGACGCGCTCCGCAATCGCGAGCTGCTTCAGCCGAAGCGCCGGCAAATCCTCGTCTGGGCCGCCTGCACCCTGCCCGCGCTCGTGAGCCGCGTCGGCGGCGCCAGCCGGCCGCTCGAAATCCTCGAGCGTCGGGTGTTGAGCGAGTTCATGATCGCGAGCAACTTCTTCGCCACGCTCGAGAACCGCGCCGAGCCGGTCGTTTACACGGGCCGCGTGGCGGCGTGCGGCAATATATTCGCACGGTATCGGGACACTTGATACGGCGCGCGATTTCGGCGCACCGCGCCGCGCTTCCCTGAACAGGCCAACAGGCGCGGTTCGCGTTACGACCGGGCGTCCAGCGGAAAGACCGGCCGGCCGAGCCGCTTCGAGCACAGCCGCTCCATCTGCAAGGCGACGTGGTGATTGCGCGACATGAAGCGGATGAACTCCACCCGATCGATCACCAGGCACCGGCTGTCGTCGCTCGCCTCGACGTCCGTGGTTGCCACGCTTGCCTGCAGCAGGCTGATCTCGCCGAACACATCGCCCGGCCTGAGCTTGCCGACCTGCTTCGCGCCTTCGAGCGCGCGCGCCCGGCCTTCGTAGAGCACGTAAAGGCTCCGCACCTCCTGCCCGCGCTGCATGATCCTGCCCTTGGCATGCGCGGCGATCTCCGCCAGCTCGGCGAAGCGGGCGATGGCCGCGGGGCGCCATTCCGCACAGAGCGAGCAGCGCTGCAGGAACAGATGTTTGTGCACGTAGTTGCGCACGGATGCGGCGCCGAGCTTGCCCACGACGAGGCGGTTGAAATCGCTGCTGTTCAATACCAGCGCATAAAGCGGGGTGTCGGCACGCGCCTGGAGGCTCGCGTTGTCAGGATCCACGAGCTTGTGCGCGCCGAACAAATCGCCCTCGATCACCTGCAGGAAACGCACGCGGCGGCCGGACTTCGCCCGGCGATAGAGCGTCGCGCTGCCGGAGAGAATCAATCCGACGAACGGCGGCTCTTCGTCGAAGCGGATGAGGGTACGCCACGGACGCGAGCGAAATGGCCGGAGGTGCCGCGCAAGTTCGGTCTGGGTTTCGGGATCGAGACGGCGCAGGAGGGGATTGCGGCGAATCAGCGCTTCGTAGTCGGCGTTCTCGCCGAGCGGATCGCGTCCCGTGCGCCACCGACGCGCCCCAACGCTCCAGCGCCGCCACGCGAGCTGGCAGCCGTCGATCAGGTGGTATTCAAGCGCGAGGCCCAGCCAGCCCAGGAAAGTCACCACGAGCACCGCGTCGAGGATCAGCACGAACGCCTGCCAGTAGGCCCAATCCTGGCGGACGAGCGCGGGATCAAGTCCTAGCAACCGGAACACCACGGCCCCGGTCGCCGCCACCCACACGACTCCCGCCGCGAGCTGCAGTAGCGCCACCCGCACGTCGAGCACGCGCCAGGTATTGCGCCATTGTTCGCCGAGGCTGAGGGGGGCGTCGAACAGGGGCGCGAGGTCGGTGTCGAGCAAGGGCCGGCGCCGGCACAAGTCCAGCAGCCGTCCCCCCGCGCTCCGGCCCACCGGCCAGCACTGGAGCAACAGCACCGCGAGCGGAAACACGCTCCACCGCAACGACCACCAGAGGCCGGCGGACGTCGCGAGCGCGAGCGGCAGCAGCGGACTGGCAAACACGGCGGCGCGGCCCAGGCGGCCCAGCATCCGGACGTCGCTCGCGTCGATCGCGAAGTGCGGCAGGCCGGTCCGCCAGCGCAAATGCGGCCGGTAGATCTCGCACCCGGAGCCGCGCAACATCGAAGCCGCCAGCGCCTGGCCGCAGCTCAGCGCCGCGCAGGCCACGAGCCAGCCCCAAAGGACGTCCAGCCACCCGCCCGGCAGCGACGGCGGTCGCAGTACGACGAGCGCGATCATGCCGGCGACGGCCAGCACGTGGAGCGGCAGCACCCAGCGCGGGCGCAGCGGGAGCAGCCACGGTATCGCGTGCCGCGGCAGCGGCTCCGCGCCCTCGACCCGCAACACGCCCGCCCGGCTGGCCTTGAGCACGAGATCGTAATATTCCCGCAGCGCGAGGCAGGCGCGATTGCGTATGCAATTCTCCAATACTTCCGGCACGGTGTGCGGCTGCTCGAACTCCTCGAGCACGCGCATCTGCTTCGCGTCGACCGTCAGGTAAACCTGCGAGGCGACATCCTTGAGCGTGAAGGCGCCCTTGACCGGCTGGCCCCGCACGAGTCCCGGCGCGAGCCGCAAGGTCTCGCCCGTGAGCAGAAGATTGGTGTCCATCGGCGTCGGAAATCGCCCCGCTTCAGCCCGGTCGTTGCGAGCGGAGCACGCGTTCCACCAACTCGAGGAGCTGGCTCTCCTGAAACGGTTTGGGCAGCAGCAGAAAGCCGGACTCCTCCGCGATCCACCGGCTGTCCTCGTCGAGTTTGCTGCTCATGAGAATGATCGGCAGGGTGCGCTGGCGCTTCCGCAGTTCCCGGGCGAAGGCCAGCCCGTCCATCCCAGGCATGAACACATCGGATACGACAAGTGCGATGTCGGCCTTGCGGTTTTCCCATTCGGCGATGCCGTGCAGCCCCGAGTCGGCTTGAATGATGGCAAAGTTTTTGGCCTTGAGCATCTTCGTGACCATGCCGCGCATCAGCGGCGAGTCGTCGACGACCAGGATCAACGCCCGCGCCGGTCCCTCGGGTTGCACGAGCGAAGGCACCGGGGCTTCCGCAGCGGGAGGGACGACCGGCGGCACAGCCGGACGGGGATCGGGCGAGAGGTGAAGGCGCGGAGGTCGGCGGAACTGCATGATCAGCGGGGCCCGCGGCGGGAGAATTTTCCCCGGGGGTTTTTACTAACGGCATCGTACGCAGAATCTTGATTCCAAGAATGAGGGTGCCGCGCCGCGCTCCCGCCACGCGCCGGGCCGGCATCGACGCATCTTTTTACCCCTCAGCGGCTAACAATCTCAGAGGCGGCGGCCACCCACCTTGCACCCTGCCGGTTTTCACCAGATTTTTACATTCCAACTGATCGTCGCGCTCCCTTCCCGCGCGCCGGACGGGCCGCAGCCGGGAAGATTTGAGGCACCCCGGACCCTCGGAAACATCGGGCCGAAGGAAAACGTATCCGCCTCGCCCTTACGCCGCCGGCCAGACGGGTGCGGGCGCGTTCCTTCAGAATTCGTCGCCGGTGGCGGGCCGACCGCCCTCGCGCAAGCGGCGGGCCCCCGTTCGCACGTATCCGCATCCGGCAGAGCCTTTCCCGCTCGCCCCATGCCTTTGGCTCGATATCTGCAATGGCCGGGCCCTCGCCCTCGTCGGCCATTCTTTCGAACCTCCCAAACTTTATCGTGGAAAACGTCGTCAATTTCCTCAACGGGATCATCTGGAGTCCCGCGCTCGTCTACCTCTGCCTCGGCACCGGTCTGTATTTTTCGGTCAGGACCCGTTTTCTGCAGGTTCGGCACATGCGCCTGATGCTGCGGCTCCTGTTTCGCGGCAAGGCCTCGGAGCGCGGCGTCTCCTCCTACCAAGCGTTCGCGCTGGCCGTGTCGGGGCGGGTAGGTACGGGCAACATCGCCGGCGTCGCCACGGCGATCGCCATCGGCGGTCCCGGCGCGGTCTTCTGGATGTGGGCGATCGCCTTTCTCGGCGCAGGCTCCGCGTTCGTCGAGGCAGCTCTCGCGCAGATCTACAAAGAGGAGATCGGCGGCCAGTATCGGGGCGGTCCCGCCTACTATATAGAGCGCGGGCTGAAGACGAAGTGGTATGCGGTACTGTTTGCACTCTCCACCGTGCTGGCCACCGGCTTGTTTCTGCCCGGCGTGCAGGCCAACAGCATCGCGTCCGCGATTGAGAATGCCTTTGCGGTGCCGCCCGCCTTCACCGGCGCAACGATCGTCGTCCTGCTCGGTCTAATCATCTTCGGCGGAGTGAAGCGCATCAGCCGCGCGGCCGAGTTTTTCGTGCCGATCATGGCCACGGGCTATCTTCTCATGGCCCTCGTGATCATCGCCCTGCACTTCCGCGACGTGCCGGCGGTCTTTGCGCTGATCTTCAACAGCGCGTTCGGGGTCGGTCCGGTCTTCGGCGGCATCGTCGGGCAGGCGATCGCCTGGGGCGTGAAGCGCGGCGTGTATTCCAACGAAGCCGGCCAGGGCACCGCGCCGATGGCGGCGGCGGCGGCGGAAGTGAAGCACCCCGCCGAGCAGGGCCTCGTGCAGGCTTTCTCGATCTATTTCGACACCTGGCTGGTGTGCAGTGCGACCGCGTTCATGATTCTGCTGACGGGGAAATACAACGTCGCCAATCCCGCCGGCGGCTTTCTGGTCGAGAACGTGCCGGGAACAGCCGTCGGTCCCGCCTACACGCAGGCGGCGGTCGACAGCGTGCTGCCCGGGTTCGGCAGCGGCTTCGTCGCGATCGCTCTGCTCTTCTTCGCGTTCACGACTATCATGGCCTACTACTACTACGCGGAGACCAACCTCACCTACCTGCACAAGCAGGGGAGCAACCGCTGGCTCTTTCACGCTTTGCGCGCGATTTTCCTCCTCGTGGTCTTCTACGGCACACAGCACAACGCCGAGATCGCGTGGGCGCTGGGCGACATCGGCGTCGGACTGATGGCCTGGCTGAACATCATCGCGATCCTGCTTCTTACCCGGCCGGCCTTGACGTGCCTGCGGCACTATGAAGCCCAACTCAAGGCGGGCACACCGCCGAGGTTCGTCGCCGCCGAGGCGGGCATCGACAATGCGCCGCTCTGGAAATCCGCGGAGTCTCTCGCCGGCCCGGCTAATTCCGCCGGGAGAGACACGCGGGCGTAGAGGGGAAAAGCGGCCGCTCCGCGAACGGCCGCCACCTCAGGGCATCTCGTAGATTTCGATCAGACCTTCGCCCGTTCCGCCGCCGACGCCGGAAAGGACCACGGTGTAGGCTCCGGCGGGCAACTCCGCCACGATCGCGGCGTCCTTGCTGGCGGTGTCGCTCAAGGCAAACGCGCCCGTGGCCTTGAAGGCCGCCTGCAGAGTCGACGTGCCAGCCTGGGCCCAGTTGTCATTGCTGGCGAAGACCGTATCCACTTTTCCACCACTGCTGTCCGTGGTCGTATGCACGTCGATCTTCGGATCGGCCAGCGCGTCGTTCACCCCGAATGATTTCAAACCGGGACCGATGCCGCGGATGAGGACCCGCTTCGGGACGTTGCCGCTGACGATGAAGCCGGCGATCAGGACTTGTTCACCCGTGCCGACAAAGTTGCGCGCGGAGAGATTGACGATGCGGTTCTCCGAATCGGTGCCGAGATCGTAGATCTCGGCGAGAGCGACCCCGGACCGGCCCTGGGTGTCGACGGTCTGCACCGTGCGGGCGCCGGCGACATGCGCGATGAGCGCGGAGTCGAGGCTGCCCGAAGCGAGCGAGAACGCGCCGACCTTGGACGCGGCCGTGCGGATCGCGTCGGCGCCGGCGTCGGTCCAGTTGTTGTTGCTGGCGACCGCCCGGCTGGTGCCGTTGGCCGGCTCATACACCGTGATGCGCGGATCGGGCAGAGAGCCGGTCACGCCGAGCGAGGCGAGCGAAGGCCCGACGGAGCGCACGAGGATGTCGCGCCCG
Organism: Opitutaceae bacterium; assembly: GCA_036406235.1. Taxonomy (GTDB): domain Bacteria; phylum Verrucomicrobiota; class Verrucomicrobiia; order Opitutales; family Opitutaceae; genus DASWVO01. The sequence goes on from DASWVO010000270.1 coordinate 21,067, forward strand.
CTGCCGGCGACGACGAAGCCCATCGTCAGCGGCGAGCCGCTGCCGCGCGCCATCGAGCGCACGGAGGCGTTGACGAGGCGTCCGGTCGCCGGCGACGCGACAACGAGCCGGGAGAAACTGCTGGTCGTGCTGCCAGCGGCGTTGGTCACCCGCACCGAGTAGTCGCCGGCGTTCGCCGTGGTGAGGCTGGAAACCGTCAGCGTGCTCGAGGTGGCGCCTGCGATGGCGACGCCATTCTTGAGCCACTGGTAGGAAAGGCCGTCACCGGCCGCGGTGACCTTGAAGGTGACGCTGCCACCGGGGGCGATCGTCTGGCTCACCGGCTGGGTCGAGATGACCGGTGCGGCGGTGCTCGTCGGCGGCGCGGGCTCGCTCGCCGGCGCGCCCGAGGTGTAGGACCCGGAGGTGGCGTTGCGGTGGGCGGTCCACATCGCGTGGACGAACGGACGGATGGAGTTGCCGGCGGCGCTCGTGGCGCTGCCCTTCTCCTTCGACCAATAGCGGTCCGCATAGTCGAACGCCGCGGGCCATTTCCATACGCCCTCTGCTTTCATCAGTCGCGCGGTCAGCATGTGGCCGAGGTACGAACTGCCGACGATATCGCGATAATAGGCGTCCCAGTTGCGACCGTCGCGGTTGGGCTGGCGGGTGTGCATCTCACCCCACTCGGGAATGCCGACGTCGGCGGCGATGTATTCTTCGCGGGGGCGTCCGTCGGCCGTGTAGAGATCGCGACCGACATCCGCCGCGGTGACGTACCAGGTCTGGCGGTCTTCCTGGAAGATTTTCTTGGAGCCGTCCGCGAGCGCGAGGATATCGGCGTCGCCCAGCATCATGCCGGCGAGGACCATCGGCATCTTGCGGCCTTGGTTGTGACCGCCCAGGTCCTCCCAAACGCCTCCGGCTTTGGCCACGGCATAGACATCGAGGCCGTACTGCACAAGGCGGATGAGCAGCTTCTCCTTCTCGGGCGCCGAGTAATCGAGCTGCAACGAGAGCAGGCCCTCCGCCAGCGCGTTCGCCATGTCGCGGCCATAGTCCGGCATGTTCTCGCTGGGATGGATGTAGCGACCCGTCCAGCTGGGATTATGCTCCAGCCACGGGCGTTCGAATTTGGCTTCGACCGTCGCGAGCGCCGGCGTGTTGGCCACCTTCGAAAGCGAGCGCAGCAGCGAGTACTTCAGCTGGCTCTTGTTCCAGCGCAGGGTCTTGTCCGTGCCGGTGTACGGCGGGCGGAAGCTTCCGGCGGGAGCGGCGCTCGAGAGCACCGTGAGGACCGCCGCGCTGGTGAGTTGGGGGCGGGCTCCCGCGGTGGGGTTGCTGATCGAGGAGATCAGCGACGAACCGGCGTTGAGCGTGAGGGGATTCGATGAGGAGATCCCCGCCGCCACATTGCCCGAGTAGCTGGCACCGTACGTGGCGTAGGTGGCGCTATCGTAGCCTTGGGCCTTGCCGACCGCGGGGTTGACCATCGAGCCGTTGATCGTCCGACCTGAACTCGTGGTGGATTTGGGACTGATCGAGACGATCTTCACCGGACCGACCACCCAGTAGTCGCCGTTGGCGAACTGACCGGTTGGATAATCCTTGTCGAAGGTCCATGTGATTCCGAACTGACTGAGCGAGGTCGCGGCTTTGATCGAGGCTGCACCGGGACTGAGGATCAGTCCGACCAGCAGCAGCCGCGCCGTATAGGTTAACTTTCTGTTCAAACAATCGGGCGTCTGCCTGAATTTCATCGCGGGCCATCGATACCCCAAAACGAGATTTGTTCGGGCCTGCTGTGAAAAAAATTCCTGCGACATTCACCCTCCAACGTCGCATTTCCGCCGGATCTTTAATCAAGCCTCCACTCGGCAGCACGTTGTAGTTTTGCAAAGCTCTGGCCTCAGGCCGGAAAAAATTTTCGCGCCGAAATGCAGTCTCTGGTTCGGGCTAAGTATAATCGGCACTACGCCGCCCGCGCGTTGGGTGTTTCCACCCCCGGCCAGTCTGACAGTGCCCGATGCGGCGCGGAGCGGGGCCGGGGCGCGGATTGTATCGAATTTCCAACTACCGCACGGGACGGGCACCGTCACCCGGCGGGCCCCCGCTCGCCGCCCGATAGGTCGACCACATGACACGGGTGAAGGCGTTGATCGAACCTGCCCCCCCGGCGCGGCTCGCGTTCTCGACCTCCCAAAACCGGTCATAATAATCGAATAGCGCCGGCCAGTTCCATTGCTTCTCCAGTCCCATGAGTCGTGCCGCCAACACGTGGGGGAGCGTGCAAGGGCATGACACCAGCCGGTAGGGCACATCCCAATTCCTTCCGTCGAAGCGAGGATCCGACGCATGCCGGATGCCCCACTCCGCCATGCCGATGTCAGCCGCGATATAGGGTTCTCGTTTCTCGCCCGACACCGCCGCCAGCTCCCGGCCCACGTCGGTTTCAGCCACATAAAAAGTCTGCAGATCCTCCTGAAAGATGAAATGCTTGGCCGCGTCCCCATACGCGAGCATGTCGGCGTCGCCCAAGACCGTGGCCGCGAGCAACAGCGGCATCTTGCGCCCTTGATTGTGGCCGCCGAGATCCAGCCAGGCGCCACCGGCCTTCGCCACGCCGTAGATATCAATGCCGTACTGGACGAGCCGGATAAGGAGCTTTTCTTTTTCGGCCTCGGAGTAGTCCAACTGCAACGAGAGCAGCGCCTCGCCGATCTGGAGAGCCATGTCCCTCCCGTAGTCCGGCTGATTCTCGCTCGGATGCAGGTAGCGCCCGGTCCAGTCCGGGTTGTGCTCCAGCCAGGGACGTTCCAGATAAGCCTCCACTTCGGCAAGGTCGCGACGGGGGCGGGGCTTGGGCAGCGAGCGCAGCTTCGAGTAATCCAGCTGAGCCTTGTTCCAGCGGAGCGTTTTGTCGGCGCCGCAATAGGGCGGACGAAAACTTCCCGCGGGCGCGGGCGCCGCCAGAATCGTGAGAATCGCCGCGCTCCTGAGCTGCGGCCGGTTGCCGGCGGGCTCTTCACTGATCGCAGAGATCAACGACGAACCCGCCGGCAGCGTCAGCGGGGCCGCAGGCGACACCCCTCGGCCCACGTTCAGGGACGGATCATACCCCGGCCCGTATTGCCCGTAGCTCGCGCTGTCGTAACCCTGCTTCGTGTCGACCACCGGGTTGAGCATCGAGCCGTTGATCGTGCGATCTCCCGTCGTCTCGGAACCTGGCTTGATGTCGATGACGCGAACGGGGCCCACGACCCAGTAATCTCCGTTGGCGAACTGGCCGCTCGGGTAGTCCTGGTCGAACGTCCACGTTATCCCAAACTGGCTGAGGGAGTTGGCGCCGGGCAGCGGGCTACCACCCGCCAGCGCCAGAAGCACAACCGCGATCAATAGTCGCGTCGCCAGCCCGGGTGCGGCCCGGAGGTTTCGCCAGGACGCAGACTCGCTGCCTGCGGGGCGTTCGGTGTTTCTGGCCGGGTGGGATGCGTGCATAGGTCCAAACAAGGAGTCGGCGATAAGCAAGCTACTCCCGGCTGCGCACCACCGGAAGCCCACATCCGCCGGCAAATCGCGGATCGTTGCCGTCAGGCGATGCCTGAGGGGCGGCCTCGCCCGATCACTCACCGCACTTCGTAAATCTCCGCGAGGGCCACCCCGGTCATGTCACCCACGCCGCTCACCTGCGCGGTGTAGGCGCCGGGCGGCAACGACACGAGGATCGCCGCGTCAGCCGAGGACGAGGGCAACGCAAAGGCGCCCACGTCCGCGGCCGCCGTCGCGATCTGCGCCGCGTTGGCGGCCTCGCTCCAGTCGTCATTGCTCGCCAGCACCGCGCCCCCCGCGAAGAGCGCCAGTCTCGGATTGGCCAGGACCTCCTGCACGCCGTAAGGCCCCAGCCCCGCGCCGATGGCACGGACCAGCACCGTCACGGGACTCGAGCCGCCGATCACAAACCCGACGATGAGAATGCCCTCGCCCGTGCCGACGAAGCCGCGCGAGGACGCATTGACGAGACGGGGCTCCGCCGCAGTAGCACTGCCGTTCGGCGTGTCGAAGATCTCCGCCAGCGCAATCCCGCCACCCGCGCCCGTCGCGTGCACCGTGTAGGCGCCGGCCGCGAAGGAGCGGACCATCGCTGCGTCCTTCGAGTCGGCGCTCGCAAAAGGTGCGGCGCCCACCGCCTCTCCCAGGCTCGCGACCTCGACGTCGCCCCTCCAGTCGTCGTTGGCCGCCACGACCTCGCTGCCGTGGTAGACCACGAGCGCCGCATCCTCCGCGGCGGCCGCGACCGCGAACCGTTTCAACGCCGGTCCGGCGCCGCGGATCAGCAGCGGCCGCGAGCCGCCCGCCATCCCGCCACCCACGACAAAGCCCATGATCGGCGTCCGCTCGCCTGCCCCGAGATTCGCACGGACCGACAGGTTGATGAGCCGCCCGGGTTCCACCGCGGGGCTCCCACCGGACGGTTTCAGCGGCCGCAACTCCCAGCGCCGCACGAAATATTCGGCCTGCTCGGACTCGAGCTGGATCCTGCCCGCACTGGGCTGGACCTTCGCCGCCTCGTTCACCTTCTCGCCGTTGAAGAAGACCTCAAGGCGGTCGCCATCAGCCACCACGATCATCTGGTTCCACTGCCCGAGGGGCTTTTCCAGGTCGTGCGCCCCGCGATAGCCGGCGACATTCGTCCAGTGCGGATCCCACTTGGACCAGTGGACCGTCCCGAGATCCTGCGTAAACGTCCGCTCCGGCCCGTCCGGCGACCACCTGTATCCTCCGCGGTAATACAACTCGTCCGTCAACGCCGGCTGCTTCACCACTGTGGATGTGAGCGACATCGGGCTGAGTCCTTTCAAAACCATCAAGTCCCCCATCGCGCCCTCCATGATCTGCGCCTCGATATTGGGCATCAACTGGCCGTGCCATTCGCCGTCGCGCCCCCGGGCGTGCAGGAGCAGGCCCGCGTCCCTGGCCTTGCCCAGCCGCTTGCCAAATGTACGCGCGCCCCATTTGAACTCGAGAATCAGCATGTAGTCGCGGTACTCCGCGTGCGTGCTGAGCGCCGCGTAAGGCTGGTCGCTCGCCACGTGGATCATGCCGTTCTCCACCTTGAAAACGCCTTCGGGGTCGGAGTAACCGTGTTCCTTCGACCATACGTAGAGCCCGTTCAGCGTCTGTCCGTCGAACAGCTTGATGACTTCGGCAACGGCCGTCGCCGACGCATCGACGCTTCCCGGAGTGGACGCAGCGAGCCCCGTCGCCAGGTCTCCGCCCAAGCCGCTCAGAGCCAGTAGAAGCGTGAAACGCGTCCGCGTCCGGGAACCGGGATTCGCGGGCCCGCGCGGGAACGCGACGGTCAGGGGCTGCTTCATGGATAAGGCTTGCGGGGGGGTAAATGAACGCCGGGGAACGGCGGCGGCCGGAACGCGGGCTTTGCAACGCATCGCACGTGCCAGCCGCGCCCGACGGCGGTGCGGACACTCGCGCCCAACTCCTTCCGTCGGCTGCGATTCGCAGCGCCGACTGCGCGTCGCGAAATTTGCATGATCCGCGCACGGCTCGAGCGGGCGATTCGCAACGGTACCTCGCCCTTGCGCCCGGCTTCCTCCCACCGAGCGTTGCGCCCGGGGTCGTGACGAACAGGTTGATTCCTGCCCGACTCCACCGTTGCCCGCCGGCTCCCGTCGCTCCGGGCCGCCGCCGATTCAACACTTCCGCCCCATGACCCTGCTCTCCGCCCGAGGATGCCGCGCCCCCGCCCTGCTCCTGACGGCTTGCGCGCTCACCGTCACCCCGGGCCTCGTCGCGCGCGACGACCCCGCACCGGCGCCGCAAGCTGCTGTATCCGATTTTTCACCACATGCGGTTCCGGCTGATTTCGTCGGCGAATGGCGGGCCCAGGCGGACGCCGCCCGCGTGGTGGAACATGGCGTGCACGACGCGACGGCCGCGATGAACTTCATCACACGGCCCATCGCGCGGCGCCGCCTGCTGCACCGCTTCCCGGCGCCCACCGGCCTGCGGCTCCGACGCGACGGCGATATGTTTGTCCTCGAGTTTCTTGGCCCCGGGGCCGTGATTCACCGTCTGCCGGTCTCCGGTGGCGAGGTGCGCCAGCACGGAGCGCTGCTCCATCTTCACTTCGAGCGGGCCGGCCTTCGTCACACCGGCGCAACCGACGAGGGACGTCGCGAGAATCTATTCCGCCTCGGAAAGACCCGCGATGTGCTGACGATGGAAACCGTCATCACCAGCGCGCAACTGCCCCAACCGGTTCGCTACACGATCGTCTTCGAACGCGTTCCGCCCGTCCCCGTCCCGGGCGGTTCGTGAGCAACCGACGGGCACGGGCAGCCCTCGAAGGCGCGGTTGGAAGCCGTCGTCATTTTCGCCGACGGTGAAAGATCGCGGGGGTTTTCGGCGTTATTGCCGCCAGTCGCGCCACGCGCCGCGACGTCTGTCGTTGTGCCACTCCTCCGAATCCCACCGCTGTTCCCGCTTCATCCCGCGTCCCCGCCGGCACGGGCCCGCCGGCATGGGTCTGCCTGGCAAAGCCGTCCGCTACGGTTTGAGCTGCGGAGCAAAATCGGCCGGCAGCGCATACACTTCGACCAGCGTTTCGCCCGTCCCGCCCGATTCGCGGGCCAGCGCGTGCACCGTGTAGGCGCCCGGCTGCAGTTCGATCAGATCGACCACGTCGCGATCCGCCGGGAGCGGTTCCTGCACCCCGGGAATCGGCACGGCAAACGCACCGCTCGCCGTCGCGGCGCGTCGCAGCGCGTCGCGAAAACGCGACTCCGGCGTCGTGCCATCCGGATACACGACCTGCGCAAAGGCGTACTGGTCGTAGCCAAGTCGCCTCGGCGCGCCCGCCTGTCCGTAAAGAATCCCGGCGGGACGCGACAGCGGCTGCGGCACACCGAACTCCGCCAGCGACGGGCCGATCACCCGCACCAGGAACCACCGCGACTCGCCCGGTTCAGCCGTGCCTCCCGCCACAAAGCCGACGATCGGCGTCGGCGTCGTGGCGGAGACATACACCCGCGAGGAAACGTTGAGCAACGGGTTGGTCGTCCCGGCGGCTTGGGCCGCAACCGAGGATCCGCCGGCCAGGAGCAAAACGATCCAGCCGAGAATCGGGGCAAAAAGAGCGCAATTCTTCATGATGGCACCACTTATAGCGCCCCCGCCGGGACACTCAACCTTCCGCAACAGGTCGAATCTTCCGACCCGCAGCGCCCGGGCGGCGCCCGCGGGAAATGTGCCGCCGCCGCACCGCCGTCGGGGTTTCCCTGAAACCCAGACGCCCCCCCGCTTGCGGCGTGTGTTCTGCTCGTCGGCCTGCTGTACCGTTGCCGTTATCCGCCTCCGAACCGCGCCTGTCCGCTCTCTCCGTCCGGCCATCTCACTCCGTCCTGCGGTCATGCCACGCCGCTCTCCCGCTCTCCGCTTTCCGGAACGCCTGCTTGCCCGGGTGCAGGGTTTCCTGCTGGAGCTGCACGGCGCGACGGACGCGGAGCAACTGCGCCGGCAGATTCCCGCGGGCCTGGCGACGCTGATCGCCAGTGATCGCACGAGCTTCAACGAGGCGGAGATCGGCCGGGCGCATCGTCGCGTCGTGCCGGAGCCAATACCAGCCTACTGGCGCCGCCTCTGGCCCGTCTACGCCGCCCACGCGCACGAGCATCCTTTCCTCGACCCCGAGCACGAGCCGCCCGCCTGCCAGGTGGTCACCTTTCGCGATCTCCCTCCCGCCTGGCGCAGAGCCACCCTCTATCACGACTATTTCCTGGCGGTGGGAGCGCGGCATCAACTCTGCGCGCACCTCTGCCGCCAGGGCGCCGTTCGCTTCAACGTCAACTTCAACCGCTCCTCCCGCGATTTCACCGACGCCGAGCGCGGGCTTCTCGAGCTGCTCAGCCCGCACATCGCCCGGGCGTGGCGCAACGTCGTAACCGTTTCCTCACTACGCCGGCACGCGCCGCCTCCGCCCGACGCCACCGAGCGCCAGCACGTCGCGATCGTCGAGCGCCGCCGGGGCACGATCGTGTGGCTTTCCAACCAGGCCGGGGACGCGCTTCACGCGTACTTCGGTCCAGGCGTTTCCGAGGGTGCGCCGCTTCCCGCCGGCGTGCGCCGTTGGCTCGAATCCCGCCGGGAGGCCCTCGCAACGTGCGAAGCCCTCCTTGCGCCTCCCGTGCCGTTCATCGCGCGCTCCCCGGCGGGTCAACTCCGCGTACGTCTCGCGCACGCCTGCCACACGACCGCGGTCCTGATCCTGGAGGAGCAGCGCACGGCACCCGCGGGCGGCAGGCCGGCGCCGACCTCGCTCACCCGCCGCGAAAACGAGATCCTCGACTGGGTCTCGGAGGGCAAGCGCAACGGCGAGATCGCCCTGATTCTCGGCATCAGCGCTCGCACCGTCGAAAAACACCTCGAGCACGTCTTCGAAAAGCTCGGGGTGGAAACGCGCACCGCCGCAATCCGGGAGGCACTCGCGCGTCGTCGCAACCCGCCCGCCTGAACCCGAAACCCGGCCCCTCTTCGGCCTCAACGCTCCTCCTGCGCTCAGCTCCAACCCGATCGCCCTCGCGTGCTTTCCTGCCCGTCGCGCATTCCACCGCGTCCGTCCCGCACAGATCGCGCGCTTTTCCACTCCCTGCCTTCATCACTTTGGCGGCGTTCCCGCCCGGACTCCGCGGGCCGATCATCCCGCGCCCTCCCATGCCTCTGCCCAAACTCGAATCCAATTTCGCGTCGCAGGTCCTGCTGCAGCGCACCGAATTCTCGATCGACGTCCTCGGCCGCTTTGCCTGCTCCACGTGGGACGAAGCCGTCAACAACGGCGGCGCTCCTTTCGACTGCATCGTCGTCGGCTCCGGCATGTACGGCGCCTACGCCGCGGCCAAGCTCGCGCGGCTCGATCCCCACAAGCAGCTCCGCATCCTCGTACTCGAAGGCGGGCCGTTCGTCGTCTCCGAGCACGTCCAGAACCTCTCGCGCATCGGCTATGGGGTGTTCGACCCGATTTACGGCCAGCCCTACACGAGCGGGGTGATCCGGCCCGACACCGGCGGCGTGTCCGTGCCCGAACCGGTCGCCAACCACTACTACTGCGTCGGCGGCAAATCCCTCGGCTGGGGCAAGTGGTGTCCGCGCCTCACCGCCGCCGACCTCGCCCAGTGGCCCGCCGCCGCCGCCGCGTATCTCAATCTCAACTACGGTTTCGTCGAGGAGGAGCTCGGCGTCACGCCGTCGACCGACCTGATCAACGGCGCCCTCTTCAACGCCCTCAAGGCCCGCACCGCGGCCGTCGTCGCCGGCATCCCCGGGCTGCAGGCGCCGCTCGACCCGCCCGTCGCAGTGCAGGCCCAGGCGCCCGCCTCCGGCCTGTTCAGCTTCGACGCCTTCAGCAGCCTGCCGCTGTTGATCGACGCACTGCGCGAGGACATCGCCGACCACCCGGGCGGGCTCAAACCCGACAGCGAGCGCCGCCTTTTCCTCGTGCCCAACGCCCGGGTCGAACAGCTCGACTACGCCGGCGGCGTCGTGACGGGCGTGCGCGTCCGCTATCGCGGCGAAGCCAGCCCGCGCACGCTGCCGATCCCGCCCTCGTGCGACGTCCTGCTCGCGCTCGCGAGCATGGAGTCGACGCGCCTCGCGCTGCGTTCCTTCCCGATCGCCTCGCTCGGCCGACCCGAGCTCATGGGGCGCAACCTCATGGCGCACCTGCGCAGCAACTTCACCTGCCGCATCCGGCGCAACGCCCTCCAGGCGGGCCTGCCGCCGGCCCTGCAGGCCGCCGCGCTTCATATCCCCGGCGCGATCGGCAACCGCCGTTTCCACATCCAGCTTTTCGCCGCGGCCGATCCCCACGCCAACGGCGAGGCCGTGCTCTACCGCCTCCTGCCCGATCTCGACAGCCTGCGCGATATCCTCGCCTCGCAGACTTCCGAGTTCATCAGCTTCAAGGTCCTCACGATCGGCGAGATGATCGGCAACAAGGCCGCGCCCCTCCACGCGCCTGGCACCAGCTGGATGGACCTTTCTCCCTTCGAGACCGATGTCTTCGGCCAGCCCGTCGCCTACGCGCAGTGGTTCCTCAGCGCCGAGGAGGACGCGTTTTGGACGGCGATGGACCAGGCGGCCGTCGACCTCGTGCGCGCGATCGCCGGTAGCCCCGCCGACATCGAGTTCGACCACGAACCGGGCTTTTTCCCCGACCCGCCCGCCAATCTCGCGCAGTATCGCGACTCGCTCGGTTCCACCTTTCACGAATCGGGCACGCTGTGGATGGGCACCGATCCACTCACCTCCGTCACCGATCCGAACGGCAAATTCCACCATGTGGCCAACGCGTTCTGCATCGATCAGGCGATCTTCCCCACCGTCGGTTCCGCCAACCCCGTGCTCACCGGCATCACCAACGCGCGGCGCACCGTCGAAGCCATCATCACCGCCCACCAGAACGCCCCGCTCAACCTCGCCACCGTCATCGAGCCGGGGCCGCCGGGGCTGCTCGCACCTGCCTCCGCAGGCGCAACGCTCACCACGAACGACGCCACGACGACCGACACCGTCTTCCGCTGACGCTCCGCGGTCACCGTCGCCAGCAAGGCCGCGGCTCCCGGTTCGCCCCGTTCGCCATCGGAGATGGATACGACTGCGCCGTGTATCCACCTTTCCCTACATGCGGTTGCGCCCGCGCGCTCGGGCGCGGGCCGGGCGAACTCCGACTCCAGCTGTGCCCGCGCCTCCCGTGGTCCGAACAGAAACTCGGGCCCGTCCGAAAAGTGGTTTTCCCGTGAAAAGCATGGAGCCCACACGGGCTCCGGCACTTGCCGCCGTTGCGACTGGGGCTCAGCGCGAAAGGGATCAGTAATCATCCCGATGTCGCGCCGTCGCGTTCCCGTGATATGTTTCAGCCATGCCGATCAACCCCGCTTTCGCATTCGGCCTGGTTGTAGTTTCCTGCGCCCTGATCTCTCCGCTCGCAGCACAGCCGGTCACCATCACCGCCGAGGGCCAGCTCGAGCACGTCAGCAATCCCTCGCTCGCGCCGCCGCTGATTCGCGAGCGGCCGCGCACCTTTGTCTCCGTCGTCATCGACCGCCAGGCGACGCCGATCAGCTCGGACCAGGAAACCGCCACCTACCGACCGCGCTCCGCCACGCTCACCATCGGCGACGAATCGTTCCCGCTTCAAGATGCGGTACTGATCGTGGAGCGCTTTCCGCACGGCCCCTCGTCGGGCTACGCGTACCTGATCCGCGGCTCCACCCAGCTCGGCTGGTTCTTCTCCCTGCGCTCAGGCAGCAAGTCGCCCAGCTATGTTCCCGACTTTGAGGTGCCGACGAGCCTGCCGGTCGGCGAACCGGATTTCGCTCACGACGTGACCTTGCGCGACGAGCGCTTCGGCTGGGATGCCTATGGCGACGGGGCCATCACGATGGTGAGCTCAACCCCGACGGCCTTCGTGCGGGGCGGATGATGATCCTGATCCGCCTCCACCCGGGGGGCGAAAAAAGGCGCGGCTCCGGGCCGCGCCTTCATTGTAATGGATAAACGGCTACGCCGGCTATCTCCAGTAGCCCTCATAGAAGCGGTAGCCGCCGCTTTCCGGCGCCCAGCGCGGGGGCACCCACACTGCGCCGACCGTCGGCGGGATTTCCCAATGGCCGACCATCCACTCGTAACGGTCGTTGCGCCACGTCCAGTAACCGGGGATCCAGACATGCTCGGACGAGGGCCGGGCGATCACGGTCTCCTGGCGCAAGGCCGGCGGCGCCTGGGTCACCACCACGACATTGCCCGCCGCCGTCGTCGCCGGCGCGCCGGTGGTGGTCGTGGTGGTCGTCGTGCCGGGCGCCGGCGCGGGCGTCGCCGCGACCACGGTCTGCGTTGAAGTGGGCTCACTGGGAGGCGGAGATGAGACCACGTGCGACTCGGGCTCCGTCACACAACCGGCGAGCAGGCCGATCGCGCCGCCCAGGACGAGCCGCGACACCGCAGCCGTCAGGGAGCCCCGCGTGAAGTGCAAAGCTAGGGTTTTCATGGCCCGATAGACTTGGCCCGGCGCAGCAAGTTCTTGATCCATAAGATGTGTCAGGTGTTTCCCGGATGACGGCGCACCGGCGCGCTCGCAGCCCCGGCACGGGAAGTTCCCCCATGCGGACAGGGCCCGCCGGATCGACCCGGGCCGGGTGTATCTAAAGCGCACATACGCCGGATCCGTCGCTGCCGCCGCGCACCGGCACGGCTGGCTTGATCCCGCTCGCGCCTCCGTGTTGCCGCGCCGTCCGCAAACAGACTTGCGCGCGCTCCGCCTGGCGGCATGCATGCCGGCTTCATGCCGACGCGTGCCACTCAACGGATCCGCCAACGCCCTTCGACACCCAAGCACTCGCCCTGGGTCGTGGCGGCAAACTCGCCCATTCACGGGCGCGGCGTCTACGCCCGCACGACGATTCCGGAGGGCACCCGGATCATCGAATACGCCGGCGAACGGATCTCCTCCGCCGAGGCGGAGCGCCGCGAAACACTTCGACTCGCCCGCCAGCGCCGCGGCGGCGACGCGTCGGTCTACGTTTTCTTCGTCAGCCCGCGCCGCGCGATCGACGGCCGGCATCGGCGCAACGTCGCGCGCTGGATCAACCACGCGTGCGCGCCCAACTGCCGCTCGGAGATCAGCCGTGGGCGCATCTGGATCGTCGCCCAACGCGACATCCCCGCGGGCGCCGAGCTCACCTTCGACTACGGTTTCAACTTCCGCGAAGGACTGCAGCATCCGTGCCGCTGCGGCGCCCCGAACTGCGCGGGCTACATCATCAGCGCCGAACAACGCTGGCGCCTGCGCAAGCGGCGCGCCGCGCGGGCAGGCTAGCAGGCCTGCCTTTTAGGCTGGCGGCGGTGTCGCGGAGTTCCCGCGGCCGGCTTCCGCCGCCTTGAGCCAGCGGCGGAACGCCCCGATCTCCGCGAGCGTGCCGGCCACCAGCACGTTGTCGCCGCGGTGCAGCCGCTCGTCGCCCGCCGGGGCGATGATGCGCTGTTCGCCGCGCCGGATGCCGACGACGCGCACGCCCGTCAACTGCGCCAGCCGCAGTTCCGCGAGCGTCCTGCCCTGCCACGCCACCTCCGGGATGCCGAAAGTCTCGAGCACCGAGCCGCGAAACTCCGCGCTCTCGTCGCGCACGCGGCGCTCCTTGGTGAGAAACGCGCACGCCTCCTTGATCTGCTGGGGCTGGCCGAGCAGCAGGAGCTTGTCGCCGGGATACAGGCCGAGGTCGGGGCGGATCGCTGTAATGACGATCCCATTACGCTCCAGCTCGAGCACGGCGCAGCCAAAGCGCGCGGGGATCGCCAGCTGCGTCAGCGGCTGCCCGGCATAGCTCGCGCCGTCGGGCACCACGCATTCGCCGAGATGCACGTCCCACGACTGCAGGTCCTGCTCGCGCTGGCGCCGCGCGCTCTCGCGCTCCGCCTCGCCGGCCGCCGCCGGCGTCTCCGCGAGCACATCCTGCACCGAGGACTGCCAGCGGCTGTGCCAGTAGATGAGCCGGTTGGAGAACACGGCCAGGACGACGATCGTCGCCAGCGCGACCGCGATCCAGCCCCACACGCCGAGTTCGTCGGTCGGCAGGATCGCATACAGCCAGTAACCCATGACGATCGCACCGAGCGCCTTGATGCCGCCCTGCACGACCGTGGAGGGCATCTCCGTCTTCCGCCCGAGGCTCTCCGCCACGATCAGCGCGACCGTCGAGATGTTGCGCCAGATGGCGAAGAGCGGCACGAGCACCACGATCGCGATCAGCCCCCAGAACGCGTAACCCAGCGCCTGCGGCGAAACCGCGAACGCCTCCGCCAGCGGCGGCACCGCTGCGTCGATCAGTTGTCGCGAAAAGATCAATACACCGGTGACGAACAACGCCTCCACCGCGATCTGGATCAGCCGGCCGCGGATGAACTTGCGCGCCACCGACGGCGTGCCCGTCGCTTTCACCTGATCCAGCCAGGAGTGATACGCCTCGATCGCGCGGCGCGCCCAGCGGGGCTCCAGGCGCTCGAGGCCGTTGAGGATCGGCTCGGCGAAGCGGTTGATCACCGGCACTGCCAGCACCGTGAAGATCGAGACGCCGACCGAGAGCGGATAGTAGCTCTCGGGCAGCACCGCGGCGCTCACGCCGAGTTGCGCGATGATGAAGGAGAACTCGCCCAGCGGCCCGAGCAGCAGGCCCGCCCGCCGCGCCTCGCGCGGCCGTGCGCCGCAGAGGATGAGCGCGAGGCCGGTGGCGAAGGCCCGCCCCACCAGCGCGAACACGCCCAGCCCGAGGATCAGCGGCCACACCTGCACCAGCAGCCGGACCTCGATCATCATGCCGATCGACACGAAGAATACGCTGCTGAACAGGTCGCGCATCCCGCCAAACGCCCTTTCGACGCTGCCCTTCTGTGGGATCTCCGCGACGATCGCGCCAAGCAGGAACGCCCCGAGCGCGAGCGAGTAGCCGGCCCTCGCCGCGGCGATCGCGAGCAAAAAGAGCACGCCGGCGACGATGATCGTCTGCAGCTCCGGATCGGCCCGCGTCTCCAGCCGGTGCATCAGGCGCGGCACCACCAGCAGCCCCGCGCCCACCAGCAACACCACAAACGCCGTCATGCCGCCGAGCAGCTTGCCCACATTGGCCCCCTCCCCTCCGGTCTGCGCCGCGAGGATCGTCAGCATCACCACCGCGACCACGTCCTCCAGCACGGTGATGCCCAGCGCCAGTTGCGCGGCGCGTTCGTGCCCGAGATTCAACTCGCCCACGATCTTCGCGATTACCGCCGAGCTCGACACCATGAACATCGCCGCGATGAACAGCGTCTGCGCCGGCGTCCACCCCACCAGCTTCCCCAGCACGCCGGTGAAATTGAACATGAGGAACGCGCCCAGCCCGGTCGCGAGCAGCGTCGGCCAGCCCATCCGCCCGAGTTTGCTGAGGCTCAGGCCCAGCCCGATGCTGAACATCAGGAACACCAGCCCGATCTGCGACAGGGTCTGGATGCGCGCGATGTCCTGCACGAACGAGAAGGGCGGCGTGTACGGCCCGACGATGATGCCCGCGACCAGGTATCCAACGATGACCGACAGGCCCACGCGCCGGCAGATCACTCCGGCGAGGCCGGCCGCGAGCAGCACGATGGCGAGATCCTGGATGAGATTGAGCGCGTCCATTGAAGCGTGGTGAAAAAGGAAAACCCATCCGGCGCAACGCTCGTCTCATGCCAATCCCCACAAAAGCCCCCGCGCCGACCCCGTTTGACTTCGCCCCCGCCCGCCTGATCATCCCGCGCCGCCCTCGCAGCGCCTTCTTCTCGTGAACGGATTCATCACCGAAATCGCCATCATCTTCCTACTTCTCGTCGGCAACGGCGTCTTCGCCATGGCCGAGATCGCCGTCGTCTCCGCGCGCAAGGCGCGCCTGCGCCAGCTCGCCGCCGAGGGCTCCTCGGCCGCCAAGGCCGCCCTCGCGCTCGCCCAGGAGCCCACCCGCTTCCTCTCCACCGTGCAGATCGGCATCACCCTCGTCGGCATCCTCGCCGGCGCGTTCGGCGGCGCGACCCTCTCCGAAAAACTCGCCGTGCCGATCGCGCGCGTGCCCGCCCTCGCCCCCTACAGCGAGGCCCTCGCCATCTTCCTGGTCGTCGCCGTCATCACCTACTTCTCGCTCATCATCGGCGAACTCGTCCCGAAGCGCATCGCGTTGAGCAATCCCGAGGCCCGCGCCATGCTGCTCGCGAAACCGATGGCCGCGCTCTCGCGCTTCGCCGCGCCGGTCGTCTGGGGCCTCACCGCCTCCACCAACCTCATCCTCAAGCTCCTGGGCCTGGGCAAGGACGTCGAGACCCCGCCCTCCGACGAGGAGATCACCCAGCTCATCGAACAGGGCACGCGCGCCGGCGTCTTTCACAAGGCCGAGCGCCAGATGGTCGAGGGCGTCCTCCACCTCGACGAGCGTCCCGTCGCCGAGATCATGACCCACCGCACGAAGATCGTGTGGCTCGACGTCGCCGACACCGACGAGGTCAACTGGCGCAAGATCGTCGCCAGCGGGCACTCGCATTTTCCCGTCTACGAAGGCAGCCGCGACCACGTGCTCGGCCTGATCTCGGTCAAGGCGCTGTGGGCCAATGCCGCCATCGGCCTGCCCAACAACCTGCGCCATCACCTCACGCGCCCGCTCTTCGTGCCCGAGGCCATCACGGTCATCCAGTTGCTCGACTCCTTCAAAAAGTCCGGCCGGCACCTCGCCCTGGTCACCGACGAGTTCGGCAGTATCCAAGGCCTGGTGACACTGATCGACGTGATGGAGGCGATCGTCGGCACGATGCCCGAACCGGGCGACCGGGCCGCGCCCACGGCCGTGCCGCGCGACGACGGCTCCTGGCTGATCGACGGCGGGATGCGCATCGCCGAGTTGAAGCGCCGCTTCGAGCTCGGCCCGCTGCCGCGCGAGGACGAGGAGGCCTACCAGACGCTCGGCGGCTTCGTCCTGGACCAGCTCGGCCACGTGCCGGCGGCGGGCGAACACTTCGATTGGAACGGCTGGCGCTTCGAGGTCGTCGACATGGACCGCCACCGCGTCGACAAGGTGCTGTTGCGCAAACTGCGCGCCTGAAAACCGGGTGCCCCCCTCGGGCCTTCCTGTGGCGCGGCGCTTCCGCCCGCCCAAAAAAAGCCGGGGACCCCGCCCAAGTGCGGAATCCCCGGCGAACGCAGACGGATCGATACCAGCTAACAAACCCTCACACGCCGAGCTTGGCGCGGAGGGAAGGATGATCTTGCAAGTTCGACTTCGCGAGTTTGCGGAACTTCGCGACCCACGCCTTCAACTCGCCGGCCGCCTTGTCGCGCGTCGCCGTCGCGTCGGTGACCGCGCGATCGTGCTGCTTGAAGAGCGTATCGCTCGCCGAAAACAGCGCCACCCCCGCGACGCCCTTCTGCAGGCGGACGATCGTGAAGCCGCTCTTCGCGAGTTTCGCCGCGTAGGGGTCCTTCTGCCCCGCCGCGTAGGCGGCGCGAATCGACGTCTGCAGCCGCTCGAGATCGCCGGGCACCCGACCGGAGGCGCCGAGGGCCGCGCGCTCCACGCCCTTATAGTCCACCTGGACGGCGACCCGGTACGCCATAAATTCCGCACGCATCTCGTTGAGCAGCTTGTCGCGGTCCGCCTTCGTCTGCGCGCACTCGGCGTCGGCGGTCTGCCGCGCGTCGTACTTTTCCTGCGCGGCGGCCCAGAGCGCGAGACCCGCGTTCAATTCGGCCTCGTCATAGCCCGCCGGGCTCAGCACCTCGATCAAGGCCGGGCTGTCGAGCGCCGCCTTGATGAGATTATGGGCGTCGGCGAGAGCGTCGGCCAGTTGTTGGTCTTGTTTCGAACGCACCTGCGGGGTGTCCGCAGGGGCGACAGGGGTGGCACTCGGGGTGCCGCCCGGGGCGATCGCATCGGGGATCATGTTCGATATTGCTAGTTGCAGTGGAGGAACCCGCCTCCCAAGCGGGGAAGCGGCGATACCGGTGGTATCCATGTACTAAAACGCGCAGGCAGCCCGGAATCTTTCAGCGATCTTCAGATTTTGTGAGTTTTTCCCTTTGCCCGCATCCGGCTTGCAACGCACTCCGGTGAACGCGTGGGCGCCGCCCGCAACGGACCGTTGCGCGGCGCGCTCGCGCCGTCGCCCGGCCGCGCCCGGCCGGCGAACCCCGGTTTTTTGCCGTCAGGCGACAAAATCGAGCCGCCACACGACTGTTTCGCGCCGTCATAGTAAAAATTTCGGCCGTCACACGACTGTCTCGAGCCGTAAGAGTAAAAACTTCGGCCGTCACACGACTGTCTCGAGCCGTAAGAGTAAAATTTTCCGCCGTCAGACGACTGTTTCGTGCCGTCACAGTAAAAACTTCGGCCGTCAGACGACTGTCGCGGGCCGTAAGGGTAAAAAAAAGCACCGTCGCACCACCGTTTGGCTCCGTCACACGACTGTTCGGCACCGTCACCTCCAAAAAAAGGGCCGTCGGACGACGGCCAGGCACCGTCGCATGCCTGCCGGGCTCCGTCGGACGCCTCGGGCGCCCCGTGAAACCGGCGGATACCGCCGCCGTGCTCCCGGGCGCGGGACCTGCTTCGCCAGCGGCGGGCACAAACCGTCGCCGCCGCAGTCTTTTTTGGTTGAGGCGCGCCTCGCCGCGCCGGCCCTGCCCGCTTGCCCCATGAAACGCGCCCGTTCCCTCCTCCCGGCCCTCGCGGCCTGCCTGGTCCTCGGGCCCACGCTGGCGGCGCAGTCGGTCATCGACGTCGCGCCCGCATCCGCGCCACCCGACGCGCGGGTCACGCCCGCGACGCCCCTGCGCCGCGAGGCGCTGCGCCTGATCCGCGAAGATGCGGCCGCCGCTCCGGCGCCGGTCGCAGCCGGCGAGGCGGAGACGCCACCGCTCGAGACGGCCGGCGAGGTGGTCGAGCTCGCGCCCTTCATGGTGCAGGAGCAAAAGCCGCCGGATTTCTCGACGCCGCGGGAGACCCCGACGCAGAAGTTTTTCCGCACCGGCACGGTGGCCGAGCGCGTCGGCGAAAAAGTGACGACCCAGCTCTGGATCCGCGGCGACCGCGGCGTGATGCTGAGCTTCCGGTGGTAAAATCACGGCACCGGGCCGCCCGCCGGAGGCGAACTGCCGGCCGGCTTCGCGCTTCTCCAACAGCTTGCCGGTTTCATTCCCCTCGAAGGTGCCGTCGGGCCGGTAGTGAAGATAATCATACGCGCGTCCGCGCGCTGGCCGCCGCCAACTGGGGATCACCTTTGGAAACTCCAGTGATCCTGTCGTTCGAGCCAAACCACTCGGCAAACGCACATCACTTTGCGCATCTACCTCGGGCAATCGCAGCCCAAGACCCTCTAAGCACCGCACTACTGGTAACGCGTTCGACAACGTGCATGGCACGCTCCAGGCGAGGCCTGGAGCGGGCCCCAAGGTGCTGAACGGGAACTCTCGTTAGGGTGGCGGCCGCGCGCCATGCGGCCTCACACCCGCAGCGACTGGCAGCACTTGCGGAAATGGAAGCCGCAGATCGCGAGCGTCACCGCCACCGAGATCAGCGCGGGGCGGTGCAGGAGCGTCCAGAACAGGAGGCGCCAGTATTGGAGTCGTTCGCGGCCGAGCACGCCCAGTCGCACGCTCGACAGCGCAAGCGCCACGCCGTGGCGCCAGTTGAGCGGAGCCACGATGCGCGGCCGCCGGTATTCCCGCAGAAACGTACGGACGCGCTCGTAGTAGGCGCGCGGCGAGTAGATCTGCTGCAGGATGGCCTTGTATCCAGCAATCAACTGCGGCGCGGGCATGCGGGGCGTGAAGTTGAGGGTGCCGTCGAGGTTGTTGCCGCTCGAGAGGCCGACCAGGCGGCCTTCGCGGTGGAGGCGCGCGTGGAGCTTCGTATCGGGCAGCGCGTTGAGCAGGCCGACCATCGCCGTGACGATGCCGCTCTTCTGAATGAACTCCACCTGGCGCTGGAAGATGCTCGGCGCATCGGTGTCGAAGCCGACGATGAAGCCGCCCTGCACCTGCAGGCCCGCGCGCTGAATGCGTTTTACGTCGGCAACGAGATCGCGGCCGACGTTCTGCCGTTTGTTGCACTCGGCGAGCGCGCCGGCGTCGGGCGTCTCGATGCCGATGAAGACCGTGTCGAAGCCCGCGTCGGCCATCAACCGCAGCAGCTCCGGGTCGTCGGCGAGGTTGATCGAGGCTTCCGTGTAGAGCGGGAAGCCGTGCCGCCGGCGGCGCTGCCAGGCGATGAGCGCGGGCAGGAGGTCGGTCTTCAGCGCGCGCTTGTTGCCGATCAGGTTGTCGTCGACGAAGAACACCGGGCCGCGCCAGCCGCGCGCGTCGAGGCCGTCGAGCTCGGCGATGATTTGCGCGGCGCTCTTCGTGCGCGGCAGGTGGCCGAACTTCGCGGTGACGTCGCAGAACTCGCAGTCGAATGGACAGCCGCGGGAATACTGCACGGCCATCGAGCCGTAGTGGTTGACCATCATCAGATCCCAGCGCGGCAGCGGCGTCGTGTGGATGTCGGCAAACCGCGGGGTGGCGTAAACCCGCCGCGCCCGCCCCTGCGCGAAGTCGCGCAGGAACTCCGGGAGTGTGAGCTCGGCTTCGTTGAGAACGAAGTGGTCGACGTCGGGAAAGTCCGCGTGCGCGCTGGTGAAGAGCGGTCCGCCAGCGATGATGCGTTTGCCGGCGGCGCGGCAGCGCGCGATCAAGGACTGCACCGGTCCGCGTTGCGCGATCATCGCGCTGATGCACACGACGTCGGCCCACGCGAGTTCGCGCTCGGTGAGCCGGCGGACATTGAGGTCGACGAGCCGCAGCGTCCAGGAGGGCGGCAGCATCGCCGCGACGGTGAGCAGGCCGAGCGGCGGCAGGGAGGCGCGCTTGCGGATGAACTTCAGCGCATGTTTGAAACTCCAGAACGTATCCGGAAACTCAGGATACAGCAGCAGCGCATTCATACGTCCCGGCGCGACTCGCCCCGATCGAGACCGGCATGGCCGCAAAGGGCCGGCGCGCCGGGATCGAAACTAGCCGCCGGGCGGCGGGGCGGCGAGGGCAAACGCGGACGGTGCGGGAGGCGGGCGGGATGCCGGCCGCCGGCCGCGACGCCGGCGCGATCACGGCTCGGTCACGCTGAGATCGTTGGCCCGCTGCAGGTATTTCTGGTCGTCGACCGTCGTCACCACGAGATCGACCGGACCGTCGTCGGTCGCGATGTAAAACTCGTCCTTGCCCGATTCGATGCCCTCGATCGCCGCCTCCTGCGTGAGACGCCAGGACGTACGGTCGTAGTTGACGCCCCCGATCGAGGAGATGCGTTCGTGCGGGTCGTGACTATAGGCTTTGCCGACAAAGGTCACAGCCCGGCGGCGGGCCGTGGGACGGGAGATGGACCGGCGCGATTGATGCGTATTCTTGGGCATGGCGGTCGTGCACGGTGCCCCCGCCCCGGCCAGAACACAACGGTCGCGAAAATAATCGTTGGGGCCCGCCGGCGCTTTCCGGCATCGTATCCCGTTGCACGGCTGGGGCCCATCTCCGACG
>DASWVO010000271.1:0-2278 GCA_036406235.1 Opitutaceae bacterium
CCGCGTCGACCATTCCGTCGTTGGGCAGCCGCGGCTTCAGCTGCATCCGCTCGAAGGCGGCGCGGATGAAAAGATTCGCCTCGTTGGCCGCGAGCAGGAGCCCGAACAGCATCCCTTGCCCCGCGAGGGAAAACACCGCCATCAGCACGGGACCCAACGCACTGTGCGCGGCCAACTCCCGCGCCAGCGCGAGCAACTCCGGCCGGTACCCCACCCCGTTCACGCGGGCAAAGCACGCGCTAAGCACCAAAACATGCACGATGCCGAGACCCAGTTGCCACGCTTCGCGTCGAGAATCGCGCCGCGCGAGCTTCATGCCGGATAAATTCGCGCCGACCGAGACCGCCGCCGCCAGCGCCACCGGCACGCTCAACTCGAACAGCGCCAGCGCCAGCATTTCGACAAACGTCTTGACGATCCAGGGACCCCGGCGCGCCGCCCGCTCGCCCAGCAGGAGCCACAAGCGCAAAAAAAGCACCAGGTTGGCGTAGAGCAGAAACGCGTGCGTCATGGGGCGTGCAGCGCGGCGTTGAGCGCGCGGGTGAGTTCGTGGCAGACCGCCGTCACTTCGTCCAGTGCCGCCGCGCGGATGTTTTTGTAGACGGCCACCCGGGAGATGCGCATGCCCTCTTCGATCTCGCGCACGCTGCGACCGCGCAGGAGCCCGGCGAGCACCAGCAACCGGTTGCGTTCCCAGCGTCGCAGCTGATGCGAAACCAGGTTGAGCGCATGATTGGCCAGGGCCCACGGCTCGGCGGCGTCGCCGGCGATTCGGAACAGCGCCTTCTGGCCCTTCAGCGAAGTCAGCGCTTCACGCGCCCGATGAAACGCCGGCCCGTCCATGCCGAGCGCCTGCTTCGGATTCAGCCGCGTGCTCAACTCGCCCACACCGATCGCCACGCGCGCTCGCACCGGATGAATCTCCGCGAGCACGTCGACGATATCGGCGAATATCGGCCCCGCTTCGCGGTAGACCGCCTGGAATTCGTCGCCCAGCGTGATCGTGTAGGGCGAAGCCAGCGCCCGCCCCTCGCCCCCCGTCGCTTCGAGCGCCGCGGAGAGCTTGCGCTGAAAAACGTCGCGCCGGGCAACCTCCTTCGATCCCACAATGTCTCCAATGACCGCAATGACCCGCATCACACCTCGTTAACCTATTCGGTTCATTTTTCAAGTCGTAAACTTAATCGGTTAATTCTTCCAATTAGGAACCAAATCAGTTAACTCTCGCCCAGCTTCTCGTCACACCTTGACCAGCGATCGGCTACCGGGCCCGGCAGCGCGACGCCTTTTGAGTCGGCGGCTGCCGGACACGCGTCCATGCTCGAGGTATGCCCCCCGCCTATCGCGACCACCTTCAACGCATCCTGGCCGAGATCGACGCGGCCGGCCTCTTCAAGCGCGAGCGCATCCTTACGACTCCGCAAAACGCGCGAATCGGTGTCGCCAGCACCGACGCGGGCCCGAGCCCCGCCAAACCTCGGGAGGTTCTGAACTTTTGCGCCAACAATTACCTGGGCCTGGCCGACCACCCGGAGATCATCCGCGCCGCGCACGCCGCACTCGATCGCTGGGGCTATGGCCTCTCTTCGGTGCGTTTCATCTGCGGAACGCAGACAATCCACAAGGAACTCGAGGCGCGACTCAGCACGTTCCTGGGGACGGAAGACACGATCCTGTATTCATCCTGCTTCGACGCCAATGGGGGCGTGTTCGAGACCCTGCTCTCGGCGGAGGACGCGGTGATCAGCGACGAACTCAACCATGCCTCGATCATCGACGGGATCCGCCTCTGCAAGGCCCGGCGCTTCCGCTACAAGAATTGCGATCTCGCCGATCTCGAAGCGCAACTGCGCGCGGCCGACGCCGCCGGGTCGCGTTTCAAGCTCGTCGTCACCGACGGCGTGTTTTCGATGGACGGTTTCATCGCTCCATTGCGGGGCATCTGCGATCTTGCCGAAAAATACCACGCTCTCGTCATGGTCGACGACAGCCATGCGGTCGGTTTCATGGGAAAAACCGGCCGCGGCACACCCGAGCATTGCGGCGTCATGGATCGCGTCGACATCCTCACCGGCACGCTCGGCAAGGCGCTCGGGGGCGCGAGCGGCGGCTACGTGAGCGGCGGTCGCGAGATCGTCGCGCTCCTCCGTCAGCGATCCCGACCGTATTTATTTTCCAATACGCTCGCGCCCGTCATCGTCGCCGCCTCGCTTGCCACGCTCGACCTTGTCTCCCGCTCCACCGAGCTCCGCGACCGGCTCGAGGCCAACACCGCCTT
>DASWVO010000272.1:0-33343 GCA_036406235.1 Opitutaceae bacterium
AGCACATCGGCGTATTGCTCGCTGCCTGGCGTGAGGAACGGGTGGCGCAACGCCCCTCCGGCCGCCCGAAACATCCCCCGATAATCCTCCCCCAGCCGCCTCCTCAACAACCCAATCGCCCCACCCAGCTCCTCCTCCTCGAAGGAAGGGCGAGCCTGCGCGTGGTCTTCAGCCATATCCGCACTCCCCGTTTTCATCCAGAACAGTGCGCGGCTCGAGCCACTGTAATCGGGCGGCACACGGCCTCTCGCCGACGGGGGCGGGCTCGGGTAAACGGGGTCACAAGGGCAATAAGAGTATAACAATAAACTGAACTCAAGCGTCAACTCGCGCTGGCAACGGGTGACGTGGATGTCGCTTGGCTCGGGGCCGCGGTTGGGGTTTCGTTCCGCCAATACGCGCCGTGCCTACTGTCACCCCATCGGCCATCAAGAAACCTGTCTGCATTGTTCGCGCCCGCCCGCCCTGGCTCACCCTTGGTTTGCTCGTGTTCGCCACGCTCGTGGCGTATCACAACAGCTTCGAGGGTCCGTTCGTGTTTGATGATCTGCCGGCGATACGCGACAACCCGACGATCCGCCGCCTTTCCACCGCCCTCGTGCCCCCGTCGGCCCAAGGAAATACGGTCGGGGGGCGGCCGCTGCTCAACCTCTCCTTTGCGCTCAACTACGCGGCCGGCGGTTTGTCTGTCGCGAGCTATCATGCCGGCAACCTCGCGATTCATCTTGGTGCCGGCCTGCTCTTGTTTGGAATCGTCCGTCGTCTGGCCGCGGCTTCGGGTGTGACGAGGCTTCGGATGGATGCCACCGTCTTTGCCGCGTCGGTCGCGCTGATCTGGCTGGTGCATCCGCTGCAGACGGAGTCGGTCACCTACATCGTCCAGCGCGCCGAATCGCTTGCCGGTTTTTTCGTGCTGCTCGCGCTTTATGGTTTTGTCCGGGCGGCGGAGATGCCCTTGACGAATGGGTTTCGGAGGGCGGCACCCGAAGCGGCCGGTGAACGCTCACTGGTCGATCACCCACGGACATCCGGCCGCCGCTGGCTGGCGCTCTCGGCTGCAGCTTGTATCGCCGGAGTGGCGACAAAAGAGATCGTCGCCGTCGCGCCGCTGCTCGTGCTCCTCTGCGACCGCGCATTTTTCTCCGGCAGCTTCGGTGCGGCTCTGCGCGCGCGTCGCTGGTTTTACGTCACGCTGGCGTTTTCCTGGGTCTCCGCCGCTGCGCTGATCATCGCCGCGGGCGGACGCGGCGGATCGGCCGGGTTTGCAACGCCGATTTCCGCGTGGACTTATGCGCTAACCCAGTGCCAGGCGATCGTGCACTATCTGCGTCTCACCGTATGGCCAAGTCCGTTGGTGTTCGATTATGGCTCACCGGTGGTCACTACGCTGGTTGCCGCGGCTCCGTATGCGATGGTGGTGATCGCGCTGTTCGCCGGCGCGCTGGTGGCCGCCTGGCGCTGGCCGCGGGTGGCGGTGCCGGCGCTGGCCTTTTTCCTGCTGCTCGGTCCGAGTTCGAGTTTTGTGCCGGTCGCGACGCAGACGCTCGCCGAGCACCGGATCTACGTGCCGCTTGCGGCGCTGATCGTGCTTGTGGCAAGCGCGATTCACCGCCTCGCGGGCCGACCAGCTTTGGCGGTGCTCGCGGTGTGTGCGTTACCGCTCACGTTTGTGACGGCGCGTCGCAATCTCGACTACCGCAACGCCGAGGCGCTCTGGAGCGACACGGTCACGAAGCGCCCCGACAATCCGCGGGCGCACAACAATCTCGGCCTGGTGCTCGCCGAGTCGGGCCGGATCGACGAGGCCATTGCCCATTTTGAGGCGGCGCTGCGTCTTTTCCCACGCAACCCCGACGCGCTGAACAACCTTGCCCTCGTGCTCGTGCGGGCCGGGCGCCTGCCGGAAGCCGTCGTCCGCTTCGAGGCGGCGCTCGCGTTGGCACCGGATTCGGCGGACGCCCATTTGAACCTGGCTGATGCGCTCGTGCGTCTGGGGCGCTCCTTCGATGCGATCGCGCACTATGAACGTGGCGAGCAACTCCGTCCGCCCGATGCCGAGGTGCTCACCAATCACGGTGCGGCTCTCCTGCAACTCGAGCGACCGGCCGCCGCGTTGCGCCCGCTTGAGGCGGCGCTCGCGTTGGCGCCCGACCACGCCCGCGCGCACTATAATCTGGCCAACGCCCTTGTATCGCTGCAGCGGATACCGGAAGCCATCGAGCACTACCGTGCCGCCGTCCGCAGCGCGCCCGGCTACGTGGTGGCGCAGGCGAACCTTGGCAACGCGCTTCTCGTAGCCGGCCGGCCCGACGAGGCCGCGGAGGCCTTCGAAGCGGCCATGCGCCTCCGGCCTGGCGATGCCCGGCTGCGCGCCGCCGCCGAGCAGGCGCGGGCGCGCGCCTCCCGGCCGCGCGATTGACCGGTCCCCGCCGGCTTGGCGCGCGGTGCGAGGGCGGGCCTAATCGATCCGGCCCTCGTCGAATTCTATGAGGTCGGGCACGCTCTTGATTTCCTCGGCGCGATCGGCGCAACCCATCACGGTGAGCGCCTGCAGCAGAAATTCGCGGCCGGCGGGAGTCATGCCTTTTTGCGTGAGCTCGCGGTTCCATTTCGCGGCTCGCACGTCTTTGGGAAAGAGCTCCAGCAGCCGGCGGTCGATCTCCGCATCGTCTGCGGAGCTGTGCACGATCTGCTCGACGGCTGCGGGATCGACGCCGAGGTGCATGCTGAGAAAGCGATCGAGTCCGCGCTTGTAGTTCTTCGCGTAGCTTGGCGGCAGCGCGCCGTGCTGCTTCACGTATTTGCACTTGGCGATGAACCGCGGCAGATAGAGCAGCCCGGTCGCCGCATGCGCCAGGTAGGGCGAGGGCAGGCAGGTGAGGACGTCGCCGGAAGAGCCGGGGATGGGTTTGGAGGGCATCGGGAAGAGTTGAGAGATCGAAGTGTGCGCGCAGTGAGTGATTGAGAAACGACGCCGAACGCGGAGAGCAATGCGCGGCCTTTCGGCTCTCGACTCTCAACACTCAACTTTCAGCTCCACTCCGCACCAGCGTCACCACGCATTCGAGGTGGCGGGTCTGCGGAAAAAGGTCGAACGGCTGCACGGCGGTGAGGCCGTAGCCGGCGGCGGTGAAGTGGCGCAGATCGCGCATCTGTGTGGCCGGGTCGCAGGAGACGTAGACGACGGCACACGGGCCGAACGCAAAGAGCTGCCGGAGAAAACCTTCGTCGCAGCCCTTGCGGGGCGGGTCGATGACGACGACCGTCTCCGCCGGGGGGAACGCAAGTCCGGCGAAAATCGCGGACGCGTCGCCGGCCTGGAACGTGGCGTTGGCGATGCCGTTGGCGGCGGCGTTTTCGCGAGCGAACTTCACCGACGTCTCGCTGATCTCGATACCCGCGACGCGTTCGAACGCGCCGGCGGCGGTGAGCGCGAATAGGCCGCTGCCGCAATAGGCGTCGACGAGGAAGCGCGCGCCGCTCGCGGCCGCCTGCTCGCGCACGTAGCCGGTGAAGGCCGGGAGGATGAATGGGTTGTTCTGGAAAAAATCGCGGGCGAGGAAATGTAGTTTCAGATCGCCGACGGTTTCGGTGATCACCTCGTCGTAGTTCGTCGTCACGCGTCCGCTCGCGTCGCGCAACAGCAGCGTGACGCCGCGCTGGTAGGCGCCGGTGGCGGCCTTCGCATGCACCTCCGCGCGGACCTCGGCGAGCCTTTCATTGATCGGCTCGGTGGCGATCAGGCAGCCGGGCACGTCGACGATGTCGAAGCGCGTGCCCTGCCGCAGAAAGCCTATTGGCGGCGGGATCGACGGGTCGCGCGGCGGGTTGAAGTGCGGGGTGATTTTGGAGCGGTAGCCGTATTGGCGGGGAGAGCCGATGACGGGCGCGACGTGAAACGTGAGTCCGGCCATGTGCTCGAGCAGTTCCTCGACCTGGCGGCGCTTCCATGCGAGTTGTTCCGT
Source organism: Opitutaceae bacterium (assembly GCA_036406235.1). Taxonomy (GTDB): domain Bacteria; phylum Verrucomicrobiota; class Verrucomicrobiia; order Opitutales; family Opitutaceae; genus DASWVO01. The sequence continues at coordinate 3,966 of DASWVO010000272.1, forward strand.
GTAAGCGAGATGCTGATACTGACAGCCCCCGCAACGGCCGAAAAGCGTGCAGGGCGCCTCGATGCGGTGGGGCGAAGGCGTGAGCACCTCCAACAAATCGGCCTCGGAATAGTTCTTGTGGTTGCGAAACACGCGGGCCTTCACGCGCTCGCCGGGCAGGGAGAACGGCACCATCACGACCCAGCGCGACGCCGGATCATCCGACAGCGCCACGCGTCCGAGGCCCACGCCGAGGTTGGTCAGCGTGGCGATCTCGAGCTCGATCTCCTGGTGATAAGCAAACGGATGGTCGTTGAAGGGTTTTCTTTTTCCCACAAAACACACCAAACACACGAAAGCCGCCGAAACGAAGCGGTTTTTTCTTTCGTGTCTTTTCGTGTGTTGGCAGATGTCGCTCCGCTCGGTACGTGGAGCAATTTCCCGCATGCCCGTCGAAAAGATCACCAGCCTCCAGAATCCGCGCGTGAAGCAGCTCGTGAAGCTCCGCGACCGGCGTCCGCGCGACGAGGCCGGCGTGTTCCTCGTGGAGGGGTACCGTCAGATCCGGCGGGCACTGGAAAAGGGAATCCGGCTGACGGAGCTGTATTACGCGCCCGAGTGGTTCCTGGGTGAGAACGAGCCGGCGCTGATCGCCCAGGCGGAGGCGGCGGGGGCGAAGCTGTTCGAGCTGTCGAAGGACGCCTTCGGCAAGGTGGCTTACCGTGAACGCCCGGACGGGCTGCTCGCCGTGGCGCCGCAATGGAAGAACGCGCTCGAAGGCATAAAACTCTCCGCGACGCCGTTTTTGCTCGTCGTCGAGGCGATCGAGAAACCGGGCAATCTCGGTACGATCCTGCGCAGCGCCGATGCGGCGGGCGTGGATGCGCTCATCGTCTGCGACCCGGTGACCGACTTGTTCAACCCGAACGTTGTGCGCGCCTCGACCGGCGTATTGTTCTCCGTGCCGGTCGTGATCGCCGGCAGCACGGAAGTGCGCACCTGGCTGCGCGACCGCGGTATTCGTGCCGTGGCGACGACGCCGGCGGCCGAGGCGCTTTACACCGACACCGATCTGCGCGGGCCGCTGGCGATCGTCATGGGCAGCGAGCAGTACGGCCTGAGCGATTTCTGGTTGAAGGAGAGCGACGGGCAGGTGCGCATCCCGATGGCGGGCCAGGCGGATTCGCTGAATGTCGCGATGGCGACGATCATCACGCTGTTCGAGGCCGTGCGCCAACGGGGCGGGAAGTAGAAGGCATGACCTTATTGCTCCAGCGCTTCACGTTGCTTGTCGCTTTGTTGTCCGGGGTGCCGATGGCGCTCGCTGCCGACTCCGCCACGGATTGGACGGAGCTTGCCCGTCAGGCGGCGGAGCTGCCGGCCTCGGCGTTTTTCGAGTATCCGGAGGTGCGGCAGCCGCAGCTTTCGCCCGATGGTAGAAAGATCGCGTTCCTCTTTCCCTTCGAGGGGCGCATGGCGCTTGGGTTGTTTGACCGCCAGACGAGGTCCGCCCGCATGATCCTGCGCGGACGTGATGAGAGCCTGCTCTCCTTCTTCTGGAAGGGCAACGAGCGCATCGTCTTTTACGCCGATTACCAGGGCAACGAATCCACTTTCGTCGCATCGACGGACCTCACGGGAAAAAAGGTGACCCGCATCGTCGAGACGCAGCCCGGTGAGTACCTGCAGGGCAGTGCGGGCGGCATCCTCGACAACCTCGGGGCCGATACTGATCACATCGTGGTTACCGGCATTTTTCGCCCGTCGCATTGGTTTGATTCTTCCGCGACCACGGCGGATTTCGTCGTGACCCGGGTCAATGTGCGGAACCGGGGACTCTCCATCGCCTACACCTATCACGAGGCGGACCGTACCTGGTCGGTGTATGTCGACAATGCGGGTGTGGTCCGGCTGCGCTCCCGCGAGGTCAAGGGCGGATTGATGGTCTGGGAGCATCGCGACGATGATGGCGCCCGGTGGCGGGAGATCGCGCGGCATGCAATCCATGGATACGCGGAAACCTGGGAACCGCAGTTTTTCGCGGCGGACAACCGCACGCTCTGGCTGATTTCCCGTGAAGAGCACGATCGCGGGGCGCTGTATGCCTATGACACGATGACCGACGTGCGCGGTGACGCCGTGTTCGTGCCGCCCGAGGGCGAGATAACGAGCCTCGTGACCTCCCCTGATCGTCGTCAATTGCAGGGTGTCACTTTCGAAGGCGAACGCCGCCGCTATCATTGGTTCGACGCGGGCCGCGGAAAGTTGCAGGCGAGCCTCGAGGCGACGTTTCCCGGGCAAGACGTGACGATCGCGAGCAAGTCGGCTGACGAACAAGTGTGTCTGGTCCACATCGGATCGGACCGGGAGGCCGGGGTTTATTACGTGCTCGATCGAAAGGCGGGCAGCCTGACCCAGTTCAAGCGTGTGCGGGAGCTCGATCCCCGGCTGCTGCGTCCGATGGTGACGGTGACCTTTGCTGCGCGCGACGGAGTCGAGCTGCACGGTTATCTCACGCGGCCCTTCGCGGCGGAGGGAGGGCGGAAAGTGCCGCTGGTCATCAATCCTCACGGTGGACCGTTCGGCGTTCGCGACGCATGGGGCTTCAATCCCGACGTGCAGTTTCTCGTCTCGCGCGGCTACGCGGTGCTTCAGGTCAACTACCGCGGTTCTGGTGGTTACGGGCGTGAGTTCATCAGCAAGGGCCGGCGGCAGTGGGGGCGTGCGATGCAAGACGATCTCACCGATGCGGTGCGCTGGGCGATCGCTCAAGGCTACGCCGATCCGGATCGCGTCGCAATATATGGTGCCAGCTACGGCGGTTACGCAGCGCTGGCTGGATTGGCGTTCACGCCGGAGCTGTATCGTTGCGGTGTGAACTACGTGGGCGTGGCCGACTTGACGATCGGCTTCAAGCGACGCGGTGAGGATGCCTACCGTCGTGGCTCCGACTTCAGTTATCAGCGCGAATGGATCGGCGCGACGAACGACTATGCCAATGAAACCTCACCGGTGAATTTCGTGGAAAGAATTCGCGCGCCGTCCCTTCACGCGTATGGGCGGAAGGATCCGCGGGTGGAATTCGACCACTGGATGCGACTCGAGAGCGCGTTGAAAAAACATCGCAAGCCCTACGCTGCGATCGAGCAGAAGCGGCAGGGCCATGGCTTTCGCGATGAAAGAGCATCGCTCGAGTTCTACGCCGCGATGGAAAGATTCCTGGCAGAGAACCTGGGCCCGAATCCGCCGTGAATGAAGCGCGGGGCGTCCGGTGACCGGCTTTCCAGCCTGAACTGGAGCTGCTGCGCAGGCCGAGGCGGGGCGAGGCCGTTACTTCAACTCCGCCGGCGCTTCGGTGAGGGGCAAAATCTCCACGTCGCGCACGAAGAGTTCGGCGCCTTCGGACTGGATCAGGAGCGTGCCTTCGCCGAGCGACACGAGCCCGGCATCCGTGGCGCGGAGTGATCTTGCGAGACGGAGCACGGTCTTGCCGTTCACGATCTGCGCGCTCTGGTCCCCGTAACACACGAGCTCGAAATTCGTCCATTGGCCGGCCGGGCTCTCGGCTACCTCGCTCTTCTGGCAGCGGCGGCCGGCGAGGGACTTCGGGGCGAAGAGAAGCGGGGCGGGCACACTGGAATCGTACACGTAGTCTGGGGCGTCGGCCTTGCGTGCGTAAGCCTCGGCCGAGGCTCCGCCGATCGCGTAATAATCGCCGGCGTTGCCCTCCATCATCTGCATTTCGTGTGCCGAGGGCCAGATGCCGGCGGCGCCGGGCTCGGTGTAGCCGTGATAAAGAAGCCCGCTGTTGCGGCGGCGGTTGCCGGCGGGGGCCGCGCCCCACTTGTAGGCGAGGCGCAGACGGTAGTTGCCGCGTGGAGACGCGAGCACGAGGCCGCCATTGACCTGACCGGAGATGCGAATGGCAGGGCGGCCTTCCTGGGCTACGACCGTAAAAACGCCGAGCGGATCCCGGTCCCAGCCGAGCGGTGCGGCGTACTCGCCCTTCGCGTCGCGGGCGAGGCCGGGAATCTCGAGTGCGGCAGGCGGCTTGCCAAGCCAGGTGCGCCAGCCATCGAGATTACTGCCGTTGAACAGCGGCTGCCAGTCGGCCGCGTGAGCGGCCTGGGCCGCGAGGGCGAGGGTCGCGAGCGCGACGCCAATCCGGGGTAGGTGCATGAGAAGCGGGTGAGCGGTTATCTGTCTCGCTGGACAAACACGAGATACATGTTCGCGGCCGTGATCGTCGAGTCTTCGGTGTTGGGGCCGAGGGTGACGCTCGCCTCCTGCGGGAAGGTCCGGCGGAAGAGCGTCATGCGCTGCCCCTTCACTTCGATCGCGTTGCCCGCGGGTTCGAAGTCTTGCTGCGCGAGCCAGGGAGGACGCGGGAGGCGGTCGTCATGCGCGATCGTCACCGTCGCGCCGGCCGTGACGGTGAGCTCCATCAGGTCGACGGCGTGATAGAGCGAGTCGCGGTTTGCCGCCTGCACCCAGTCGGCGCCGGCGAGCGCAACGGGCAGGCTGCGGAAGGGGGAATCCACTTCGACGTAGGCATTCTTGCCGTCCTGCGCGTCGGTCTCGACGTGCACGATGTAGCTGCCCGGGCCGGAGTAGTTGAACGCTTTGGTGAAGCGGCCCACGTGGCCCGGCGCCATTGCGTTGCCAGTCGCGACCTTTGGCGTGGCGCTCGCAGGAGGGCGCAGCGGGGTGGCGGGCAGCGCGAACGGAGCTTGTGCGGGCGACACGGCGGAGGCGCCGTGGGCGGTGGGGAAGGGCCGTGCTTCGATCGTGGCGGTCGCGGATTTCAGGCCGGCGCTGTGCACGACGAGCGTGATCGCGCCGGGCGTGCGCGTGCTGCGCACGGCGACGCGGTTCACGCCCGCCTCGAGGTCGAGGTGCGGGACATTGATCGAACCAGCCTTGCCGCTGTTGTATCCACCGCGCCATACACCAGGGCCGGTGAGCTCGAAATCCGCGCGCTGTTGAAACGTTGGACAGCGCTCGCCGTTCGCATCAACGGCCTCGACGTCGAAGAGGGCCACGTCGGCCCCATCGGCCCGGAAGCCGTCGGGGCTGGTGCGCGTTGTGAGACGGAGGGCGATGGGTTCGCCGGCTGTGCGTTTGACCGCGCTTGCGGCGGGTTTGCCGTCGCGGTAGGCGATCGCCTTGAGCTCGCCGGGCGCGAACGCAACGTCGCGGAATGTGTAGAGGTATCGCTGCCCGGGTTTCGCGCGGCCTAGGGAGCGGCCGTTGAGGACGAGTTCGACGTCGTCGCCCGTATTGGCGGCAACATACACGGTTTTCGTCGTGCCGGCGGGATAGGTCCAGTGCCCGACGATGTGCACGCGGGGCTCGTAGGTGAACATCACCTGGCACACATAGTAGGCTTCCTTGGGCAGGCGCACGCCGTCGACTTCGCCGCTGGCGCGCGCGACCTCGACGCCCACGCGGCCGCCGCTCGTGGAATCGGAGAAAATCCAGTTGGCGCCACCGGCGTGGTTGTCGGCTCCGAGTTTGTTCACGTAGTGCGAGATCTGGTTCACGGCGAACTGCTCGGAGGTGAGCTGATAGGTCTGCCCCTTGGCCTCGGGGTAACCGAAGTTGGGCGGAGAGAAATCGTCCCACACGCGGCGCGGAGATTCTTCGCGGTCGTATTCACCTTCCACTACAGGCAGGCGGGCAATCTCGCGGCCGCCCTCGGTGCCGATTCCCACGTCCATGAACCCGGCGGTGATCTGGTCGGCGCGCCGATGAGCGTAGGCGCGGCCGCCATGCGGATCGTATCGGTCCATGATGCCGCGCAGTTCGGCGGCGTGTTCGCGAGAGACTTTCTGGTTGCCGCCTTCCCAGATGAGGATCGAGGGGTGGTTGCGGTAGTAGATCACCAGATCGCGGAACGTTGCGGAGCGCAGCGCCCAGGCGCCGCCGCGCGTGTCGCCTTCTCCGTCGACGCCCGGCTGCAGCGTGACGATGCCCAGGCGGTCGGCGGCCGCGATTTGCGCCGGGCCGCCGGGGACGTGGCCCCAGCGCATGAAATTGCCACCGGCTTCGCGCATGAGCTGCAACGTGTGGGCATGCATCCAGTCGGGCTGGGCGGCGCCGAGGCCGGGCCACTCGTTTGTCGATTTCTGCCCCCAGCCGGTGAGCTTGTAGTGCTGGCCGTTGATCCAGAAGCCGGTCGCGACATCCCAGTGCACGCTCCGCACGCCGAGCGGCGCCTCGGCGGTGTCGACGATCCCGCCGCTTGCGGGCCTGAGTGTGATCACGACGCGGTAAACGTGCGGGTAACCCGGTTCCCAGCGGCGGGGCTGGGTGAGCTCGCCGGTGAGCCGAACCGTGTCGCTTGAGGCGGCGGCGATCGCTTTGCGATCCTCGAGGGCGAGCACGCGCTGGTTGCCGGCATCGAACACCTCGGCGTGGACGACGACGTCCATGCCGGTGGGGCGGTCGTTGCGCACGGGGACTTGGATATGCACTTGTGCCGACTTTTCGGATACGTCGGTGGCGTAGACGTAAGGCCCCTCGGTCTGGAGGAAACTGTAGAGCGGCAGCGTGATGTGCAGCGGATCGGTGACGATCAGGCGGACATTGCGATAGAGACCGCCGTGCGCCGGGTGCCAGTGCGGGTTGTTCCACGGGATCTGGTCGGCCTGCAAATCCTCGATGGTGTCGGGGATCGCGGCGTTGAAGGATTCGGTAAGCTTGCCGAGATTCGGGTGCGTGGAGGCGTTGGTGGCGGCCTTGGGCGCGGTCTTCGGGTCCAGCGGATCCTTCATGAACCGGTTGTCGGCCATGACGGCGAGGACATTGGGACTGCCGAAACGCAGGTGCGGCGTTAGGTCGAAGCCGAAAGGCGTGAACCCGCTCTTCGCGACCCCGAGTTTCTTTCCGTTGAGATAGACCTCGCCGATCTGGCGCACGGCCTCGAACTCGATAAAAACTTTGCGGCCCTGCCAGGCGGCCGGCGCGTCGAAGGTTTTTCGATACCACGTGCGGCCACTCCACTGATTTTGTTCGCCGCGATGGCCGGGCAGCGACCAGTCATCGAACGTGTCGGTGTCGTTGAACGTGTGCGGGGCGGAAACCGCCTGCCAGCCGCGATCGTCGAAACCGGGCGTTTCGGCGCCGGCGGGATCGGACTTGGTGAAGCGCCAGTCGGGATTGAAATTCAGCACCTCCCGGCCGGCGGCGACCGCGTGGGGTCCCGAAAGAGCGAGTGTGAGCCAGAGAAAGGCCAGTCCGGCGACGCGCGTGACGGGCACCGACGGGACGGGGATGAAGCGACGCATAAAACTCCGATGCTACGCGCCGGGCGCGGGTGCTCCAGTCGCAGATTGTCGTTATCGTTAACTCGGGCGCCCGTTGCGATGGACGCTGTCGCCTGCTCGGCGCCGGGCGGCGGCATCGGCTCAGGACACACGGTTCTCCCGAAGATGCTGCACGAGGTCCGCGGTGCCGGCGGCCATGCTCACGCGCGGCGCGTAACCGAGGTCGCGCCGGGCGGCGGCGATGGAGAACCAATGATCCTTGGCGAGCTCGGCAGCGATGAAGCGCGTCAGCGGCGGTTCTCCGCGCAACGGGAGAATGCGCCAGAGCGCTTCGCAGACCGCACCGGCTGCCGTCGCGGCGCTGAGCGAAACCTGCCGGGCCACCGGTCGCTCGCCCAGCGCGGTGAGCAGTCCGTTGATCCAAGCCCACAATACCACCGGCTCGTCATTGGTGATAAAGTAGGCGTTGCCCGCGGCTCCGCCGGAAGCCCCGCCGCCGGCAACAACGCCAGGCCCGGCCGGAACAGACTTCAGGGCGCGTTCGGCGAGGAGGTGGGCGTCGGTGGCGTTTTGAATGTGAACCATGTCGACGCGGTTGCGGCCGGAGCCGATGACGCGCAAGCGGCCGGCGCGGGCGCGCGCGAGCACACGGGGCACAAGGTGCGGGTCGCCCACGCCCCAGATCAGGTGCGGGCGCAGCGCGACCGTGCGAAAGGTCTCACGGCTGGCTGCGAGCACGGCGCGCTCGGCGAGCGCCTTGGTCAGCGGGTAGGGACTCGGGCACGACGTCGTCAGCGGCAGGGTTTCGTCGGCACCGGCGAGGTCGTGGCCGTTGTAGACTACGCTGGGCGTGCTCGTGTAAACAAAATGCCGCACGCCAGCCGCCGCCGCGGACGCGAGCAACGTCTTGGTCGCGACGACGTTGTCGCGATAAAACTCCTCGTAGCGGCCCCAGACGCCGACGCGGGCGGCGACATGAAACACCGTCGTGGCGCCGCGTGTGGCGACGGCGCAGACGCCCGGGTCGTCCAGCCCGCCGACGACGACACGCACTCCGCGTGCGGCCAGATCGGGCTGGGGCCGGCGAGACACCACGGTGACGTCGCGGCCTTCCGCCAGCAGGCGCGCGACGAGATGGGAGCCGAGAAAGCCGGTGCCGCCGGTAACGAGAACTGAGGAGTTGCCCACGCGGCCACCAAACACCGCCAGCGCCGATCGGGAAAGCCTTTCGTGTGCCGTCGATTACCGACGCGGTCGCTCTTCCCGCTCGCGAACAGCCCCCGTGGGCCGTAATTTCCACCCCTTGCCAAAACCCTCGCGCCCGCCAGCGTGCGACGCTTTCGCTCTCATGGGACGCTGCTGGATAGTTCTGCTCTGTCTGATCGCTACGGCGCCGGGTCGTGCTGCCGAACCATCCCTTTTTGGCAGCGCGCTCGACGCGTGGCTCGGCGATCGCGATGTGTGGGCCTTCACGCTGCATGTGCGGGAATTTGGCGACCAACACCGGTTGAAGGAGGAGCGGTTGGAACGCTACGACCCTTCACAGCCGGACACGCAACGCTGGACCCTCCTGCAGATCAACGGCCGCGCTCCGACCTCGGCGGAGATCGACGCCTTTGCCGAGCGCAAGAATCGGAAAAAGAGGCGGCATGCCGTCAAATCGCCCGCCGACTACATCGATTTTGGACGCGTTGCGGTGGCCGCCGAGTCGGCGGAGCAGGTCCGCTACGAGGTGCCGCTGCGCGAGGACGCGAGCTGGCTCGTGCCGATCGAGAAGCTCGCAGTCGCGGTAACCGTGAACAAGGACCACCGCTGCATCGAGCAAGTCACCGCCGGGCTGCGGGAGCCGTTTCGGATCGCCTTCGGCCTGGCGCGGGTGACCGATGTGGCGTTCGATCTCCGGATCGACCCTGCGCGCCCCGCGACCACGCAGTCGCCCAATGGCACCGCGCGTATGACGATCTTCAAGCTCGGCCACCGCGCGGATTTTGCCTGGAGCGATTTCCGGCGCGTCGCGCCCTGAGCGCAGGCGCGCGAGGGTCACGGACCCGGGATTCAGGTAGTTAATGGTCGGATACGGAAGGCGCCCGGGCGCGGCGGCTTCCCGCCCAATCCTGGTGACACGGCGCTGCAGGTGTTGGGTCGGGGAGCGTTATTTCTGGACGATGAGCGCGCCGGGCGCGGGCGGCGGTTCCGGCGGGCTCGAGACCGGCGGGCCCGGCATCCCCGGGGCTGCATACCGGTCGGGCGTGTCGGGGCTTGTGTAGACGATGCCGAAGACGCGCATCCGGTAATTGTCACGGGTCACGTAACCGACATCGGGCTGGGGATTGTTGTCGCCCTTGGCCTCGAACTTTTCGCCGTATTTGCGCACGAGACGGTGTACGACGGGCTGTCTCGCCCCGGCGGGCTGGTAGGTGACGATGTCTCCCTCGCGCAGGGCTCCGTACGGCGCCGGCTCCAGGAGCAGGTAGGCATCGCGGCCGAAGACCGGTTCCATGCTGCCGGTGCCGGCGACCGCGCTGATCTTGGCGCCACGGACGAACTGGGTGGCGAGGATTGCGGTGCGGAGGGCGGCATCACGATCGAGGCTCGAACTCGGTGTATCGGTCCGCGAGCTACGCGACCTCCGCTGACCACCGGACGGCGACGAGGCCTCACCCTCCCGTTCCGCGACCGCCGGTGGTTCGAACAGGTGGGTCGTGCGTTCTCCGGAGCGCGCCGGGCTGTCCCCGGGAATGAGCCCGGCCGGCAGGTTTTCATGTGCGTCCGGCCGGTCGTCGTCGGGGGGGGAGGCTTCGGCGGCGATGCCCACGGTCCGGGCGAAGGCAAACGCCAACATCATGCCCAGCGCCCGGCCCGGGAGGGGGCCGCGCGCCAGTAAGCAAGGCGCGACACACCGCGACGGCATGCCGCGAGCGTATACGAAATGCCGGGCGGCGGGTATCCGGTGATGCCGCCTGCGCGCCTAAGCATTTCCCTGCCGCAGTCTTACGCTTGGTGCGCAGAACTGCGGAGGGTTTGTGACGGGGGAAACTACGCCAGCTCGCAGGCGCCGCCCGCGCAGGCAATCACCTGCTTCAGTTCGGTGATGTCCTCGTCTTCGCAAAGCGCGGTGTAGTTAACATCCTGATACGTCAGCGTGTTCCACTTCTCGACGTCGGCGACGGTGGCGACGGCCTCGCGCGGAGCCTGGGCATAGACCTTGTCGCCGCTGTCGGCCAGGAGGGCGATGCCGGTGAACGAGTCGCGGTAGTTCCAGATGAACTCGGCCACGCCGTTCCACTCATCGGGTTTCACCGAGACGGTGCAGGAAACGTTGTGATGCAGGCCCGGTGAGTAGCGCTCGTGGCGCCGGCCGGCCTGAACCCAGTGCAGTTGCACGCGGCGGATGTGATCGAGGTGCTGCAGGGCGGAGAGGTCTTCGCGGTAGATGCCGAAGGCCGGACCCTCGACGGGGAAGGTGATCACCTCGGTGCGGCCGTGCGGATCGTAGACGCTCGGCTCGACCATGTGCGGATTGGTCTTCTTGAAGTGGTTGTAAACCGGATCGTAGAGGTTCGCCTGTACGCGGCGGAAATAGCGCACGGCGTGGTGGGGGTGAAGCCCGCTCGAGGTGCCGAGCAGCAGGCTCGCGGTGCCCTCGGGCTTCACGCAGGTGGTGCGGGCGGCGGGGTTGATGCCGAGGGCACGCGCGACGATGGCATTGACGGCCTTCACGACTTCGGCGCCGGCGCGGAGCACCTCGGCGTCGAGCAGCATGTCGGGGCGATCGAGTATTCCACAGATGGATACGCCGAGCAGCGCCTCGCGCTCGGTGATCACGCGCGACACCGGCGAGAGGTAGCCGAAGTCGGTGTAGCCGGCCTGCAGGGTGCCGATGAGGGCGGCGTGGGCGCACAGCTGCCAGAATTTCTCGGGGGTTTCGGCCGCCGCGGCGGAGAGGGTGGTGAGGTTGCAGAACTGCACGCCGGTCAGCACCTGGCCGTTGCGCAGCTCGCCCGCGTAGCCGAGTTCGCGCAGGCGGGCAGCGATCTTCGGCGTGACCTCCAGCCGCGGATTCAAGCCGATCTCCACGCAGGGGTTGGCGCCATAATCGGCGTCCTCGACGAAATAAAAGCCCGGTTCGCCGAACTGCTTTTGCGCCTCAAACAACCGGTCGAATTGTGCGCGAGTGGCCTGCGAGCGCACGATCACCGCGGAGTTGTTGCTCGCGGCCCGTTGCGGGTGGGTCTCAAACCAGTTGCCCGTCTTCGAGTTCGCCATCTCCTCGTCGTCGACGGAAAAGAGGCAGATTGTCGCCGAACGGCGGATACCGCCGGAAAGCACGGCCTTGGCCGCCCACATGAGGCAGTCGTAGGCCTCGATCGTGCGGAGGTGGCGGCCGGCGGCGCCGATGAGGATCTGCTCGATGTGCTTGAGCGCATGCATCAAGGGCTGCGGGCCGGGAGCCTTGCCCCCGGAGGTGCGCAGCGGCGCGCCGGCGGGACGGATGAGCGAGTAGTCGAAAGCCAGGCGCCGGCCCTCGACCGCCGCCTGCATCAAGGCGCGCAACGAATCGGCCCAACCCTCGATGGTGTCGCGGATCAGGTAAGTCTCGACCGGCGTGCCGGTGGCCGGCAACGGGGCGAGCGCCGGGAGCTTGGCGATATGCTGGCGCTGCACGGAGAAACCGACGCCGCACCCGCAGAGCAGCAGATAGAACGCTTCGCTAAACGACTCGAGGCGGTCGATATGAGTGTAGGCGCAGTTGTAGACGCGGGCATGCTTCGTGAGAATGGCTTCGCCACCGAACTGGAGGCTGCGCATCGACGGCAGCACCTGCTTGCGATCCACCGCTGCAAAAGCGGCGCGCACCGCCTCATGCAACGAGTCCATCCGGCCGATCCGCGCAAAGGTCTCCGGCGCCACTTCACCCGAGCCAAGCACCGCGTGCGTCGCTTCCCGCAGCGAGCGCTCGCTGAAGTGTTCCAGATGCATGTCGCGGACGCGGGCTACCGCCTCCGACCATGTTTCGCGGCGGCGTTTTTCCGGCGAGTAACGAGCGTAGCGCGAGATCGCGATGTAGTCTTGCAGACCGTTGCGGGAATGGACGACGGGCCGTGGAGCGTTGACGGCAGGAGCCGACGGAAACATACAAAAAGCCTCCTCTAGTTGAGTTTCGGGTGCTGGTGGAAGACGGCGTTAAACGCCGGGGGTGACCACTACCTGTGGTAGTTCGAGGCAGAGTCAACCACAACATATGGGATTCTGGGACTATAACGTTTGTTGATCCTTCGTATTCTGCCCGTCCTGTCCGTTCGTCTCTACCGGGTCGGGGCCGGCTCTGGGGTGAAGACCGGAGCCGCCGCCCCGGGCGGGCTCCGTGGGCGCAACCGGGCTGGGCTCTGTTCGTGCCTGCAACGTGCAACCTTCGTGCTATCATGGCGTCGAACGAAATGTGCCGGAACGGATAAACGGGCCAGCACACGTTTTACCCGATGCGCATGCTTCTCAGCTCCTGGCCGACGCGCTTTCTGATCACGCGCGCCGCTCGTGCCTACGGCTTTCTCGATCCGATCCGGCTGATGTCTCGCTTGCGCGGCTTTGCGCGGCCCTCCGAAGTGGCTGAGCCGGTCGAACTGCTGCGCGCCGGGATGCTCTTTCATGCGCGCGGGCTGGTGAACACGAAGGCGATCCAGAACAATCTCGACTGGATCTGGCCCTATTGGGTGGAGAAGCAGTTCAACCCGGCCGACGATTCCTTCATCCCGCGAGCCTTCTCGTTCAGCCACATCAACCTCACCCACCGCAACTGGACCGCGGCCGGCCAGCCGGATGTTCCCTATTATCCGATCGTCGACCCGCGCGGGCTGGTGACCCCGAGCTTTGACAGCTGGTCGCTTGATTTCTGGCTGTGGCCGGCCGACGGTTCGCTGTTGTTGCCCTCCAAAGTTGCCGCGTGCGAGCAGGCTCTCGAACTCGCCCCGACGCTGCGGGTCGTCACCCGCGTGGCGCGCGACGGCGTCGCCTTGTCCTCGACCGTCGAGCTCGACGTGAACGCCGACGAACCGGTGTGCCGTATTCAGCTTACTGTGACAGGCGCTCCGGCCGGCTGGCTCATCGTCGCGCTGCGCCCCTACAATCCCGAGGGGATCAGCTTCATCGAGAAAGTGGCGATCCCCTCGGACCGTCCGGCGTGGCTGGTCAACGGCCGGCACGAGGTGTGTTTTGACCGCGACCCGGGGCATCAGGTGCTCTCCATCTACGACGAGGGCGACGTCGTCCACCGCCTCGAAGAGGAGAACACTCCGGCGCAGGTCAATTGTTCGGTGGGGCTGGCGACGGCGGCGGCGCTGTTTCCGCTCGCCGAGCTCGGCGAGCGGGCCCTCGAGGTGCGCGTGCCGGTTTTCGACGAACTCAAGCCCACGCAGGCGCCCCGCGTGGAGCGTCCCCTGATGTGGGAGGACGCGCTGGCGCCGCTCGCCCGCCTCGTGGTCGGGGAACCGCAGGTCCAGGGGCTCTATGACCGCGCGGTGGCCAACGTCGTGTTGCATTCGCCTCATGAAGTCTATCCCGGCCCCTACACTTACAAGCGCTTCTGGTTCCGCGATGCCGCCTTCATCCTTCACGCGCTGCTCGTGCTGGGCGACAGCGCGCGCGCACAACGAGCCATCGAACTTTTTCCCACGCGGCAGCGACACGACGGCTATTTTCTCTCGCAGGAAGGCGAATGGGACAGCAATGGCGCCGTGCTCTGGCTTTACGGCCGGTTCGCGCGCCTGACGGGGCAGCCCCTGCCCGGCCCCTGGCTGCAGGCGGTCGCACGCGGTGCCCGCTGGATCATGCGCAAGCGCCGCACCCAGCAGCGGCATCCCGCCGAGGCGGGGCTGCTGCCGGCGGGTTTCAGCGCCGAGCACCTCGGGCCCAACGACCATTATTACTGGGACAACTTCTGGGGTGTTGCCGGCCTGCGCAGCGCCGCGCGCCTCCTGCAGGAGACCGACGCTGCGTTCGCGGCCGAGTGCGCGCAGGACGCCGAGGCGTTTTTCGGCGACATCGAACGCTCGATCCCCCACGGCCCGAGGCGCCGGTTTCCCGACGCCATTCCCGCCGCGCCGCGGCGGCGCATGGATTCCGGCGCGATCGGATCGATTGTAGCGGATTATCCCCTACAACTCTTTCCCCCGGGCGACCGGCGCATCCTCGCCACGGTTGACTACCTGCGCAAACACAGCGCCTACGACGGCGGCTTCTTCCAGAACATGATTCACTCCGGAATCAACGCCTACCTCACGCTCCACCTCGCTCAGGTGCTGCTGCGTGCGGACGACGCCGTGAGCGCGTGGGCGTTGATGGAGCGCGTCGCGGCGCTGGCGTCGCCCACCGGACAGTGGCCGGAGGCGATCCATCCGCGCACGGGCGGCGGCTGCATGGGAGACGGGCAGCACATCTGGGCCGCCGCGGAGTGGGCATTGATGATCCGGCAGTGTTTCGTGCGCGAGGAAGCGGACAGCCTTGTGATCGCGAGCGGTGTGAAGGCGTCCTGGTGGCGGCCCGAGGCGGCGTCGTTTGGGCCAACGCTGACCCCGTGGGGTCGCGTCTCGGTGCGCATCGCGCCGGTGGACGGGGCGGCGGCCCGTGTGGTCGTCGAGGCGACCTGGCGGGGCGACGCCCCGCGGCTCGACGTTCGTCTTCCCGGGCACACCCCGGTCATGCTTCCGAAGCCCGGACCGCGCGAGGACCTTCTCATTCCAGCCACCCCATGAACATCTGCATGATGACCAACACGTACCTGCCGCATGTCGGCGGGGTTGCCCGTTCCGTGAGCACCTTCGCGGAGGAGTATCGCAAGCGGAAGCACCGGGTGCTCGTGGTCGCGCCGCAGTTCGACGGCAAGCCGCTGCCGCGCCGCGCGGAGGCGATCGTCGAGCGCGTGGCCGCGATCCAGCACTTCAACGGCAGCGATTTCTCGGTGCGTCTGCCGCTCGCCGCAGCGTTGTCCGACCGGATCGAGTCGTTTCGTGCCGACATCTTCCATGCGCATCATCCGTTTCTGCTCGGCGACACCGCGCTGCGCCTGGCGGCGAGCAGCAATGTGCCGATCGTCTTCACGCATCACACCCGCTACGAGGACTACACGCACTACGTGCCCTTCGACTCGCCGGCGCTGAAGGAATTCGCGATCCAGCTGTCCACTCATTTCGCCAACCTCTGCGACGGGGTGATCGCACCCAGCGAAAGCATCGCCGAGCTGATCCAGCGCCGCGGGGTCACCGTGCCGGTGAAAGTCGTGCCCACCGGCATCGACGTGCAGAGCTTTGCGTCGGGGGATGGCGCGCGTTTCCGCCGCCGGCTGGGCCTGCCCGCCGGCGCGTTCGTGGTCGGCCACGTTGGGCGCCTCGCGCCGGAGAAGAACCTCGATTATCTCACCGAGGCGGTGGCGCTCTTCGTGAAGAACGCACCGCAGGCGCGTTTCCTCGTCGTCGGCGGCGGCCCCTCCGAGGAGGCGATGCGCGAGGTGTTTGAGCGGCACGGGAGCTCCGATCGACTCTGTCTGGCCGGCAAGCAGACCGGCCGCGCGCTGGCCGATGCCTACGCCGCGATGGACGTGTTTGCCTTTGCGTCGCAGAGCGAGACGCAGGGCCTCGTGCTCACCGAGGCGATGGCCGCCGGGCTGCCGGTCGTGGCGCTGGAGGCCTCGGGTGTCCGCGAAGTCGTGCACGACGGCCGCAACGGCGCGTTGCTCCCGGCGGATGCCTCCGCGGAGGAGTTTGCCGCCGCGCTTGCGACGTTGCACGCCGAGCCCGCGCGCCGCGGGGGCTATGTTGCGGGGGCGAGGGACACGGCGCAGATGTTCTCGCGCGAGCGCTGCGCCGGCCTCGCGCTCGATTATTATGAGGAAATCCGCCGCGCGACCCGCCGGGAGCGTCTGCTCAACGAGCGCAGCCCGTGGGGCACGCTCCTCGACCGCCTCGCGATCGAGTGGGAACTGATCGCCACTCGGGCGCAGAGCGTCGTGGAGGCGATGAGCGAGACGAGCGGGGAGTCGTGAAAACCGCAGTAGACACATTATGGATACGAGTCGTTCAACGTTATCAGTCCCGTAGGGGCGCCGCTTGCCGGCGCCCGGCATGGCGGGCGCGAGCGGCACAGGCGTCGAATAAGCACCGCCCCCAACAACGTCAGCCTTTTCGTCTCCTCCCGCCATGTTTGCCGTAGTCGGAGCCTTTCTCCATCGCTGGCGCCGGAATCTCAGCCGGAGCGAGTGGGCGATTCGTTACTTCGGCCTGGCGGTGTCGGAGGGCACGAGCCACGCGCCCGGGCTGCTGCTCCTGCAGATCGACGGGCTGAGCCGCAAGCAACTGGAGCGGGCGATGGCCCGCGGCCGCATGCCGTTCCTGCGGAGGCTGATGCGGCGCGAGGGTTACGTATTGCATGATTTCTATCCGGGCCTGCCGACCACGACGCCGGCGGTGCAGGCGGAACTCTATTACGGCGTGCGCACGGCCGTGCCGGCGTTCAGCTACATCGACCGCACGAAGGGGGAGCGCGGCGCGATGTATTATCCGGACTGGGCGAAGCGCGTCGAAGCGCTGTGCGCTGCCCAGGGCGAGGGGCTGCTGCAGGGCGGCAGTTCCTGGTCGAACATCTACACCGGCGGCGCCACGCAGAGGGAGAGCCATTTTTGTGCGGCCAGCATCGGGCTCGGCGACCTGTGGCGCACGCAGGCGCTGCGGCACATCCTGCTTGTCTGCCTCGCGCACCTCGCCTCGATCCTGCGCATCGCCGGCCTCGCGGTGCTCGAGACGTTCATCGCGTTCTGGAACGCCCTGCGCGGCATCGTGCGCGGCGAAAGCCCGTGGCTGGAACTGGGGATGGTCGTGTCGCGCGTCTTCGTCGGCATCGGACTGCGCGAAGCCGTGAGCATCGGCGGCAAGATCGACGTCGCGCGCGGCCTGCCGATTGTGCACATCAATTTTCTCGGCTACGATGAACTTGCGCACCGGCGCGGGCCGGGCTCGGCCTACGCGCACTGGTCGTTGCGGGGGATCGATCGTGCGATCCGCGGCCTCTACCGCGAGGCGCACCGGTCGGGCCGCCGTGAATACGCGATCTGGATCATCTCCGACCACGGCCAGGAGCACTCGCGGCCGCTGCCGCTGGCGATCGACGGCGGACTCGAACGAATCGTGCACGACTGCCTGGAGGACGCGCGAGCGAACTCCCGCGCGTGGCGGCGCAACTATCCGCACCAGGCGCCGCCCTTGTGGTGGTCGCGCCAGCGTCACGCCCAAAGCTGGCTGCGGCGCTTGCTGGCCGGCGACGTGCTGACGCAGGAGGAGCGCGGCGGTATCAGCGTCGCGGGACTCGGACCGGTGGCGCACATCTATTTCGCCGAAAAACTCGACGCCGACCGGCGGCTGGCGCTGGCGCGCCGGATCGTGACAAGCCGGCGCGTGCCCGGCGTTCTGCTGCGCCGCAGTGATGGATCCGTTTGCTGGATACACTCGCGCGGCGAGACGGCCGTGCCCGAGGGAGTGCCGGCGATCCTGCCGCACCCGGAGCCGTGGCGCGGGGCGATTGCCGAGGACCTGGCGCGCCTCGTGTCGCACCCCGATGCCGGAGACCTGGTCGCGCTCGGCTGGGTGCCCTGGGAGGCGCCGTGCAGTTTCGCCTGTGAACGCGGTGGCCACGGCGGACCCGGCCCCGAGGAAACGCATGGTTTCGCTCTCCTGCCGCCGCGCACGCGTCTGCCCGAGGGCACGCAGCATTTCATCCGGCCGGATGCGCTCCGGGCCGCGGCCCGTCACCACCTTGGTCGTGAGGCGCTGCCGGCGCTGACGCCGCATTTCACGACCGGGGACGTCACGACCCTGCGGGTCATGACCTATAACACCCATGGCTGCGGCGGCATGGACGGGCGCATCTCACCGCGGAGGATCGCCCGGGTGATCGAGGCCTATGCGCCCGACGTGGTGGCGCTGCAGGAGATCGACCTCGGCCGGCTCCGTTCGCGCGGCGAGGATCAGGCGAAACTCATCGCCCATCATCTCGGCATGCACGTGACCTTCTGCCCGTCGATGACGCACAGCGACGGTCATTATGGGCACGCCCTGCTCAGCCGCTGGCCGATCCACGTCGTGCGCCGCGCCACGTTGCCCAGCGCGCCGCGTTCCTGGTGGCCCGAGGCACGCACCGCGTTGTGGGCCCGCGTGCAACCGAACGGACAGCCGTTGAACATCGTCACGACGCACCTCGGCTTGGACCGCAACGAACGCGTGGCGCAGATGCAGGCCCTGCTCGGCGAGGAATGGCTCGGCCGCCTGCCGTCGGAGGAGCCGGCCGTGCTGTGCGGGGATTTCAACTTCACGCCCGGCAGCCGTCCCTACCAGATCGCCGTGTCGCGGCTGCGCGATGTGCAGACCTCGCGGCCCGATGTCCGCCCGCTGGCCACCTTCACGACCGCGCAGGCCTTTGCCCGCATCGACCATATTTTCCTCACGCCGCATTTCAGCGTGCTGCACGTGGCCGTGCCGCAGACGGACCTTACCCGCGTGGCGTCGGATCACCTGCCGCTGCTGGCGGATCTGCAAGTCGTGCCCGCAGCCGTTGAAACGACCATGCACACGTCGCGGTGATGGCCAGCCCGTACAGACAGAAGCCGGCGATGCGCAGCGGCGTGAGATTATCGCTGACGTCGCCGAACGTGATGCCGATGACCGACCGGGCGGCGGTGATGGGAAAACTCCACGCTATGAACGTCTGCAGCGGCACGCCGGCGAGCGGGAGCACGTAGATCTGGGCCACGTAGGGGGCGCCGGGCAGCAGCATCGTGAAAATCGTGAGTGGCTGGTGCGCGGCGTGCGGCAGCCGCTGGCGCACCGGCTCGAGTCGCCGGGCAAAGAATCCGGGCGCCATGCGCACCAAGCCGTAGCTCGCGAACATCTGCAGCAGGATCGAGAACGCCACCAGCACGAACCCCCAGCCGAGGCCGAAGCGGATGCCGGCCGCCGCATGTGCGATCGTGACGGGGAAACCCGCCAGCGGCAGCAGGGTGAGGAGGACAAAAACCAATACGCCGTTGAGGCTCTCGGCGCGCTGGTGGATGGCCTGCAGGTCGATTTGCCGGTAGAACGCCGTGAGCATCAGGCCGGCGGCCAGCAGCAACGCAAGGCCGGCCGCCTGGCGTCCTGTCAGCGTGATGCGGCCGAGCGCGATCTGCATGGCAGGTTGGGACCGGCGGAGGCGTCGATGGTTTCGAGTGCTGCCCGGTTCCTCATCTTTCGCTTTCGTCTTTATCTTGATCTTTCTCCCCGTGCGGACGTCCGGGGAGGGAAAGATAAAGGAGAAAGGGAAAAGACGCCATTCTCACCGTCCGGCGCGGACCCGGTCCTGGACGGTGCGATGGATCGCGCGCAGCGCCGCGAAATCCTCGTCGCGCGAGCGGCTGTGAATCTGGAACTCGAACTTTGGCGCCTCCTGCAGCTCGCGCCGGGCCGTTTCCAGCCGGCGGGCGATCTCGCCGTCGCTGTCCTGCTGCCGCGCCACCATGCGCGCGCGCAGTTCCTCGAGCGGCACGCTGATGAAGATCGTGCCCATGTGCCGGGCCAGCAGCGGATCCGCAGCGGCGGCGCGGCGGAAGTTGTCCACGCCCTGCACGTCGATGTTGATGATCAGGCTGCAACCCTGCGCGAGGGGTTCGAAGACCGACGAGGCGAGGGTGCCGTAGCGGTGCTTTTGGTGCACCCAGGCCCATTCGAGGAACGCGCCGGCGGCGATCTTTGCGTCGAACTGCTCGGGCGTCAGAAAATGGTAATGCACGCCGTCGACCTCGCCGGGCCGGGGCGGGCGTGTGGTGGTGGTGACGACGCGCGAGAAGCCGGCCACCTCGGCGACCATCCGGTCGCAGAGGGTGCTTTTGCCGGAGCCGGCCGGGCCGGCGAGCACGAGCAGGACCGGAACCGGCGAAACGCCGGCCCCTTGTGTATCCGGGGATTGGTGACCGGAGAGCGACACGGCGGACATCGGGGTGGACTAGTAGGTGAACGCCACGGCGCACAGCAGCAGGCCGTAGGCGGCGAGCGCCCCGCCGAGCACGCGCGAGCGCCCGGGCGTGCGGAAGAGCCACTCGAAAAAGTCGCGCAGCCGGTAGGGGGCCGCGCCGAGGTAGAGCGCGAGGATGATGCCGGCGAAAACGGCCGAGACCATGAAGAGCCGTTGCGGGTGCGCGTATTCCATGTAGGCGGCGTCCAGCACCGGCATGGCGCCCAGGAGCATGAGGATGCAGAGGCCGCGCACGGCGAGAAAATCGGGGACGTAGAAGAACGACGCGATCGCGATGACGCCGAAAAAGACGAACAGCAACAGGCGGTATTGCCCGAAATCGGCCTCGGAAAGATGGAGCACGTTGTAGAGGAACCACGCCGCGCCGGCGCCGAAGAACACCTTGCTGCCCAGCTCCGAGCGCGGCAGCGCGCGGAAGAACGCAACGATGGCCGAGCTGCCGGAGAAAAGCGCCGCGCCGAGCGCAAGAATCAGCAGGCCGGGGAGAAGGGTGGCGAGGGTGAGGGACATCGGAAATAGTTGAGAGTTGAGGGTTGAAAGTTGAGAGCGAAGTTGAAGCCGAGAGTGTCCGGCGTGATGCGAGCTTTTGGGTTTTCTCTCAACTCTCAGTGCTCAACTCTCAACTTTTCCCCACTCTCCACGCCCGTCAGCACCAGCTCGCCGTACAACGAGCTCACCGTCGCGCGCTCGATGCGCAGCGGCACGAGCTGGCCGACGAGCCGCGGGTTCGCGTCGAAGATCGCCACGCGGTTGCCGCGCGTGCGGCCGGTGAAGCGCCGGCCGGTCTTGTCCGGGCCTTCCACGAGCACCTCCTGTACGGTGCCGAGGAGCGACTGGTTGCGGCGCAGGGAATTCTCATGGAGCAGATCGAGCAGGATCTGGTTGCGGCGCTCCTTCACCTCGTCGGGGATCTGGTCGCCCATGTCCGCGGCCGGCGTGCCCGTGCGGATCGAGTACTTGAAGACATACGCCATGTCGTAGTTGCACGCGGCGAAGAGCTCGCGCGTCTGCTCGAAGTCCTCCTCCGTCTCGCCGGGGAAGCCCACGATCACGTCGGTCGAGAAATACATGTCGGGCCGCACGGCGCGCAGCGCATCGACGATCTCCTTGTAACGCTCGCGCGAATACGGGCGGTTCATCGCGCGGAGGATGCGGTCGCTGCCGCTCTGCATCGGCAGGTGCACGTATTCGCAGAGCTTGGGCAGGCGGCCGAAGGCGTCGACGAGGTCCTGCTTGAAGCCGCGCGGGTGCGGCGAGGTGAAACGGATGCGCTCGATGCCGTCGATCGCGTGCACCTTCTCGATCAACTGCACGAAGGGCGACACGCCGCCGGTGTGCGTGTAGTCGCGCCGGCCGTAGCTGGTGACGATCTGGCCGAGCAGCGTGATCTCCTTCACGCCACGCGCGGCGAGCTGGCGGCACTCGGCCACGATGTCGTCCATCGGACGCGAACGCTCGTCGCCGCGCGTCTTCGGGACGATGCAGAACGCGCAATCCATGTTGCACCCCTGCTGGATCGACACGAACGCGCTGACCTGCGGCGGGGCGTCGGGCGAATCGGCCTCGAGGTGATCGCGGATCGTGTTCTGCGAGCCCGCCTCCTCGGCGATGTCGACGATGGTCGCGCCCACCGGCACTCCGGCCGCGCGGGCGGCGCGCAGGTTGTCGAGATAGTCCGGGACCTGGTGAAACTTCTGGGTGCCGACGATCAGGTCGACGTCGGGCAGCTGGTCGAGCAGGGAGGCGCCGCGGTTCTGCGCCATGCAGCCGAGGATCCCGAGCACGAAATCGGGGTTCTTCTTCTTGCGCTGCCGCATGTAGCCGGCCTTCCCGATCGCCTTTTGCTCGGCCGCGTCGCGCACGGAGCAGGTGTTGAGCAGCATGATGTCGCACTCGTCCTCGGCGCCGACGATGCGATAACCCCGGGCGCGCAGCATGGCCGCGACAGCCTCGCTGTCGCGCTCGTTCATCTGGCAGCCGTAGGTTTTGATGTAGACCCGATTCACGTGCGGTGGACGGGCCTAATTAAAGCCGGTCGGCGGTGGGTCAAACGGGAAAGTCCCTTCGCGCGCCGCCCCGCGCCCACCGTAAGGTTGACTGGACCGCCTCCGAACCGCTCCCGAGCGATGGGAACGCAAACCACGCTTCGGTATACCCCGGATTTTTGCCGAGTGCCGCCGCTAGTCGCGTTTCTCGAGAGACATGGATTTTTCCCGCCGTCGCGAGGCGCCGGCGGCGTGTGCGACATTCGCCATCACGGCGTCCCGGGAATGGAACGAGGCCCCGCCGCCACGCCGGCGCACGGTCATTAATGAGCGGCCGCAAAAAAGCCGCCCGGCCAAAGCCGGGCGGCGGAGGAAGGCGGCCGATCGCAGGCTGGACGGTGAAATTTCAGCGTCGAACGCTCCTCATTGCGGCGGAATCATACCGCATTCGAATGTCGGACTTCCCGGGAAAATGTCCTCAAACGGCCGTGACGGGGCCCCGTTTCGCCGTCGGATTCTCCGGTAATGGCGCTGGGAGCGGGGCGTCAAAAAAAGAAAGCCGCCCGGGGACCGGGCGGCTGCAATGCGGTGTGTGATTCGCGAGCGGGCGTGGGCTGGCGGGCTCCACGCCGATCGCTGCCGTTGCGTTGCAGATAGTAGCTGATCCGTCGTTTCAACGTCTCGGGAAAACGGCTGGCGGAGGCGGGATAAGGTCCCGATTCGGCCGCCTTGCGGCACCACCGCAGGAGGGGCGGTCAGCGCTGCTTGCGGCGACGATAGATCAGCCCGGCGACGGCCGCGACGGCTCCGAAGATTTGCGCATAGGTCGCCGGCTCGGGAATGGCCGAGGCTTGGGCGCGCAGGAGGAAGGACGTCGTGTTGCCGACGACAAAGGCCTGCCCGAGGACGGCGTCGTAGCCGATGACGTTGAAAAAGCCTGCCTCCAGCTCGAGCAGGGTGCCGCTCGTGAAACCATAGGTCGTGTCGTCTTCGTCACTATTGGCAGCCAGGCCGTTCGTGAACGTGAAGACCGGTGCGGAATAAGGCGTTGCATCCGGCTCCGGTCCCACGCCGATCTCGCCGATCTGATGGAAACCGTTGTTGATCTCAGCGACCGACATGTAGGCGCCATAGTGGCCGCCCAAGGTCGTTGCAGAATAGCCGTTGGTGGTGATCGTGAACGAGGTCACGCCGGTCGGGTCGAAGGTGAAGACGCCCTGGCCGTTCTCGATCGTCCACGTGCCACTCACGCCGGTGAGGGTGAAAACCGGCGTTGCGGGGCGCCAATCCAGGAATCCGCCACTGCGGCCGGCAATGACTGCGGTGTCCGTCACCGCACCGCTCGTGGCGATGGTGTAGGTGGCGCTGAGCGGGAAGTCGGCGAGCAGATCTGCACCCGTGGGATAGCTCACCTCGTATTCAAGGAAATCGCCCTGGTTGGGAAGTCCCTGGGCACCGTTGCTCGCCAGGAAGCCGGCATTGGCGCTGACGGTGGCCGTTATCTCGCCGTCGAACTCTTCGGCCGTGGCGTAGAAACTAAAGCCGACGGGACTGGTGATGGAGACGTTGGTCTGGCGGTTGTGCTGTTCGAGGCTGACGAGCGAGAGTTGGGCGTGGGTCGCCGCGGCGGTGATGAGCGTGAGGGAGGCCGCGATGGCGGCGGAGTTGAGGAGGCGCATCGGTGGTGCTGGATGGATTTCGGGTTTCGAGCTGCGGGCTGCCCCGCCAGGGACGGGGCAATGCCGCTGGCTGTCACTATACTGTGTCCATCGGTTGAATACGCGGGAGAATGCGAACGGGGCCCGGGACGGAATCCCGGTTTTGCAGGGTCGGTCGTGTAGTGGGCCCGTGGTGACAGCTGGGAGATTTTCCCGGGATTGCGGGACATCCGCTCAGGTTATCGGGGTGGGGCGGCTGTTATGATGGCCATGACGGGCGTGACTCCGCCGCCCTTCGTCCTCCAGCTTTATGAAACACACCCACCACCCACGGGCCGGCCGCAGCTTTGCCTTCGCGACGCTTCTCTTGTCGTTGTCCCAACCGGCCGGCGCGTTGCATGCCCAGGTGCTCGTCGACGGCGTCGATGCCGGTGCCGAGGTCAACGTGACCGGCGGCGCCACCCTCGCCGGCGGTTACATTGATCTGGGCGGTGCTCCCGGGTCGCAGGGCACCATCAACGTCGACGGCGCCGGCTCGGCCCTCACCTCGACGCAAAACATCGCCGTGGGCGCGGGTGGGGTGGGCGTGCTCAACGTGACCGGCGGCGCGACCGTGCGCACGGAGGGAGTCGGCCCCGAGGCGATCATCTTCGCCGGCTACGGCAGCGGCTCGAGCGGTGCGATCACGGTGAGCGGCGCGAACAGCCTCCTCTCCGCGCAGACCGAGTTGCTCATCGGCTTCAACGGTTCGGGTACGGCCTTGGTCGAAAACGGCGCGCGCATCGAGTCGCGCACCAATGCGCTTACGCTCGGCGCCTGGGCGGGCTCCAGCGGCACGCTCACGCTCACGGGCGGGGGCACGACCGCCGGGTTCGACCTCGGCGCCGTCGGCGGTTTCGTGTCGGTCATCGGCAACGGCGGCAGCGGCACCCTTGACGTGCTCGATAACGCCAGCGCGACGTTCGGCCGCTCGATCAATCTCGGCAACCTCGCCACGGGCAGCGGGAAGCTGGTGGTCGACGGCGCGGGCTCGACCGTCACGATCGCCAACGACCCCGCCGCGAATCGCACGGCCAACCTCAACGTCGGCTGGGTCGGCACGGGTGAGGTTGAGATCCGCAATGGCGGCTCGATCTACGTCCGCGACGACGTGCGCATCGGCGGCGGCGGCGCCCTGGACTCCTCGGCTGCAGTCGGGCAGGTGCTCGTGACCGGCAACGGCTCAAACCTCACGGCCGGCGGTACGATGCTCGTGGGCTTGGGTGGCACCTCCTCCCTCACGATCGCCGACAACGCCTGGGTGACGGCCAATGAGGTCGAGGTGGAGAACGCCTCCGTGACGCTCACCGGCGCCAACGCCGGGCTCAACGTGGCCAACGGGCTTTACCTGCGCAGCGGCGGCACGCTCACCGCCGGCGGCGGGTATCTGAATTCCTCCTACACTGTGATCGACGGCGGCGTGGCGACGTTCAACCAATGGGTCGGCCTCAACGCCTGGAACAACCCGGACGCCGTCTGGGACATCGTCAATGGCGGCAAGCTCATCCAGAACGCCGGTCTCGGCATCGGCAACAACGCCGGCCACACCGCCGCGCTCAACATCAACGGTGCGGGCTCGGCCGTGAGCGGCGCGGGCAACATTTCCGTCGGCTGGCAGGGCACGGGCACCGTCAACGTGAGCAGCGGCGGCGCCCTGGGTGGCGCGTTCATCGACCTCGGCGGCGAGGCCGGAAGCTCCGGCACGATCAACGTCAGCGGGGGCGGCTCGCTCGTTTCCGCCACGCGCAACATCGCCGTGGGCAACAAGGGCGCGGGCACGCTCACGGTTGCGAACGGCGCGACCGTGCGCACCGAGGCGACGGATGCGAGTCCTCTGGTGTTTGTCGGCTTCGACGGCGGCTCGAACGGCGTGTTGAGCGTCGGCGGTGCCGGCAGCACGGTCTCCGCGCAGGGCCTGGTGATCATCGGCCACAACGGCACGGGCACCGCTTTCGTCAGCGACGGCGGCCGGCTCGAGTCGCGTGAGGGCACGCTGGTCCTCGGCAACAACGCCGGCGCGGAGGGCTTTCTCACGGTCACCGGCGCCACGTCGTCGATCGCGTTCGACGCGGTCGCCGGGGGCGTGCCGGTCATCGGCAACGCCGGCACGGGGGTGCTCGAGGTGTTTGGCGGCGCGGATGCCACGTTTGCCCGTTCGCTCACGCTCGGCAATCAGGCCGGTGGCGACGGCACGCTGGAGGTGGATGGAAACGGCTCGACGGTCACGATCACGAACGCCGGCGGCGCCACCGTGAATTTCAACGTCGGCTGGTATGGCCTCGGCGAAGTGCGGGTCCGCAACGGCGGCGCCATTTCCGTGCGGGACGAGGTGCGCATCGGCGGCAACGGCGACGCGCCCGAAGCGTTGCTCAACTCATTCGGGTACGTCCAGGTCACCGGCGCGGGTTCGAATCTCACCGCGGGCGGCATTGTCGTCGGCCTCGGAGGCGAGGCCACGCTCGACATCGAGGACAACGCCTTCGTGTCCGCCAACGAGGTCGCCGTGGAAAACGCCGCCGTGAACATCTCCGGCAACGCCGGTCTCAACGTCGCCAACGGACTTTACCTGGGCAGCGGCGGTACGCTTACCGTCAATGGCGGGTATTTGAATTCTTACTACACGGAGATCGACGGCGGCGGCGCCACGTTTGGCCAATGGCTCTCGCTCAACGCCTGGAACGAAAACCAGGCCGCGAACAGCGCCGCGTGGACCGTGCTCAACGGCGGCCAGCTCAACGCGTCCGCCGGTCTCCTCGTCGGCAACAACGCTTACGATACCGCATCGCTCACCATCAACGGCGCCCACAGCACCGTCTCCGCGCAAACCGAGTTGATCGTCGGCTTCAACGGCACGGGCACGGTGCTGGTCGAAAACGGTGGCCATATCGAGTCGCTCACCAACGCGCTCACCCTCGGCGCCTGGGGCGACTCCAATGGCACGCTCACGCTGACGGGCGCGGGCACGACGGGTTCATTCGACCTCGGCGCGCTCGGCGGTTTTTCGTCGACGATCGGGAATGAAGGTACGGGCACGCTGAACGTGCTCGACGGCGCGCACGCGACCTTCGGTCGTTCGCTGACGCTGGGCAATCTCGCCACCGGCCAGGGCACGCTGATCGTCGACGGTGCGGCTTCGGCCGTCGCGATCACCAACGCCGGCAGCGCCACGGCCAACCTCAATGTCGGCTGGTACGGCGAGGGCTCAGCTGAAATCAGCAACGGCGGCTCGGTTACCGTGCGCGACGAGGTGCGTATCGGCGGCAACGGCGCGGCGCGCGACGCGATCGGGCACGTCAGCGTCACCAGTGGGTCGGCGCTGGCCGCGGGCGGCGCGATCCGCGTGGGCTTGAGCGGCACGGGCAGCCTTGACGTCGCGAGTGCGACCGTGACCGCTCCGGTGCTCAACATCGGTGAAGACGGCGGCACCGGCACGGTCACCGTGGGCGCGGGCGGCCTCGTGACCGCCGGCACGTATTTGAATGTCGGTTACGGCGATAATCTCAATCCGGGCACGGGCGGCAGCGGCACGCTCACGATTTCCAACGGCGGCGCAGTGCAGGCGCATCGCGCGACCATCGCGAGGCCCACCGCCAGCAGCGGAGCCGTGACGGTCACCGGCAGCGGCTCGCGGCTCGCTGTTACAACCGATCTCGGCGTCGGCGAAGGCAGTGGCAGCGCCAGCCTGCTCGTGACCGACCTCGCCCGCGTCGACACCGCCACCTTCACCCAGCACCGCGGCAACGTGACGATCTCCGCCGGCGGTACGCTCGCGGCCACCGGTGCCGCCAGTATCGCGAAGCCCGGCACGCTCACGCTGGCCGACGGCACGCTTGCCGCCTCCGCGTTGACGAACGCCGGCACCGTGCGCGGCAGCGGCACGATCGACGCCGCCTCGGTGACGAACAGCGGCACGCTCGACGTGAGCGGCGCGACCGACCGCCTCGTGCTCACCGGCAATTACACGCAGACCTCGACCGGCACGCTGCGCACCGGCCTCGAGCTCGGCACGGGCGACGGCGCGCTCGCGCACCTCGTCACCGGCGGCAACATCGGCCTGAACGGCACGCTCGACGTGGCGCACTCCGGCTACACCGCGCAACTCGGCGACACGATCGAGATCCTGCGCAGCACGGCCGCGGGCGCGACGCTCACCGGCGGGTTCACCCGCATCAACAATATCGACGTTTCGGATACGCTCTCGCTCGAGACGCAGTTCGCCAACGGCGCCTTCAACCTCGTCGTCATGGAGAAGGCCAGCACCGCCGAGGTGTTCAGCGGCACGCGGTCGGGCAATGTCGACCTCGCCGGCACGCAGACGGTTACGGGCCCGATCACGCTCGGCGGCGATGCGGGCCGCTCCGGCTCCCTCACGCTCGCCTCGGGCGCTTCGCTCACGACCGACCAGACGATCACCGTCGGCGGCGCGGGCGGCGGCAGCCTCATCGTCGGCAGCGGCGCGAGCATCATGACGACCGACGCGATCTCGATCGGCGGCTCGGGCGCGCTCAGCCTCACCACCGGCGGCACGCTCAGTGCGGGCAGCCTCACCAGCGATGGCGTGATCGGCGGCAGCGGCACGATCATGGCGGGCACGTTCACCAACAACGGCATCCTCGGGCCCGGCAATTCGCCCGGCTCGATCACGCTGGATGGCGACGTGATCCAGACGGCGGCGGGCCTCACGTTGATCGAAATCTCCGGCGCCCTGGCCGGCACCGAGTATGACTTCATCCACGTGACCGGCGACCTTACGCTGGACGGCACGCTGGAGTTCGCCTTCCTCGGCGACTTCAACCCGGTGAACGCCCAGACCTTCACGCCCATCACGTGGGACGGCACGCTCGCGTTCGGCGATAACTTCGTCCTTGCCGGCCTGACCCAGGCCAACGGCTGGACGCTCACGGCGACCTTCCTCGACCACTCGCTGCTCGTGACGGCGGTGAGCGCGATCCCCGAGCCGGCAACCTATGCCGCGCTCGCGGGCCTCGCCACGCTCGGCCTGGCCCTCTGGCGCCGTCGGCGCAGCGCTTGAGCAGACGCGGGCAGGTGGCACGGGTCTCCTGACCGGTGCCACCTGGAGGCTGTCATGAACTTTCGATCCGCCGCGTAGCGGCGAATTGAACATAGCCGTGGGCTTTCAGCCCACGGGCTGCTCGAGAAGGCGGAATGCGTCACGTAGTGACGCCTGAGGGCGGACGGCCTCGTCAGGCGTCGCTGACGCGACGCATCCTTCGGAACATCCCTTGTCCGTGGGCTGAAAGCCCACGGCTAGTGCGGCCTCGCATGTCATGAACCCAGTCAGTGAAAGTCTAGACCCGCCGGCAGACAGGAAGTCGGCGGCAGCTGAAGGCAACTGCATCGGTGGCAACACCGGGTGGGGAGCAGCCGGAGGCGCAAGTGTG
>DASWVO010000273.1:0-17663 GCA_036406235.1 Opitutaceae bacterium
AAAGACACACACACTTACGACCGCGTGCTCCGCCGCCACGCCATCGCCGCCGGCGAATTCCTGATGGTCGGCAACTCCTTGAAAAGCGATATCCTGCCCGTGCTGGCACTCGGTGCCGCCGCCGCCCACGTGCCGTACCACCTCACTTGGGCGGCTGAGCGCGTCGAGGCGGATCCGCACCACCCCCGGTTTCATCCGCTCCAGTCGATCGCCGAGCTGCCTGCACTGGTGGCGCGCCTTTGAGCGAAAATTTTCCGCAGCGAACCACGCGAGGCTCGGCGGGCTTGTAGAAGCGCGGAACTGACCGCGATTTAGCGAAAGACCGCGACGGCCGCGCAGCGGAGCCGTTGCCGGTCGGCAATTCTGTAGGGGAAAAACCTGGACGCCCGCATCCTTTTCGCCTCGGCAACTTCCGCGCTTTGCGGCTAGTTGGGTGTCCGTGCGCCCCCTCAAAGTCCTCTTTGTCACGCCCGAAGTGGAACCCTTCGTAAAGGTGGGAGGGCTGGCCGACATGGTCGGTGCGTTGCCCAAGGAACTCGCCACGCTCGGCCACGATGTACGCGTCGTCTGCCCGGCCTACGGTTCAATTCAGGTGCGGGGCGAATGGACGGCGCGCCCCGAGCCGCTGGGGGTCGAAGTCGGTGTATCCACTCATTGGGCACGCACATGGGAAACGACGCTCCCCGGCACGCGCATACCGGCGTATTTTCTCGAATACGACGCGTTCTTCGCCCGACCGGAAGTCTACACCGGCCCTTGGGGCGCCCACGCCGACAACGACCTGCGTTTCATCTTCCTCTCCCGCGGCGCCCTCACGCTCTGCCAGCAACTCGACTGGATTCCCGACGTCATCCACTGCCACGACTGGACAACGGGCTTTGTCCCCGTGTACCTCAACACGACGCTGCGTGACACGCCACTTGGCCGGTGCGCCTCGATCTTCACGATCCACAACCTCGAACACCAAGGCTACGCCGATCCCCGCGCGATGAATTTCGCGCAACTGCCATGGAGCGAGTTCCGGGCCGACAGCCTCGAATCGGTCGGCGCCATCAACATGATGAAGGCCGGCCTCTATCATGCGACCAAGCTCACGACGGTGAGCCCCACCTACGCCCAGGAGATCAGGACTCCCGGCGGCGGTTGCGGACTGGACGACGTGCTGCGCTTCCGCGCCGGCGATCTCGTGGGTATTCTCAACGGCATCGACGCCGCCTCCTGGGATCCGGCGCGCGACCTCTCGCTGCCGGCCCGGTATTCCGCATCGGATATGGGCGGCAAGGCCGCCTGCAAAGCCGTCCTGCAGCAACGCCTCGGTCTGAAGATCGATCCCCACGTCCCGGTCTTCGGCCTCGTCTCGCGGCTGGTCTCGCAAAAGGGTCTCGACTTGCTCGTCGAGGCCTTGCCGCACGTGCTCGATCGTATGCAGGTTCAGTTCGCGCTGCTTGGGACGGGCGATCCCGGCATCGAGCATGCCTTCCGCTGGGCAGCGCACGCCTTCCCGGGCCGCGTCGGCGCCCACGTCGGTTTCGGCGGCAACCTCGCGCGCCTCGTGCAGGCCGGAAGCGACGTGTTTCTCATGCCGAGCCGCGCCGAGCCCTGCGGGCTTACGCAGATGTATGCGATGCGCTACGGCACGCCGCCCCTCGTGCGCGCCACGGGCGGACTCCTCGACACCGTCGAGCAATACGTCGAGGGCGCGGATACCGGCACGGGCTTCCGCTTCAATGACGCCACTGCGGCCGCGCTCTACAACACGATCGGTTGGGCCTGCGCCACCTATTACGACCGGCCGCACGAATTCGCCGCGTTGCGCCAACGTGGCATGGCGAAGGATTTTTCCTGGCGGCGCAGCGCCGAGCGTTACGTCGAACTCTACCGCTGGGCGGTCGAGCAGCGCACCGGTGAGCGCTTCCACGCGCCCGTCGAGACCAAGGCAGGCCGCGGCGCCGTCAACGGCGTCGAAGTGCACACGGTGCGCCCCGCCCATGCCCGCCCCGCCGCCACCCGGACCCCTCATCCACGAAAGGAAGAGGAAGTCCGCGAGACAGCCTGATCCCGCCGTAGGCGCGATCAGCGATACGGCTGGTGCAGCTCGACCGGCTTTTCCGCAATCGTCTTCGTGCGCAGCTTGAGATTGAGCATTTCCACCGCGAACGCGAAGGCCATCGAGAAGTAAATGTAGCCCTTCGGGATGTGCTGGCCCAGGCTCTCACCCACCAGCGTCACACCAATCAGAATCAGGAAGCTGAGCGCGAGCATCTTCAGGGTCGGATGGCGGTTCACGAAGTCGCTGATCGAGCCGGCAAAGATGAGCATGATCCCCAACGCGATGATCACGGCCGTGATCATCACCCACAGATGCTCGGCCATGCCGACCGCTGTGATCACCGAGTCGAGCGAGAAGACGATGTCGAGTATCAGGATTTGCACGACGACCGCGGCGAAGGAACCGACCTTGCCCGGTCCGGTGGCGTGCCCATCGGCGGCTTCGAGCTTCTCGTGTATCTCGAACACGCTCTTGCCGATCAGGAAAAGTCCGCCGAGCAGCAGGATCAGGTCCTTGCCGGAAATGCCGCGGTGAAGCACCGGCAGCTCGAAAAGCGGTTTCGTCAGGCCCATGAGCCAGGTGATGCTGCAGAGCAGCAGGATGCGCGTGATGAGCGCAAGTGAGAGACCTGTTTGCCGGGCCTTTTTCTGCTGCTCGTGCGGCAGCTTGCCGGAGAGGATCGAAATGAAGATCACGTTGTCGATGCCGAGCACGATCTCGAGCGCCGTGAGCGTGAGGAGCGAAATCCAGATCTGCGGGTCAGCGAGAAAGTCCATGGCTCGCGAGCAAGGCAAACCGGTCAGATGTCGTCAACCGGCTGCCGGTTACAACTTCACCCCGCAATTTCTCGCAACGAGCCGCGAGAGCGCCCGGGATCTCACACTCCCACCCAGGCCAGCCCCAGGCGCAGCCAGAAGGGAATCGAGAGGATCCCCACCGCCGTCGTGCCAACCACGATCTGCACCGCCGTGAACGGCTGGCCGCCATACACGCGGGCAAGTACGATCGGAAACACCGCCGACGGCATCGCCGCCTGCACGACGAGCACGCGCTTCAGTTCCACCGGAGCCGGCAGCCAGCGGGCGAGGAGCAGGAAGCCGACCGGGATCAGGAGCAGCCGCAGCGCGCACGCTCCGAGCGTGATCCGTGGCTCGAACAACCGGGCGGGCTTTTCCAGGTGCGGCTCGATGCTGCTTCCCGTCATCAGCAACCCGAGCGGGATCGCACACTGGGCGAGCGCGTGAATCACCTGCTGCAACGGCGCCGGTATCCACGCGCCGGCGCCGGTCAGGTTGGCCACCACCGCGACCACCAGCGTGACCACCGGCGGATTGATCAGCCGCGGCCAGCCCTCGCGCAACGAGAGCCCGCTCAACACGAGCAGGCCCACCGTCCACAATGCCGCCTCGACGCCCACATTGTGGACCAGCAGCACGCCCTGGCTCTCCTTGCCGAAAAGCCCCTCCATGATCGGCAGCGCGAGGTAGCCGTAGTTGCAGATGCCGGTGGCGAGCGCGAATGTCCGCAGGCCCGTGCCCACGGTGAGCCCGAGCAACTTCCCGCCGTAAAACGCCGTTGCCACGCCGAAGACCGTGGTGACAAACCCCACCAGCGGCGAGAGCGTGAGGTTGCCGGGTGCGCGCAGCGCGGTGTTGTTGACGACGCTCTCAAAAATGAGGCACGGATACGTGACGCCGACGACGAGCCTCAACAGCCCGTTCTCAGCATTCTCGTCGATCCAGCGTACGCGCCGCAGCACGACGCCGAGCGCGACGAGCGCGAACACCGGAGCGACAATCATCAGCAGCTGCCAGTAGGTGGTCATGACTTGGACGGTGACTGGATACAGTGGACGAACGACAGACGGCAGAAGCCGGATGCCAGAGGTCAGGCCTCGCAAGCATCAATTAAACGGCCGTTCACCCAATCCCGGTCTACCGTCGCCTGTCTACTCACGGTCCACGTCCCCCGCCATGGCGAGGCCGGCGAGGCGTCCCGTCGTCCAGGCCGCCTGGAAATTGAAGCCGCCGGTGATGCCGTCGATGTCGAGCACTTCGCCCGCGAAGTGCAGGCCCGGACAGATCCGGCTCTCCATCGTCTTAAAATCGACCTCGCTCAAGCGCACCCCGCCACAGGTGACGAACTCCTCCTTGTTGAGGCTCTTGCCCTCAACGACGAACTCCCCGGCTGTCAACTGCGCCACCAGCGCCTGTAACGACGCGTTCGATACCGAGGTCCAGACGGTCTCCGCCGGCACGCCCGCCGCCGCGACCAGCCGCTCCCACAGCCGGGCCGGCACGCCGAGCGGATTCGCCGTGGCGATCTGCTTCCTCGGGTGCGCCGTGCGCATCGCCGTGAGTTCGGCCAGGGTCGCCGCCGCCGTTCGTTCGCCCACCCACGACACCACCAGCTTGAACTGGTAGTTGACCGCCGCGAGCTGGCGGGCGCCCCACGCCGAGAGCTTCAGGATCGCCGGGCCGCTCATCCCCCAGTGCGTGATCAACGCCGGCCCCCGCTCGCGTAATCTAGTTCCGGATACGCCCGCCGCCACCTCGGTTACCGTAAGCCCTTCGAGCCCGCGAATCCGCGGATCGTCGATGTGGAAGGTGAAGAGCGACGGCACCGGCGGCTCAATCGTGTGACCCAGCGCCTGGGCGATCGCCAGGCCCGCCGAGCCCCGGCCGCCGCCGGTGGCCAGGAGCACGCGGTCGCACTCTCCCACGGAGCCGTCGGAGAACGTCATCGAAAAACCACCCTCTGCCCGGTGCACCACGGTCCGCACGCCCATGGGCGCGTAGAAGTGCACGCCGGCGCGCTCGGCCGCCTGGCGCAGGCACTCGATGATCGTCGCGGAGTCGTCGGTCGTCGGAAACATCCGGCCGTCGGCCTCGGTTTTCAGCGCAACCCCGCGCGACTCGAACCACGCGATCGTGTCGCGCGGCCCCCAGCGATGAAACGGTCCCAGCAGCTCCCGCGCGCCGCGCGGATAACGCTTCACCAGCTCGCGAGGCTCGAAACACGCATGGGTCACGTTGCAGCGGCCGCCGCCGGAGATGCGCACCTTCGCAAGCGGATGCGCTGTCGCCTCGTAGAGCGCCACGCGTGCCGCGGGGTTGGCCTCCGCAGCGGTGATGGCCGCGAAAAAACCCGCGGCTCCGCCGCCGGCGATCACGATGCGTTGCTGGTGCTGCGGTTGCATTCAGCCGCATTCCGAGGCGGGAATTCACAGAAGGCAACGAAGGGAACGAAGGTTTATCTCGGAGGTTCCTCGGCAAGAGCCGCGCTGACGCCCGATTCGTAGCGGCGGGCGCGGCGGCACGGGGCCAAGACATCGACGGATAGAGCGTCCCAACCATCGCGCTCGCGTGCGTTCCTACAGCGGACCGTTACCGTCTAGATAAACGGCTAAAAGAAACGCCGCCGGGTCTTACGACCTCGGCGGCGGACATACCCCAGTTAACCTAACCAGCAAAAAATCAGCGGGGCGGCGCTTCGCCCGACGGCGGCTCGGCCGGAGGGCCGCCGGCACCGCCGGGACCGTGCGGACGGCGCTCGCGCATCCGGGTCTGCATCTCGTCAAATTTCTTCTGTTGCTCCGGCGTGAGCACGGCGCGGATCTGCGCCGCGTGGGTTTTGCGCAGCTCCATCATCTTCGAGCGCGTCGCGGCGCGGTCGAGCGACGTGTCTTCGCGGAGCGCGCGGATGGCGTCCGCCTCCGCCTTGAGAATCGGCTTGAGCTTCGTCTTCTGCTCCGCGGTGAGGGCGAGCTGCTCGCTCAGCATCTTGAGGCGATCGCCGCGCATGCCCTGGGCGCCTTCGCGGCGTTCCGGCTTGGGTTTATCTGTAGTGCTTTCCTGGGCACGAACGAGCGGGACGGCGGTGCCGACCGCGAGCGCAAGCAGGGTCAGGGTGACCTTGAGGGTTGCTTTCATAACGGATGTCTTGGGATTTCTCGGAGGCGCCGGTGGCGCGTCGCGATGGAAGGCAAGACGCGGCGAGCGGAGCGCGGTTACAGCCATTTTCGGTTCGGGTCCGGCGCGCGGCATGCGACGGTCAAGGGTGGTTGGCGGACGGGATCGTCCTGATCCCGACGGCGGGTACGCCGTTGCGACGCGGCGCAGCGCGTCGACCCGATCCCGCCCTGCCTCCTCCCTCAACGCACCGCGACGGTGACGTCGCCGCCGCTCGTGCGCAGCTTGAGCGCGGGGCCGCCGCCATTCACGTCGCCCACGAGGTGGTTCTTGCCCACCCCGCCCTCCTTGATCGTGATCGTCACGCCGGCCGCCTTCACGGCGCCGCCGCTGGTCTTCGCATCCAGCGACACCGCACTGTCCTTCGCGAGGCGGGCCGTGATGTCGCCGCCGGAGGTTTTCAGGTTCACCTCACCGGTCACCAGGCCGGTAAACGCCACCGTCACATCGCCGCCGCTGGTCGTGGCGTCGAGCGCGTTGCCCGCGGCATTCACCCGGATGTTGCCTCCGGAGGTCGTGAGCGTCGCCTGTCCGGCAACCCTTCCGACCTCGATATCGCCGCCCGAGGTCTTGAGTTTCACTTCGGCGGTGCCTTCGGCCAAGGTGACATCACCGCCCGAAGTGCCGGCATCGACCACGCCGTCGATCCGGCCGAGGCGGACGTCGCCGCCGCTCGTACGCACCTGCGCCTTGCCCGTGAGGTTACCCACCCGGACATCGCCGCCGGAGGTCTTGAGATCCACCTGATACCGGCTGGGCACGGTGACGGTGAAATGCACCCGAACCGGCGGCCAGCCGCCGCCAAACCAGCCCATCCCGCCCTTCTTTTCCGAGCGGACAATCGCGGAGACATCGTTGCCCGTCTGCGTGAGCTCGAACTCCACGTCCTTGAGGACCTCATCGGCTTCGGCGTCGCTGTCGGCGCGGGGAAACACCTGCCGAGCGACGACCTTCACTTCGTTACCCGAGCCCGGCTCGACACGGATGTCGCCGCCCTGGGTGGCAACCGTCAACGTGCCTCCCGGCTGGACGGAAAACGTTTTTTCGATGGTCCGCTCGAACTTTGCCTGGGCGGTGGCGGCGAGGCCGAAGGTCAGGCTCGCGGTGAGGGCAAGGGAAACGATTTTCATAGTCAGGAGGTATTCTCTGGGAAAACCCGCCAGCGCCGGAAAAGTTACAGAATCTTCGGCGCGCGTCTCCGTTCGCGATGACGGGATGGATACGCCTCGCCGCCCACTGCCCTAGTTCACGGTGCGGGCGAACTTTGAGTTTGCCAGCCTCGTGCGCCGGAGGTCACCCTGCCCCCTCACGTTCTCTCCAATCGATCATTTTAGAACTCACACTGCCATGGCCGAAGAACTCGTAGGAAATGTCCTGGTGGGCCAATCCGGAGGCCCCACCGCCGTCATCAATGCCAGCGTGGCCGGCGTCGTCGCCGAAGCCCTGAACCACGAATGCATCGAAGAGATCTACGGCAGCCTGAATGGCGTTCTCGGCATCCTCCAGGAAGACTTTATCGATCTGGCGTCCGAGTCGCAGCAGGCGATCCGTGGTCTGCGTCACACACCCGGCGCCGCCCTCGGCACCTGCCGCTACAAGCTGAAGAAGCAGCAGGATTACGAGCGCGTGCTTGAGGTCTTCAAGGCTCACAACATCCGTTACTTTTTCTACGCCGGCGGTAACGATTCTCAGGATACGGCCGACAAGATTTCCAAGCTCGCGCAGCAACAGGGCTACGAGCTGCGCGTTATCGGCATTCCGAAGACGATCGACAACGACCTGCCCGTCACCGACCACTGCCCCGGCTATGGCTCGGTCATCAAATTCGTCTCCACGACCGTCCGCGAGCTTGCGTGCGACAACGAGGCGATGGGCCAGGGCGATCTCGTCTCCATCCTCGAGGTCATGGGCCGCAACGCCGGCTGGATCGCCGCCGGAGCCGCGCTCGCCAAGCGTCGCGACCACCCGCACGATCCGCCGCACCTGATCTACCTGCCCGAGGTCGCGTTCTCCCCGGAAAAGTTCGTCGCCGACGTGCAGCGCGTCCTCAAGCGCGAGAAATACTGCCTCATCGTCGTCGGCGAAGGCCTCGTCGATGCCGACGGCAATTACGTGTCCGCGGCGGAACAGACCGATGCCTTTGGCCACTCACAGCTCGGCGGCGCCGGCGAATACCTCAAGTCGCTCGTCGAACAGCACCTCTCCGGCGTGAAGGCCCGCGTCGCCAAGCTCGGCATCTCGCAGCGAGCCGCCGCTCACGCCGGCTCGAAGACCGATGCCGACGAAGCGTTTCTCGCCGGCCAGGCCGCCGTCGAAGCGGCGATCAATGGCGAAACCGACAAAATGGTCACGCTCGTGCGCGGCGACACCGACCACTACAGCTGCGAGACCGGCCTCGCGCCCCTCGCCGAGATCGCCAATGGCGTAAAGAAGCTCCCCCGCGAATGGATCAACGAGGACGGCACGTCGATGAACTTCCAGTTCGTGCGCTACGCGCAGCCGCTCATCCAGGGCGAGACCCAGGTCCCCTACGAGAATGGCCTGCCCTCCTTCGCCAAGCTCGACAAGGTGCGCGTCGACAAGCTGCTCTCCGCCTACCAGCTCTGAGCGGAACGCGAGCGAAAGCCTTGCGAAGAAAAGCCCCGACGGCAACGTCGTGGCTTTTTTTGCGCCCCAAGGAGCGGCAATAAAGTCGGTCCAGTCTCTGACCGGACCCAGGCCAGTCACAGACTGGACCTCTTTCGGAAACGGCCCGCCTGTTCCACGCCGTGAATTTATCACGCCGCGCGCGGATCGCGCGGGCCGCTCAGTCGCGGGTACACCTGATCGAGCAGTGGCGAGCGAAAGAGAAAATCCGCCGTCGCAGGGTTCATCGCGCACGGCACGTTCCACAACACCGCAAGACGCAGCAGCGCCTTCACGTCGGGATCGTGCGGTTGCGCCGCGAGCGGATCCCAAAAAAAGATCAGCACATCGAGGCGTTTTTCGGCGATCGCCGCGCCGATTTGCTGGTCGCCGCCCAGCGGGCCGCTCATGAAGCGGTGCACCGGCAGGCCGACCGCCTCGGCCACCAGTCCGCCTGTCGTGCCGGTCCCGAAAAGCTCGTGCCGGGCGAGCGCGTCGCGGTTGGCCCGCGCCCAATTCAGCAGCGTGTCCTTTTCGTGATCGTGGGCGACAAGCGCGACGCGCTTGCGCAACGGCAGATCGGGCAGGGAGGTACGAGGAGCGGCCATCGGGCCGCCACGCTGTCCGTCCACTCCACGCAAGTCCAGCGCCCGTCCGCCTTGATCTTACTCTTTCGTCAGGAAGCCGTGGGGGGGAGAAAGACTAAGAGTTCCGGGCGAAGCGAGAATCCGCCAAGAGGAAAGAGAAAGAAGTGCTCCCCTCACCCCGCCCGAGCCGGCACGCGCTCCGGCTCGGCCGCCGCCACCTCGATCACGCCCTTCACCCGCGGGAAGAGCTTCACCGCCTCGACGATCATCCACGCCTCCAGCGCCAGCGTGATCAGCGCAACCGAGACGAGCAGCCAGTTGCCCTGACTCCACCAGCTCGGATGATCGGCGCCGCCCACGAACACCTGCCAGAGCATCGCCCACGGCGGCATGATCAGCATAAAGATCATCGGCGGCACGAGAAACGCCATCGTGATTCCGCGTCGCCAGAGGTGGAATGTGATCACGAGGAACGAGAGCCCGCCGAGCAGTTGATTGGTCGCGCCGAACAACGGCCAGAGCAACAGACCGCCCTGGCCGGCGTTGGCCAGCGCCCACGACTTGCCCGGCGGCGGCGCCGCCGCCACCAGCGCGGCCACCGCCACCGCAAACACCGTTGCACCGTGCCGGCCACGCAGCCACGCGAGCGGATCGGGCCCACCGGTCCGTCTCGGCGCAAACGTCGCCGCCAGTTCCTGCACGACATAACGCTGGAGCCGGCACGCACTGTCGAGCGTGGTGCCCGCAAACGATGCCACGAACACGCCCATCAACGCCACCGCGACCTCAGCCGGAATGCCGAGAGTCTTCAGAAAATTCGCCGAGCCGTCCACAAACGCACTGACCAGCGGACCGAGTTGCGCCGACCACACGCTGTAGCGCGTTCCCCACGCCTCGCCCCCCAGCAGCACCGAGCCGTCCGCCTGCGTCACGCCCAGGCCGAGACCGGCCGCACACGCGAGGATGACGAGCACCGCCAGAAATCCCTCCATCAACATGCCGCCATAACCGACAAACCGCGCGTCCGGTTCGGATTGGAGCTGCTTGCTGCTCGTGCCACTGCTGACAAGGCAGTGAAAGCCGCTGATCGCGCCGCACGCGACGGTGATGAACAGAAACGGAAACATCAGCGGCGCCCCGGTCGGATTCAGATTGATCATCGGCGCCGCGAGCGAAAGCGACGGACGCGTGCCGTCGGACAGTGGCGCGCCGCCGGCAAACGAAGCGACCACCAGCCCGATCACCAACAGTGCGAGCACGGAGATGAGTTGCAGGGAGTTGATGTAGTCGCGCGGCTGGAGCAGCGCCCACACCGGCAGCACCGACGCAACATAGGAGTAGCCGAGGAGTAGTACCACCCACGTCCAGGCGGACCAGCCCGCCATCATGGTATTTATGGTGTGCAGCAACCCGACATCGCCATAAATCACGGTCACATACATCAGCGCGAGCGCAACGAGCGATGGCACGAGCAGCGACGCGCCGCGACGGTGCAGCCACCAACCAATCCCCACCGCGATCGGCACCTGAATGACGCACGGCACGATCGCCGTCGGAAACTGCTTGAAGACCGAAGCGATCACGAGGCCGAAGATCGCCAGCACGATCGTGAGCGCCATGAAAAGGATGAGCAGGAAAAGGAGCCGCACACGGCGGTTGAGGACCCGCCCCGCGATGTCGCCAACCGTCTGGCCATTATTGCGGAGGGAAACGACCAGCGCTCCAAAATCGTGCACTGCGCCGATGAAAACCGAGCCGAGCAGCACCCAAAGCAGGGCCGGCAGCCAGCCCCACATGATCGCGATCGCGGGCCCGACGATCGGCCCGGTGCCGGCGATCGAGGCGAAATGGTGGCCGAACACGACGAATTTCGCCGTCGGCACATAATCCGCGCCGTCGGCCATCCGCCGCGACGGGCAGACGGCGCTGGCGGAAAGTTTGAAAATCTTCGAGCCGAGCCAGCGTCCGTAGGTGTGATAGGCCACAACGAAGCCGACGCCCGACATGAGCGCGATGAGGAGTGGGTGCATGGTGGGGAAAGCAGCGGGAATTATGGGCGCCCCGTCGTCCCCGCGTCGAGCCCGCAACGAAGTGGGCGGCATGCCCGTATGGGTAACGGCCGCACGTCCCGTACACCCGCCCCCTCGCGAGACCGGTGTGAGGTGAGGTCGCGCCCCGCCGCTTGTGGATCGGGCTTTACGTCCGACATCCGCCGCAGGCGGCTCAAGAAGGGGTGTTCTCATCGTCACTCCGTCCGGAGAGGCTACGGAACGCCACGATCACCTTCTCCAAGAACGGCGCCCAGTCCACATCGAGCCGCTCCGCCATCTGGCCCCACAGGTCATCATCCGCCGTTGCCTCGCTGCGAAAGTTCGCACTCGCCGTCTCGTAGATCTCGAGCAGCCGTCGCACGCATGCTTCGCGCCCAAAGCGATCCGCTGCGCGGCGTGCAGGCGCCGCCCAGCGCTCGCGACGATCCGACATGTCGAGCATGTCCTGTATCCGACCGGCAAACGCGTCCTCGTTCGCATTCGCGGGCAGCAGCCATCCCGAAACACCGTCGATCACGCAGTCGCGCGAGCCGGGCGCATCCAGCGCGATCACCGGCAGACCGGCCGCCATCGCTTCCCCGAGCACGAGCCCCTGCGTGTCGGTGTGCGACGCGAAGAGGAAGACATCCATCGCGGCATACGCGTCGGCCATCGCCTGCCCGTGCATCATGCCGGGAGTCACCAGACGTTCCGCCAGTTCCTCTTCCGCAAATCGGGCCTGCGCCCATGCCAGCCGGTCGCCGTCGCCCACCAGGAGGCATTTCGCGCGCGAACGTCGTTTCACGACGCGGATCGCCGCTTCCACCAGAAACCCAAGGTTCTTCTCCTGCGAAAGGCGGCCGAGGTTGCCGATCACTTCGTCTTCGGCACCGAGACCGAGCTGCGCCCGACCACGTTCGCGCACGCCGCTCGCGCAGAGTTCGAGATCGATCCCGCTTGGCGCCACCTCGACCGGCACCGTCACGCCGCGCTCGAGCAGCAGCCGCCGGATGCTCTCCGTCGGCGCGATCACCAGGTCGCAACGGTTCGCGTAGTGCGTGGTCAGGCTGATCACCAGCCGGCGCATGCGCTCGTTGCCGACGAGCAGGTAGTGCGCATAGCGCTCGTAGAGCGTATGGTGCGTGAACACGAGGGGGACCCGCCGCCGCCGTGCCATCCGCCAGGCCGTCTCGCCCAGCAGAAACGGTTGGTGGCTGTGCAACACGTCCGGCTCGAGCGCCTCGAGCCAGTGGTCGAGGCGGTTCGACAGCGTGAGTGCGATGGAAAACTCCTTTTCGCCCACGCCGGTGATCGCCGGGAGCCGCAACACGCCACCGGAAGAATCCTCCGAGCCTTTGAACGCCGGAGTGACCACACGCGAAAGATGCCCCAGCGTCGTCAGGTCCTCGTGCGCGTTGGCCACCGAGCGCTCCAGCCCGCCGACCAGCGGAGCGAAGGTATTGGTGAACATCACGATTCTCCTCATGGCGCCGCAGTCTCGACGATCATCTCGCGCTCGTCCTCCGGCAGGGGAACCGGCTTCCGACCGGGAAGCGCGATCGTCATCCGCGGCGCCGGTTCGCGCCAGCTCCCCGCAACTCGCACCGTCCAGCCTACCTCTCCCACGGGTTCAAACTCCACCGTCACCGCCCCCCAAGGTGTCGCCATTCCTCGGATACCCAGCGGGCGTCGTGCGTCCAGCCACTCGGGCAGCAATCCCGAGCCGAGCACGAGCGCGCCGGCCTCCTCGCGCACGAAGGCATTGCGCACCCAACGCACCCACTCCGCCGCCGCCCAGCCGTGTTGGCCGTCGCCGATGCACCCGCCGCCAGTCATCGGATGAATCGCCTCGGGCCACTGCCCCGTCGGCGATGCGTCCGCCGCGACGTGCCGGATGATCGGCTGCCAGCGTGGATCGCCCGCCCGCAACAGCGACTGCGCGACCGCAAGCGTGAGATAGATGTTCACGCCCGAGTGCGTCATGTCCTGAAAAAAGCCGCCGTTCACGAAATGATGCCGAAGAAAATGATCGACCGTCCGGCCCACCCTGTCGTCACCAGATGGATACAATTGCAGCGGATAATCGGCCACCAGCACGCCGATCGCGCCGGAGTCCATCCGCCGGAACGGAGAGGCCGGCACAGCCCCCCGGCCCCGCGGCACCGCGTGCTCGTTGATCGAGCGCTCGACGCTCCGGGCAAATTTGTCCGCCAGTTCCCGCGCCTGTGCCGCGGCGGCGCGGTGACCACTGTTCTCGAGCGCCGCTGCCGCGCCGCGCAGGCCGCCGATCGCCCAGAACACATCCCAGTAATAGTGGTCGTTCGGCCCAAAATGCTCGGCGCTGAAACCCGCCGGCAGCAGACCGTCCTGCGGCCGGCCGGTCTCGGGCAGGCGCTTGCGCGCGAGCCAGCGCGCGCCTTTTTCGAGCGCGCGACACCAGCTTGCCGAGAGAGGCTCGCCGGTGAGCGCGGCAAACCGGCCGAAGACCCACAGGACCTCGCCATTCGAATCCCACTCGCCTTCCTGCGACTCGAAATAGCCGTCATGCTTCTGAAGCCGCGGAAACGTGTCGAGATGAGCGCGCACGCGTTCGATCGCGCCGAGCTGCAGCAGCGCTTCGAGCATCAGGCTCGCGTCGCGGAACCAGAAGCGCCGATACGTATAGGGACCGGGATAAACCTTGCCCGCGGACAGATGCAGCAACGTGTTCACCGCGGCGTCGCACAGGAACTGATGACGTTCGTCCGGAAGGATGAAGCGAGCCACCGTCTCGCGCGCTGTGCGCCAGGACGTGGTGCGCCAAACACTGCCGTGCTCGCGACGCGCCTCGCGGCCGAGCGGAATGCGCACGGTGGCCACGCGGCGTCCGCCCGCCGGCACCGCGAAACAGGCGGCCGCACTCGCCATTCCCACCGGACACGCCACGTGGCCGTGCCGGGTCTCGTGCAGGCGGTGGAAGACGTCCCCCTCCGCGTAGTAGGAATGCACCATGCGATCCGGCCTCCCGCCGAAACGCAGCTCCTGGCTTCGATTGACGAGCCAGCCCGCGTCGTCCGGCAGCGCGTCGATCGTATCGATAAACTGGATGCCCTCGGTGTTGTAGGGGCGCAGCGCCACCACGAGATCCGCCGCGACCCCGCTGGTGGCGGCGTAGTTGAGCTCGAGCCATGGCTCGTTTCCGACGAACACCATCACCGCCTCCGCCAGGAGACCAAGATCGCCGGCCGTGCTCCCGGTGCGCACTGCCTGGCGCGACACGTCGAGCTCCTGACGCACGCTCGTGAGCTGGCTCGGCACCAGCCGCAGACCATTGCCGGGCACCACCCACGCGTCGACCGCCCAACCGTCGTGGAGCGGCATCACGAGCCCGCGGGGGTCGACCAGCGAGTACACCGCGAGATCAGGCAGACCGACAGCAGTCCAGTTGCGGTGCGTCAGGTTGATGTGGCTGAAGTTCGCCGAACGCGGCAGG
Organism: Opitutaceae bacterium; assembly: GCA_036406235.1. Taxonomy (GTDB): domain Bacteria; phylum Verrucomicrobiota; class Verrucomicrobiia; order Opitutales; family Opitutaceae; genus DASWVO01. The sequence goes on from DASWVO010000273.1 coordinate 14,736, forward strand.
AACGAGACGTCTTCCGGATCAAATTGCCGCTCGATCCAATAGGGCCAGACCCAGTCGAGGTTATTCTGGATCGCGCGCGTGTTGATGAGGCCGCGCGCGTGAAACACGACGGCGTTGCGCACGATCTCCAGGGGCATGTCATATTCGGCGGGCTGACCGAAGCCGCGCAACCGCGCCGCCAGCAGCGCGGGATCGACCACGCCAAACGAGCGCGCGGCGCGTCGCACGATCCAGCCCCATGGTAGCCATCGTAAGCCCACATCCTCTGCGTAGCTGGCGCTGGATCCCTGGCAAATCCGCCGGCGCCTCGTCACACAGACGTTGCAAAGCCGCCGCACGGGACCGAGGAGCGGCGGCACTCCTAGGAACCCTGCGACGGGGCCGTGCCGGCCATGGCCAGCGCCGACGGCGTAGCGCAGAGCATGTTATGTACTTTTTTTGAGCTCTTTCCCGCCGCGCGATGCTTCGGTGCTCATTGCGCTCCAGGACACGGCAAAATCCACCGTCCCTGGAGAAGACCACTGGAAGCAATGGTCGCGGCAATGCTGCGCGACCCTATACCGATGCCGCTTCGCAGAAAACTAGATGACCGCAGCGAGAATCGGATTACGGTGAAGCCATGGAGTCGTTCGCGTTTCACCCGGCCGTGGCCCGCTGGTTTCAGCAGGCGTTTGGAACGCCGACTGACCCGCAGCAGCGTGGCTGGCCCGCCATCCAGTCCGGCGCCCACACACTGATCGCCGCTCCCACCGGCTCCGGCAAAACCCTCGCGGCCTTTCTCGCCTCGCTCGACGCGCTGTTCCGCGACGCGCTCGCCGGCAACCTGAAGGACGAGACGCGGGTCGTCTACGTCTCGCCTCTCAAGGCGCTGAGCAACGACATCCACAAAAACCTCGAACAGCCGCTCGCCGGCATCCGCGCCGCCTTGCATGCCGACGGCCATCCCGAGATCGACGTGAGGGCCGACGTGCGCACCGGCGACACGCCCTCCGCCAAACGGCAGGCGATCGTCCGCAAGCCGCCGCACATCCTCGTCACGACGCCCGAGTCGCTCTACCTGCTCCTCACCTCGGTCTCCGGTAGAAAACTGCTCTCGACCGTGCGGACGCTCATCATCGACGAGATCCACGCGGTCGTCGCCAACCGTCGCGGCTCGCACCTCGCCTTAAGCGTCGAGCGGCTGGACGCCCTGGTCGGCGGCCGCCTGCAACGCATCGGGCTTTCAGCGACGCAGAAGCCGATCGAGGATGTCGCGCGTTTCCTCGTCGGCGCGCGCGGCCTGGACAAGCGCGGCAGCGCGCGCTGCACCATCATCGACTGCGGCTACCGGCGCCAACTGGACCTCGCCATCGAACTGCCCGGCGCTCCGCTGGAGGCCGTCATGTCAAACGAGGTGTGGACCGAGGTCTACACCCGCCTTTCGGAACTGATCGAGTCCCACCGCACAACGCTCGTATTCGTCAATACCCGACGTCTCGCCGAGCGCGTGACCTACCAACTCTGCGCCCGCCTCGGTGCCGACAAGATCGCGTCACACCATGGCAGCCTCTCCGCCGCGCTCCGCCTCGACGCAGAGCACCGGCTGAAGCGCGGCGAACTGAAGGCGCTCGTCGCCACCGCCTCGCTCGAACTCGGCATAGACATCGGTTCGGTCGACCTCGTCTGCCAGCTCGGCGCGACGCGCTCGATCGCCATTTTTCTCCAACGCGTCGGCCGGGCCGAGCACCGCCGCGGCGGTCTGCCGAAAGGCCGGCTTTTTCCACTCAGCCGCGACGAGCTGGTCGAAGGCGTCGCCACCCTGCGGAGCATCCGCGCCGGCGCCCTCGACACGCTGGAGATCCCTCAAAAACCGCTCGACGTGCTTGCGCAGCAGATCGTCGCCTGTGCCGCGGACGAGGACTGGGACGAGGCAGACTTGTTCGAGCTCATGCGCTCGAGCTGGCCCTATCGCGATCTCACCCGTCAGGAGTTTCTCGACGTCGTGCGCATGCTCTCGGAGGGTTTCAGCACCAAGCGCGGTCGGCGCGGCGCTCTCATTCACCACGATGAAGTGAATCACCGGATACGCGCGCGTCGCGGCGCGCGCCTCGTCGCGCTGACCTCCGGCGGCGCTATCCCCGACAACGCCGACTACCGCGTCCTCGTCGAGCCAAGCGAAACCTTCATCGGCACCGTGAACGAGGACTTCGCCGTCGAAAGCATGGCGGGCGACGTCTTCCAGCTCGGCAACGCCTCCTGGCGCATCGTCGGCATCAACAGCGGCACGGTGCGCGTCGAGGATGCGCACGGCCAGCCGCCGGGCATCCCATTCTGGCTCGGGGAGGCGCCTGGCCGCACCGACGAACTCTCACGCGCCGTCTCGGCGCTGCGCTAAGAATTGAGTCGGAAGCTCGACGAGGCCCATTCCCACGACGGCGCCAGCGTGTCCGTCGTCGAGCAGACTCTCGTCGATTGGCTGGGGGCCGAAATTCCCGGCCTGCCGGCGTCCGGCGCCCGGCAACTGGCGGTGTATTTTACGGCGGCGCATCGCGCCTTGGGAGTGATTCCCTCGCAACAGACACTCGTCCTCGAGCGCTTCTTCGACGAGTCGGGCGGCATGCAGCTCGTGCTGCACTCGGAACTCGGCATCCGCGTGAACCGCGCGTGGGGGCTCGCGCTGAGGAAGCGTTTCTGCCGGTCCTTCAACTTCGAGCTGCAGGCCGCCGCGACCGACGACGCTCTCGTGCTTTCGCTCGGCACGCAGCACTCGTTTCCGCTCGCCGAGGTTTTTCAGTATCTGCACAGCAAGACCGTGCGCGAAGTGCTCGTGCAGGCACTCCTCGACTCGCCGATGTTCACGATCCGCTGGCGTTGGAACGCCACCCGCGCGCTCGCGCTGCCGCGGCAACGCGGCGGACGCAAAATCGCCGCCCCGCTCCAGCGCATGGA
>DASWVO010000274.1:0-16567 GCA_036406235.1 Opitutaceae bacterium
CTCCTGGGCTGGTATTGGCGGTACGGCTGCCTGCGCCAGGGAAAATACGCGCTGCCCACCGGCGTGTGGCTCGATCAACTCTACTCCACCGCCAAAGAGCTCGACACCCTCGACACCGCGCTGGCGGCGCACCGACCGAGCGTCGCCGTGTGGGGCCCGTCGCAAACCGGCAAATCGGCGCTCGCCGCCAGCTACATCGACGCGCGCGCCTACACCGGCGGACGCGAGGTCGACGGCACCGGCTCGGGTCTGCACTGGGACGGGGGCACGCCGTGTTTCTTTCTCACGCCCGAGGAGAACGCCCTCGAGCGCGTAGCCATGCGCGAGGGCACCCTCGTGCTCAATCCCTACAACTCGGGGCTCGACGCCTCCGCCTGTCTCAGCCGCTTCGTGCTGGGCTCGCCTGAGCCCACGCCCGGCCTGCACCACGTGCGCGATCCGCAGCACCCAGTGGAGCTCAAATGGGTGAAGCCGGCCGAGCTGTGGCAATCGATCGCGCGCGGCTACGACAGCCAGTGCTTCGGCCCGCGTACGCCCGGGCTCGAGCTGACCGGCGGGCGCATCCTGCCGCGCTACCCGCGCACCTGGACGCATGAGCGTTTCCTCGAGCGGCTGCGGCATTTCAGCGAGGAACCGGTTCCCTCCTCGGCCACGCCGTCGCGCGAAGCGTACGAGCTGCTTCACGATTTCTGCGACCTGATCGAAGACCTCATCTTCGCCGAGCTCCCCCGTTTCCGGCAGCTGCAGTCCGCCGACTCGAGCTGGCGCGCGCTCCGGCACGCCGTGCTCAGCGAGACGACCGAGGGCCCCGGCGGGCGCAACGCGCTCCACTACGACCCGGCGCGGGCCTACGCGTTCACCGCGGAGGTATTGTGGGATGGATACAAGGTCCTCTCCGACTATCACCAGGCAATGCGCCGCGTGCACCAGAGCCTGCACGACCGCTGGCAGGACAAACCCGTGTTCTGCTCGCTCGAGGTCGCCGCGCTGCTGCTCGACATGGAGACCTACCTCGTCCACCTGAAGCCGCTGCCCGGCCGCCCGCGCGCCAAGGACGTGCGCATCCACCGCACGGTGCCGGCGGTGGCCTGGGAGGACCGCGGCGACCACATCGTGATCGGCGCCGATCCCAAGCTGCCCCACAAGCTCGTGCAAGGCCCCGAGCACTTCGCCATCCTCCAGGGGCTTGTATGGGAAATGGTGATACCGCTCAACCCGGACCGCCTCGACAACACGCCCTTCAAGTCCTTCCTGCACCACGCCGACCTGCTCGATTTCCCGGGCGTCGAGCGCGGGGGCCAGTCGGCCGACAAGATCGACCTCGACGTGCTTGCGCGCATCAAGGCCGGCAGCGGCGGCCCCGAGGAGGGCACGGGCGAGCGCGACGCGCCCTACCAGTTCTTCCTGCGCCTGCTCAAACGCGGCAAGACCTCCTCGATCGTCTGCACCTACGCGCAGCGCCTTTCGATCGACGCCTTCAACATCTTCCAGGACCTCGACAAGGACAAACCCAACGGCACGCAGCTGATCGAGGGCATCAACTCGTGGTGGAAGGAATGCGCGCCCGAGTTTTACCACAATCCCCGCGGCCGCAGCCCGCTGCCGCTCAATTTCGCGCTCGTGTGGTGGGCGGAGTTTTTCAACAGCTCGCAGGACTTCACCAATCTCGCGAAGAAGTTTGCGGGGCTCGGCTCGATCATCGACCCCGAGGTGAGCACGACGTTTGCCCTGAACTACTATTCGCTGCCGCGCGGCCGCATCGAAGCCGAGCGGCTCGCCGCGATCGAGGAGAGCGTCGCCACGCTCAAGGCCGAGCCGGCGTTTCGCATGCAGTTCGTCGGCGAGACCAGCCTGCGCTCGTTCGAGGAGATGATCGCCGACCGCGAGTCGGGCGGCACCCACTTCTTCTTTGCCTGCCTCTCCCGGCAGATTCAGGGCGCCGTCGGCGAAAACTCGCCACGCCTCGTGCTGCTGCGCAAGAAGGCCGCCAATCTCCTCGCGCAACTCGGCGAGCTCATGCAGCAGCACGAGCTCTACCCCAATCCGGCGCCGAAGGACGAGCGACGCGACCACCTGCTGCGTTTTCAGGCCGCGCTCGACCAGGCCGTCGACCGGGCCGACGAACGCCACATGCGGAGGATGAATCACGCCTTGCGCGTCCTGCTCGACATCGACTTCACCGACTTCCTCCCCGTCCCGCGCGCCGCGGGCGAGATCAACGTCGAGCACCTGCGGACCCAGTTGCAGCAGTGGATCAATTCCAAGGCGGAGCTCCTCTCCACCGGGCGCGCGGAATTCGCCGCAATCGGCTGCGGTGAACGCGAGACGCTGGTCGCCACCCTCACCGCCCTGGCCGAGTCGATCGAACCCGATCTCGAGTCGACGGCGCTCTGGCTGCGTCGCCTCCTGCAGCACGCCCGGGCCGCCCCCAGCGGCGACGAGATCGACCTGCGGCGACACCTGGCGCTGCGGCTCAGCAACCACCTGGTCTTCGGCCCGGCCGGCCCGCGCGTGCGGACCGAGGAGCCCTTCGATCAGCCCGCCACCGAGGAGGATCCCGAAAAGCTCGCACCGGAACCCTCGGGCCGCGCCTGCCGCTACTACCGCGACTTCATCGCCGCGTTCGCCGGCCCGGACGGGCAACTCCAGACCCTCACCCACCGCCAGGTCATTCCGATCACCCGCCCCGAACAACCCGGCGACGCAGAGCTGCTCGCCCTGTCCCGCAGCGTCGACATCCCGGACCCCGACATCCGCCTCACCGCCCGCACCGCGACCGCCACGTGAGCGCAGTTATGATTTACGACTGATGATTTAGATTTGGCCGGACCGCCCCCGCTCCCCGCCCGCCTGAATCCCCGCGCCTGCTCCGCACTCCGCAATCCGCAATCCGCACTTCCCCGTGCCCGTCCAACTCAACATCTTTCCCAACACCGGCCATCAATTCTTCAGCGTCGCGCTGAAGCAGTTGCTGCCGAAACGCGATGACGGCTGGCTCGCGCAGTTCGCGCAGGCCAACCGCACGATCTGGCAGCCGTGGGATTCCTACACGCCCTGGATCCGCTACCAATACGCGATCGAGGACGACACGCCCGTGCTCAAGCTCGCGATCGAGACGAACCTCGGCCTTCCCTCCCGCGGCCTGCTCTTCGATCTCGACGAAAAGATCTACGACCAGCGGCCCGACGAGCAGCAGCAGCTCTCGCCCTACGCCTCGACCGATGAGGCGCAGATCGAGAGCGACTACGGCGCGCACCGCCTCATGCCGCTCTCGTATTTGCCCAACAACGACGGCAAGCACATCGACGTCGAGCTGGCGATCCACTGGATGCGGCCCGACGGCCGCGATCCGATCGACGTCGATCTCGTCGTCGACCTGGGCAACTCGCGCACGATCGCCCTGCTGCTGGAGTCCCCGGGGCGGGACTCGGGCTCGGCCGCGGCCTTCGGACGCCGGATCCGCATCGTGCGCTTCGTGCCGCGGGCGACGCCCTACGATTACGGGACGGGCGTGGGCTCCGGGAGCGTGCTGGAGGACAGTTGCGCTATCATCGATTCCTGGCTGCTCCTGCACCGTCCGCTTTTCGCGCGCAACGACCCGCCGCTTTCCTTCGAGAAGATCTTCGATTCGTGGGAGGGCTTCTATTCGGCGGAACAGGGAAAGCAGTTGTATCGAAGGAAGCGATACCTCCCGCACGTCTTCGTCGAGCTTGCGCCCGCCCTGATCGGCGGCGGCCGCTCGCCCGAGGGCGCCGCCAAGATCCTCGCGTCGGTCAGCCTCGACCGCGACGCGCGGTTTTTCCTCTCCTCGCCCAAACGCTACGTGTGGGACGAGCGCCCCGTCGGCCAGAATGGCCGCACCGTCTGGAAGCAGATCCCCAACCCGACCGACGATCCCCTGCCGCCCGACTTCTTCGACGATCTGAGCGGGCTCGTGCGCTACTTCATGGATCCCGGCGGGGTCGACTGGGACATCGACCACCCGCCCACCGAGGACGATTTCCGCGGCATGCCGTTTCCCCACACGCGCCCCACGTTTCCGCGGCGCGATGCGGTCTGCTGGTTCGGCATCGCCATCCTCGAAACCGCCTACCGACAGATCAACTCGCCCGAATACCGGCGCTCGACCGGTCGCGACAGCCTCCCGCGCCGCCTGCGCCATGTGCGCGTCACCTACCCCAGCGGCTGGACCGATGAAGAGCGCACGAAATACCTCGCGCAATGGCAGCGTGCGATCGATCTGTTCACGCTGACGCGCTTTCCCGATCACCGGCCGGTATCGCTCATCCCCGGGCAGAAAGGCGGACAGCGCCCGATCCTCGCCCCGGCCGCGCTCGACGAAGCCGTCTGCTCGCAACTGCCGATCCTCTACTCCGACATCCATGCGCTGGCCGGCAACGGCCAGCAGTGGTTCCAGCTCTTCGGCGCCAGCGACCGCGCGGTCGTGATGAACATCGACATCGGCGGCGGCACCACCGACCTGTCGGTGATCGAATACCGGCTCGGCAAACGCCATGCGGCCGGGCACGAGCGGAGCGTCGGTTCGGAAAAGGGCGTCACGCTGCAGCCCCGCCTGCTCCTCCGCCATGGCACGCGCATCGCCGGCGACCTGCTGGTGAAAAAAATCATCGAGCGCGTCATCACGCCGGCGTGGGTGCGGGCGGCCGGGAGCGACGTGTTCTCGGGAAACCCCGAGGCACGCGAATGGCTCACCCGGCTCTTCAAAAATCCCGCGCACAACGAATTCGCCTCCGTCGACCCCCACGCCTCGCAGAAGCTCGCCCGCATCATGCGCCTGGTCTTCGTGCCCCTGGCCAACGAGCTGCTCGAGCGCCTCGGCCGCGGGCGGGACCTGGCGTGGGAACCGCTCGCCCTCTCCGACCATGCCGACCCAACGATCGTCGGCGACCTCAACGCCCTCGTGAATAATGCGATTCGGAAAAAGACCCGGCGCGGCGCCGCGTGGCGACGCACCGTGTTTCCCTTCGAGGGTGTCGCCCTCAAGTGCGACCGCGTGGCCGTCGAGGCGTGCATCGACGACGTCTTCGGCGACATGTTCGACTCGCTGTCCAGCCTCGTCGGCGAGTTCGGCTGCCACCTGGTCATCGTCTCCGGCAAGCCCTCCGAGCTGCCGCGCGTGCGCGAGCTCATCGTCGAGAGCTTCCCTCTCCTCCCGCAACGCATCGTCGAGGTGAAGAACTTCCCGGCGGGTTCGTGGTATCCGTTCAGCTCGTTCGACGGCGGGCGTATCCTCGACGCCAAGACGTGCACCGTCGTGGGCGCCACACTCTACCAGGATCTCTGCAACGGCGTGCTCGAGGGCTTCGCCCTCGCCGACGAGGGCGAGCTCGGCCTCTCGCGCCAGTTCTACTGGGGCATTCTCACGCGCTCGGGCATGCCGGAGGAGCTCTACGACCGCAAAAACCTCCTCTTCAGCCCGCGCGATTATCCCGGCGCCACGCCCGAGGCGAAGATGATCACGCTCGAAAAAGAGTTCCCGCTTTTCCCGCTCAACTGCCGCATCGGGCGTCAGATCGCGCGCATGACCGACATCCGCCCGGACCCCGTCTACGAACTGGCCTGGGAGCCGAAGCTCGCGCTTCCGCTCAAGGGCGCTCACGCCCGCGTCAAGCTCCGCTGGGTCTCCGAGCGCGGCAAGGGCGAACGGCTCGAGCTCGTATCCGTTGCTTCGGTACGCGGCGAGCCCGAGGTCGACCCCGCGGAGGTCCACCTCCGCCTCAACACCATGTTCGAAGAGAGCTTCTGGCTCGATGAACCGCGGCTCGAGATCGACGTGCCGGCCTAGGAAGCAGCAGGCCGAAGACAGAAAGCTGAAAACTGAAAAACCGCGTTCCATCCCGCCCCGGCCCTCCTCGCATTCGCATTCAGCCTTCAGCCCTTTTCCTTCCGTGAGCGCCTCCGAACACCAACCCACCGCCGCGCGGATCGACTGGCTCGCCGGAGCCGACGAGGCCGGGCGCTGGCGCGAGTGGTGGACGCCGCAGGACGCCAGCGACAGTCCGGCCAGGGCACACGAAGCCTGGGGCCGCCTCGAGGCCGCTCTCGCGGCGCCGCTCTCGCTGACACCAGCCGACTGGGCCGGCCTCATCCGGACGGCGAGCGAGGAACTGCACGAGGCACTGGAAACGGACTTCCCGGGCGACGACACGGCGCAGGCCGCCGCCGGCCTTTTCCTTGCCGGCCTCAACCGGGAACTCGCGTCACGGCGCGTGCCGGTGCGCTGCGGACTCGTGTTCCCCGGCGCGCGGTTCGACCCCGACAGCATGGAGAGCGTGGGCGCGCTCTCCGGCAACCGCTTCCTCGTGCACCGCGTCTGCTCCTGGCTCGTGCGCGACCTTTCCGGCCCGAAGCCGCGGATCGCGGCGCGGGCGCGCGTCGTGACAGCGTGAATACACCGTCCATTTGTGATTTGCGATTGATGATCTGCGATTGAACGAACCACCGAGCCGGCCGCGCCGCCCCGCGGCGCGGTCACAATCAAAAATCATTGATCAGAGATTACCCGCCCCGCCCCATGGCCGACCCCGCCCCACCCTCGATCCCGCTGCGCCGCGAGTTGCGGAAGCCATACTTCCTTTACCGCACCCCCGACGGCCTCGGCAGCTATCTGCAGCGCGAAGTCCTGCGCGCCCTGTTCGGCCGCAAGGAACCGCTCGCCCGTTTTCTCGCCTCGCCGCAACTGGCGGGCCCGCAGGTCAAGCCGCCCGCGATCGACTACGATCTCGAAGGCCGCCGGCCCGAGGAGTTCACGCCGCTCGACGCGCTCTCGGATGCGGAGCTGGCGGCGTTCGAGGCGGCGGCGCGCGAGTTTCTCGCCCGGGCCGAGCCGACCGCGGAGCGCGTGTCGCCGCATGAGCGCGAACTGCGCGCCCATTTCCGCCTGCCCGACCCGGACAAGGAACCCGACGCATATTGGGTCTACGGCCGTCCCCACGACCGGCGGCTGTTCATTCTGTGGGGCTGCGAACTGGAGCCGAACAGCTCGCTTCCGCTCCTGCCCGCCAAAGGCCAGCCGCGCGGGGCGTCCATTGTCGAAAAACTAGCCGAGCGCCGCATGCGCTGGGAGGCCAAGCAGGCGGAGGCGCTCGAGCTCCTGCGCCGCGACAGCGAGCCGCTGGCCAGCTTCCTCGCCACCCCGCTGCACGACCCCAACGGCGGGTTGAAGGGCGTGACGGCGGGCGGGAAGACGTACGGCCCGAACACCCTCTCCCGTCCGCGACACCTCCCCGCGCGCGAAGTGCGCCGGCTGGCGGCGGCGGCGAGATCGTTCTACGCAAAGGCCGCCCCGGAGGACGCCACGACGACGGCGTTTGAAAAAGAGATTCGCGCCGCGTTGCGCTTCCCCTCGCCCGACAAGCGACCGGAGGCGTATGTGACGGTCAGCACGCCGGTCGGGCGGCGCCTGCACGTGCTCCTCGATGGCAAAGAGACGCTCGAGGACACGGCTCCGATCATCGCGCATCCGGGAGCGGGCGCACCGTCCGGCTTCGACGAATCGGTCGTCGACCAACTCGAACGCCGCATCGCACCGACCGGGAAATATACCGTCGCAACGCTCCTGCTGCTGGCGCTCGCCGGAGCCGGACTCTGGTTCGGCGGCGTCTTCGCGGACAAGACCGCGCCCGTGCTCGAGGAAATCGTGGCCGAGAACGATCCGCTCAAGGTACGACTCGTCTTCGACAAGGCCATCGCGGCATCGAGTCTCTACTCCGCCGAGGAAATCGCGGCGCGAAACGCCGAGACTCCGCCAGTCGATCCGCCGCGATCGCACCTCGACATCCGCGATCGCGCCGGCCAACGCGTACCGATCGCGGAGCTCGCCGTCGACGCCGGTTCGCGCCACACCGTCGTGGCCACGCTCGGCGAGGCGTTGCGCGAGGAAAGCTACACGCTCTACGTCGAAGGCATCCGGGGCCGCTCCGGCCCGCCGCTCACGCCGCGCCTCGAAAAAAGTTTCGACTACCGCGACCGGCTGCCGCCCTCGCTCATCATCGTCTCCGGCGACAGCGGCGATGCGACGCGGCTCCTCCTCGTGTTCGACGAGCCGATCGACGACGCGCGCGCCGAGCGCATCCGCAATTACCGGTTGCCGGGCTTTGAATTCAAGGAGGCGAAGCTCGATCCCAAGGACCCGAGCATCATCGTTCTCACCGCCACGACGCCGTTCACGAACCGCGAGCGTTACACGATCGGCGTGGTCGACCTGCGCGATCGCTCGAAGGAGCGCAATGAGATCACACAGGAAATCACCCGCGAATTCATCTACCGGGATACGTTGCCGCCGAAGATCGAGAGGGTCCGCGCCGACGGCGAGCAGATCTATCTCGACGTGACCTTCTCCGAGCCGGTGATCGAGGGGCCGGCGCAGACGCCGGGCAACTACGTCATCCGCTCCCCCGGTGCGGAAAAGCCGGCGACCGCGGTGGCCGCGAAACTCGTCGACGGCGAACGCACCGTGCGGCTGCGGGTGCCGCCGCTCGAGAACGGCGTGGATTACAGGCTCAAGGTGCTCAACGTCACGGACCGCGCCACCCCACCGGTAAAAGTCGCCGACGACGAGGAGTTCACCTTCGCCTACGTCGGCACGCCCGACAACGAGGGCCCGTACATCGACAAGGTCGAAGTCCGCGGCGACGGCCAGCGCGTCACGGTCACCTTCAACGAGCCGGTCGCGGCCGCCGAGGTCGTGGAGCTGCCGCGCTACCGTTTCAACGACCCGGCCTACAAAGTGCTCGCCGTGAGTCCCAACCCGACTGATCCGACCGGACGCTCGTGGGTGCTCACGCCGGATCCGACGCTCGCGCAGGCGAATCCGCTCCGCCTCATCGTCGACGGGCTCGCCGACCTCGTGGGCAACCGCACGCCGGAACTCGTGTCTCCAGAATTCAGCTACGGCCTGGTCATCCGCCCGGTGAACGTCCTGGGCTTCCGCTCGATCGCGGCGTCGCCGGACGGGCGCACGATCACCCTCGAGTTCACTTCCGAGGTCACGACCGCGACCGCCCGGAACATCGCCAACTATACGATCTCGGACGGCATCGCCGTCCAGAACGCCGTGGTCGATGAAACCGCGCGTGATTTCCGCCGGGTCACGCTCGTGCTCGCCCAGCCTCTCGGCCGGAAAAAATACACGCTCACCGCCCGGGCGCTGGCTCGGAACGACGATCCGAATCTCGTCCAGGCCGAGATGACCGAAACCTTCAATGGTCCCGGCAGTGACTTCTGATGCCCCCGATTCCGCTGCGCACGCGCCCCCCGCCCCCTCCTCGCGTCGCGGGGACCCTGGCGCTGAACCGGAAGCCGCCGGTCCGGTGATCTTTGCGGCCCAACTTCTCGAGCGTTACGCCGAGATGTATCCGCTTTTGCCCGACTCGCTGCAGAAACTCCTCGATCCGCCACCGCGCGCCGCCGAGGAGGTGTTGCGGCAGGCATTCGCGGAACGCCGGCAACTTTACTCCTCGCGCACGGGCGAACAGTTTCCGCGGCCGGTGCGTCTGCAGAATGAAACGTTGCTTCACCGGCTCGAAGCCTTGGAACCGGACCTCGAGGCGCATATCGTGGCGATTCGAGCCTGGCGCCTGCTGGCCGAAGCCGCCGCCTCGATCGAGCAATTCCATCCCGGCCGCGCGCGTCACCGGCTCGATGCCGCCGCCGCGCTCCTCGCCGGCCGGCCCGCCGACCAGCCGCTCGTCGGGTGGCTGAGCGACCTCGAGTGCGACCTGCGCCAGCCACCGCCGCCTCCGCCGCCGCCCGTCGTACCGCACATCTGCAGCCCGCCCGTCGCGACCGTGCGGGCCGGCGATGCCGTCGACTTCCGGATCGCCTCGGAGCCACCGGCGGACGCGTACCAGGCCGACGGCCTGCCGGCCGGACTGACGCTGGAGCCCGCCAGCGGCCGCATCGCCGGAACGGTGGCCCAGGCCGGCCATCATGTTGTGAACCTTTCCGCCACGCTTGCTGGAGAGGTGGGCCATGGCACGCTCGTGCTAACTGTCGAGGCGCCGCCGCCACCGCCGTTGCTGCTCGTGCCGTCCGAGGTGACGGCGATCGCCGGCCAGCCGTTCGAGTGTGCATATGTCGTCTGGCCGGCCGGCACCGCCGTCCTCGCGAACGGCCTGCCGGCCGGGCTGGAACTCGATGCAGCCAGGCATTGCCTCTGTGGGGTGCCCGCCGCCGCCGGTACGGCGCAGGTGGAACTCGCCGCCGCCGGTCCCGGTGGGAACACACGCACGGTGATCGCGCTGCGTATCAGTGAACCGGTTACAACTGCGCCGGCGCCCGCGGTCCTCCCGCCGCCGCCCGCGCCGTCCCCCACGCGGGCGGACCGGTTCACCTTGCGCCTGGCTAACGGCCGGCGCGTCCACGTGTTCGGCATCCCGCGCGTGCGCCTCGGCCGCACCGCGAACAGCGATTTGCGCATCACCGCCTGCGCACACGGCGATCCGGCCGCGACGCGCTCACTCTCCGGCGAAATCAGCCGGCAACACGCCGAAATTTTCCTGGAGGCCGGAGAAGTCCGCGTGTGCGACGGCTGGCGAAACGAGGGATCGCCTTCCACCTTCGGCACGTTTCTCGACTCCGCCCGGGTCGGCCAGGCGCCGGGCTCGGTGTTGCAGGACGATCAGATTCTGCGCCTGACCGCCCGCGCGCTCGGTCCGACGGTGCCGCATTGGAGGGTGCGGGTGCTGACGCCGGCCGACAGCACCGGCGTTCCCGCGACGATCACCGGGGCGGCGGCGGCCGGCGCGAACGGCGTCTGGCTCGAGCGGCTGGACGCACTTACCGATGATATTTTGCTCATGCGCTGGGCCTGCAATCTGGCGACACTCGGCCTCACCCGTGACCCGGCGTGGCTCTGGCGGACGGACGAAGGTTTTTTGGTCGTCGCGCCCGGAAACGCTCCGTCTCCGCTGGAGACAGTGACTCAGATCGTCACTGGAAGCACGCTGGACGCCCTCGGCAGCGTCCACCCTCATGATTTGCGCGAAGCGCTCGAACTCGCGGCGAAAGTGTGAACCGTTTGGAGTTCGTGGTGGGTCCAGTTTCCGAATGCTTCTTCAGCCGCCTAGCGCACCGCCAGCCGCTCTTCGCTCACCGCGGGGCTGAGTGCCACGCGGAAACCGATGTCGTAACCGCGATCCGCAGGCTCCCGGCGCGTGCGCACGGCCGAGTGGCAATACAGCGGGGAGCCGTTCCAACTACCGCCACGTCCGACGCGGTAATTGCCGGAGGATGGGCCGAGCGGATCGCTCACGTCTCCGCCGGGCAGCGTGCTCGCATACCAATCCGCGCACCATTCCCACACGTTGCCATGCATGTCGTGCAGTCCCCACGCATTGGCCCGTTTCAGTCCGACCGGATGCACGCGCCCGCCGCTGTTGCCGCTGAACCACGCCAGTTCCTCGAGCACGTCCGGGTAGTCGCTGCTCGAGCCGGCCCGGCAGGCGTATTCCCACTGCGCCTCCGTGGGCAGCGAGTAGGCATAACCCTCCGGCAGCCGGCCGGCCGCACGTTCGCGTTCGGTCAATTGCGCGCAGAACTCCGCCGCCTCGCTCCACGTCACATAATAAATCGGAAAATTGCGCCCGACGCTGTTGAGCGGCCAGCTCGAGTTGGCCGCGCGGGCCCGGAGCTGGCGCACGGTCGTGCCCATCAACCGCTGCCACTGCGCCTGGGTCACCTCGGTTTTGCCCAACCAGTAGGGCTTCGTGAGCGTCACTCTTGTCACCGGCCGCTCGTCATTCCCCACGCCCATGATGCTGCCGATCTGGCCGCTCCCGGGCGCGATCGGCACGAGCTCCATTTCCAGGACCGGAATCGTCCACGGTTTGCCCAAAGTTGGACCGAGGTAGCGTTCCATCCGCAACGCCAGCCGCTCCGACCGGCCCGACTCGAGCGTCACCGTGCGGCGAGCCGGCTGGTAGCCGCTGGCCACCGCCTCTAGCGCCAGCACCGTGCCCGGCTCGAACGTGTAGCTCGCCGAAACCATCGGCGGCTGGCCGTCCACCGCTTCCCGTGAAAGGGCGTGCGGCTCCACGCGGAGGCCGTTGACCCGCAATTCGAAGTTCTCCGGTCCGATCACATCGAGCACGAGCGCGGCGGGACGCGACTCCAGCTCCACTTCGATGATCGTGGTTTCCTGATCGCGGACCATCACCTCGCCCATCCACGGCCGGTAGTCCGGATGACGCACTTCGATCTGACAGGGCCCGACATCCACCTGCTCGATCCGCAGGGCCGGCCCCTCGGCCTCGGAGACCATCAAAGCCGGTTCCAGCACGCCGCGTCCATCGATCAGCACTTCGAACTCCCTGGGGTTCGCCCCGCGCGGCAAGTGAAGAACGAGGCGGCCTGCTTGGGCGACCAACGTGCCGACATTGAGGGTGCGCACCTCCTTCGGCTTCAAACTCACTTCCTGCCGGTAGGCGCGATACCCGGGGTGTCGCACCTCGACGGCCACCGGTTGGTCGCTGGGCAGTTCGCGCACCGTCGCGGGCGTCACCCCCACCTCCCGGCCGTCGACCCACACGCTGGCTCCGGTCGGAACTGAGAAGACGCGCAACTCCGCCGGCGGGGGCGCCTGAGCGGGCGCGACATAGACATGGCGACCGACGACGACTTCGACGCCACGCAACGTCACTGGCGCGCAGTCGGGATGCTCGAAGCGCAACGCGTAGTATCCGATCACGAGCACGTTCTCCGCCACGAGTTCGCCACTATCGTTGACCGTGCCGAGAGAAACGGTGCGGCGGGACATATCGGTGGCGTAGACCTCTGTGCCGGGTCGCGCGACCACCACGAGCGTGCCGCGCACCGCCTCGAGATTGGCTTGGACGTGACCACGTCCGTCAACGATCGCAACGTGCGTGGCAAATGGCTCGTAACCGGGTGCCTGGACGATTAACTCATGCTCGCCATCCGGAACATCGGCGACGCGCAAACGGCCGTCCGGAGGCACCGCCAGATCGGCCGCGGGGCCCAGCCACACGCGCGCCGGCACGCCGACCGGCTCCACTTCAATGACGAATTCGCGCGCGAGGGCAGGCGCGACCGGAGGGGGCTCGGCGCGTTTCGGTACGGCCTCGGGCAGAAGCGATAAGGCCGCTTGCGCGCGGGCCGGAAGCGCCGAAAGCCAGCCAGCCACCCACGGTGGAGTCCGCCACGTGAGGGTCACGGCGGCCGCACAGGCCGCGGCACCGCAAAGCACGAGGCTCCACGCCAACAGGCCCGAGCGGCGGCGCGGCTCCGGCATGGCTGCCGCGGCCACGGAGGCGGTTGCCCGCGCCGGCACCGTCGGTGCCTCGAGCGCCTGCGTGAGCTCTCCCGGTCCGGCCGCGGGAGCCGGCGGTGGGACGAAGGGTTTCACACCGAGCATCTGCCCGACCCTCGCGGCAGAATCGGGCCGTTGGGCGGGATCTTTGGAAAGACACGCGAAGATGGTGGATTCCCAATGGCGGGGAATCGGCGGCCCACTGTGTCCGAGCGATTCACGCCGACGCATCAGCGGCTCTGGCTGAGCCTGCTGAATCTGCGTCGCCAGATCACCCCGGAAGAATGGGGGCTTGCCCGTGAGCAGATCGTAGAGCGTCGCGCCCAGCGCATACAGGTCGTCCGCCGCCGTCGCCCGGTAGCCAAGCAACTGCTGAGGACTCATATAGAGCAGCGTTCCGCTCGTGAGGCCCGCTTTTCCCGTCAAACGCGTGCGCGTTTCCGTCAAGCTGCGGGCGATACCGAAGTCGCTGATCTTCAGTTCGCCCCGGGAGTCGACCAGGAGATTGCCCGGCTTCAGGTCCCGGTGCGCCATCCGGGCTCGCCGGTGCGCATAGTCCAGCGCGTCGCAGAGCTGCGACGTAAGGGGGGACAATTCATCCACGGTCAGGCTGCCGGTCGGCGCCGCCGCCTTGCGATGGGCAAGACTCTGACCCTCCACGAGCTCCATGACGATCGCGGCCAGACCCGGCTCCTGCTCAATGGTGTAGGCCCGAACGATGTGCGGATGCGTGAGCTCGAGGGCGCAGCGCGTCTCGCGCCGCAGGTCGCAAAGCGCCTCGGGATCACGCGCCACGGCATCCGGCAGGAACTTGAGCGCCACCACCATTTCGAGCCGCGTGTCGCGCGCAGCCCAGACCACGCCCATGCCGCCGCGGCCAACCTCGCGCAGCAGTTCGTAGCGACCAAAAACCAAGCGCCCCCTCACCAAAAGATGCTCGGGTGAAGGCATCGCCATCGTGGGGAGCTCCCCCATCTCGGTAAAATCGTCCGGCCGCAGGAACGCGTGATCGGCCATACGGCCTCAAGCTAACGTTCTCTGCTCGTGTCGCAAGGTGCGGCGGCACCAACTTCCCCGGAACCGTCGCTACTGCAAAGCCGCATCGACAACAACCGCCGACGGGCGCGATCCGGGAGCTAGAATTTCAGGCGGCCGTTCTCGTATCCACATTTTGGACACGGAGCCGTCTCGTGGTTCCCGGTGAGCGCGTACAGGTGGTCGCAGCGGATGCAGTGAAAGGTCGTCTTGCGCCGCTCCGCCTCGAAGCGCGCGTGGTCGCGCCGATCATAGTAGATCCACAGCCCGAGGAACACGCCCGCCAGCAGCAGGCTGTAGATGAGGACGCCGGTGGTCAGGTCGAGCATCACCGTGATTCTGGGCATGCAGGCGTCGCGCCCGCAATCCCGGTCTTGATCTCGCCGCCGCGGCTGCCGGTCGCGGGCCGGGCTGCCGGGCTGTGCCCGGTCGGCAAACGCGGCTGGGTTGAGCGCAAAAAAAGCGCCGCGGCGTAAAGCCGCGGCGCGAGGAAAAACGAACGCTGGCGAAGGCTTCAGGCCTGCTTCTCGCCTTCCGCAGGAGCGGCGGCGGCGGGAGCGGCAGCCGGGGCGGCCTCCTCGGTCTTGGCGGCCTTCTTGCCCTTGGCGGCGCCCTTCTTCTTCGCCTTCTTGTAGCCGGCATCCTCTGCCTTGACGAACTCGATGAGAGCCATCTCGGCGGCGTCGCCCTGGCGCTGCGGCCCGAGCTTGTAGATGCGGGTGTATCCGCCCGGACGATTGGCGAATTCCTTCACCTTGTCGTCGAAGAGCGAGGCGATCGCGTCCTTGTCACGCACATCGGCCATGGCCAGGCGGCGGAGGTGAAGGGCGGTCGGGTGGAGCTTGTTGTCCTTGCGCTCGAAGGCGGCAGCCTTCTTGGCCTTGGTGACGACCTTCTCGACGAAGGGGCGCAGGGCCTTGGCCTTCGTAAGGGTCGTCTGGATACGGCCGTGGGTGATGAGCGCAACGGCGAGGTTGGAGAGCATCGCTTCGCGGTGCTCGCGGGTAACGCCGAGGGAGGCGCGGTGTTTGTTGTGACGCATTGTGTTCTTGGATTAAGGACGGCTCCCGATCGGCAATCCGCCCGCAGCGTTGGGCGGGACGGACGGCGCGAGAGCCGAGGTGAATTACGGATTGCGGACTTCGGATTGCGGAATTTCCGGAGAAGGCGGCGAACTACGGAGGTTCATTCCGCAATCCGCACTCCCACATTCCGCAATCGCTCAGAGGTCCTTCTTCGTGTCGAGGAGACGCTCGTCGAACTTCATGCCGAGCGAGAGGCCGAGGGCCTCGAGCTTCTCCTTGATTTCGTTGAGCGACTTCTTGCCGAAGTTGCGGTACTTGAGCATCTCCTGCTCGGTCTTCATCGCCAGCTCGCCAACGGTGGTGATGTTGGCGTTGTTCAGGCAGTTCGCGGCGCGGACGGAGAGCTCGATTTCGTTGACCGACATGTTGAGGAGCTTGCGGAGCTTGTTCTGCTCCTCGCTGACCTCGGACTGCTGGCTTTCGAATTCGTAGTGCTCGTCGCTGACGCGATCGAAGACATCGAGGTGGTGCTTGAGGATCGAGGCGGACTGCTTGAGGCCGTCGTCCGGCGTGATGCGGCCGTCCGTCCAGATCTCGAGGATGAGCTTGTCGTAATCGGTGATCTGACCGACGCGGGTGTTCTCCACCGAGTACTTCACGAGCTTCACCGGCGAGAAGAGCGAATCGATCGGGATGACGCCGATCGCCTGGTCTTCCTTCTTGTTGAGCTCGCCCGGGCAGTAGCCGCGGCCGGTCTTGATCTCGATCTCGGCCTCGAACGCGCGGTTCTTGTCGAGCGTGCAGATGACCTGGTCGGGATTGACGATCTGGATGTTGGCGTCGGCCTGGATGTCGGCCGCCGTCACCGGACCCTCGCGATTGACCTTGATGCCGAGGGTGATCGGTTCGCGCTTTTGCGAGACGATGAGGATCTTCTTGAGGTTGAGAACGATGTCGGTGACGTCCTCGACCACGCCGTCGATGCTCTGGAACTCGTGCTGCACCCCGTCGATCTTGATGGACGCGATCGCGGCGCCCTCGATGGACGAGAGCAGCACGCGGCGCAGGGAGTTGCCGATGGTGTGACCGTAGCCGGCCTCAAAAGGCTCGGCGATGAATTTGGCGTAGGTGGGCGTGGCGCCCTCCTCGACCTTCGTGAGCTTGTTGGGAAGTTCGAACTTTCCGAGGCGTTTGGGCATGGCAGGTGTTAAAAGAA
>DASWVO010000275.1:0-3464 GCA_036406235.1 Opitutaceae bacterium
GGTGCTCTGCCATTGAGCTACGCCGGAAAAAAACTCGCCGAGACGCTACGTCCGCGGGGCGGACATGCGACGTTTCCGACAGGAGAATTGGGAAAGAACCTTTTGACCAGGGGAGGCGTCCCCAAAAGGGGGCACGCACGAACCAAAAAGCGGAGGATGTTTGGTGGCTCCCCGGGGACTCGAACCCCGAACCAATTGATTAAGAGTCAACTGCTCTACCATTGAGCTAGGAAGCCAAAAAACTGAAGGGCGAAAACCTCATAAACGCGTCGGCCTTGTCAACCGAATTTCTGGCCGATTCTCGAAAACACTGGCGAGCGGCAGCGCTTGGATGGGAGCCGGTAGGCAGGGGAGCGTAAGGGGGGCTTTGGCTGGCGCAAGGGCGATCGGTCCAAAGCCTGAGCTCAAAACGGAATGAGTGCTGCCCGCCGCAAATTCGAATTCGATGACGATCAGTTCCGACTCTGTTGGGTAGGGTGAGCATTTCGGTTGAGCGGCGGCACGGCGGGATGGCCTCGCCCTACCAAGAGATCACCGAACGGGAGTGTTGTGGGAAGCGAGCTTGCTCGCGATTTTCCAAGGCAATCGCGTTCCACGCGAGGTTTGCACGGGCGACAGCGGACCTTGCAGACCCAACAGCGGACTCTGCAACCTCGACAGGGTGCTTTGCAGACCCGACAGCGTGGTTTGCAGACCTGACAGCGGCCTCTGCAGGGTCGACAGGACGCTTCGCAAGGTCGACAGCGGACCTTGCAGAACCGCCAGCGGACTTTGCAAGCGTGACCGCGGACTTTGCGGACCGGACAGCGGACTCTGCAGGCTCGCCAACGCGGTTTGCAGACTCGAGAGCGGACTTCGCAAGGTCGCCAGCGTGGCTTGCGGCGGCGGCAGCGTGGCCTGCGAGAGCAGGCCGCGGGCGACTATCCACGCTTGAGGGAGCGGCGCGCGTGCGTCCAACCTTGGCGTAGACCGCTTTGGACCATTGACCTCCACGCGGCGGAGGGGGAAGGTCGCTTCGACCTCCGTCCATGCGTTCGAAGCCCGACAACCCACACCCGCCGGCTTGGGGCGCGATGCGCCCGGCCCTGCCGTGGAGCGGGCGGACCGGCGTGATGGGGATCCTGAACGCCACGCCCGATTCCTTCTTCGATGGCGGCCGGCACGATGCGCCCGACGCTGCTGGCATCCAGGCGCGGCGGATGGCGGAGGAGGGGGCGGATGTAATCGATATCGGCGCGGAATCCACCCGGCCGGGATTCACGCCTGTGCCGGAGGCGGAGGAACTGCGACGGCTCCTGCCTATAATTGAGCGCGTGCGGAGTGCGTGCTCACTGCCGATCTCGGTCGACACGACGAAGGCCGCGGTGGCCCGGGCCGCGCTCGCGGCTGGCGCGGCGTGGATCAACGACATCTGGGGACTTCAGGGCGACGTGGAGATGGTCGACGTCGTCGCCGAGGGCTGCGCGACGGTGGTCATCATGCACAACCAGCACGGCACGGATTATCCCGACGGTCTCGTCGCGGGCATCTGCCGCTTTTTGGAGAAATCGCTGCGCCTCGCTGAAGATGCGGGCGTCCCGCTCTCTCGTGTCGTGCTCGATCCGGGCATCGGCTTTGGCAAGACCCCGGCGCAAAATCTCGAGGTGCTGCGCGCCCTCGGTGAGTTTCGACGCTTCGGGCTGCCGCTACTGCTGGGCGCTTCGCGCAAATCCGTCGTCGGCCACGTGCTCAAGCTGCCCGTGGCGGAGCGGCTCGAGGGCTCGCTCGTGACGACGGTCGCAGCCGTAGCCGCCGGGTTCGACGTCGTGCGGGTGCACGACGTGCAGGCCCACGTGCGGACGGCGCGAATGGCGGAGGCGATTTACCGGGTTTCCCATGGATAAGGTCTTTATCGAAGGTTTCACGTTGTTCGCGCGCCACGGCGTGCATCCCGAGGAGGCCGTGCTGGGCCAGCGCTTCATCTTCGACGTCGAGTTGCGGCTCGACCTGCGCCCGGCGGCCCGGTCGGACCACCTCGCCGACACGGTGGATTATGGCGCGGTGATGGCGCGCATTTCGAGCGTGGTGAAGGCGCGCAACCACCGCCTGCTCGAAACCCTTGCCGAGGCGATCGTGGCGGATCTCTTTGCCGCGTATCCGGGCGTGCAGGCGGTCCGCCTGCGTATCCACAAGCCTGCCGCGCCGGTGCCCGAAACGTTTTCCTCGATTGGGATCGAAATCGACCGCGAACGCCCGCGATGACCCGCGCCTTCCTGGCTCTCGGCAGCAATCTCGGCGACAAGCGCTCCCACCTCGAGGCGGCGCTGGCGGCACTCCCGCGCGTGCCGGGAATCGAGTTGCGGCGGGTGGCACACTTTTATCGCACGGCGCCGCTTGGGCCGGTGGCCCAGGATTGGTTTCTCAATACCGTCGCCGAAATCGGCACCTCGCTTGCCCCGCGCGCACTGCTGGCGTGTTGCCAGGAGATCGAGCGGGCGCTGGGCCGCGTGCGTGTGGAGCGCTGGGGCCCGCGCACGGTCGACATCGATTTGTTGTGGATGGATGGATACACGGAAACGACGCCCGAGCTGACGCTGCCGCATCCGGAGGCCCACCGGCGCAGTTTCGTGCTCGTGCCGTGGCATGAACTCGCGCCGGAGCTGCGCCTGTGCGGCCGGTCACTCGAAGCATGGCTGCGCGAGGCCGATCCGCTCGGGATCGAGGAGGCTTCGTGAGTGTGCGGGCCTGCGCCGCAACGTGGTCGGGCGCGGAGCCGGTGGAGGCGTTTCGGCGACTCGCCGGACGGCGCGGCGTGTTCTGGCTTGATAGCAGCCTGCCGCGGGCGTACGACGGCCGTTTTTCCATCATGGGCTGCGAGCCGCGCTTTGTGGTTGGAACGCGGGGGCAAGAGTGGTGGCTCGAGCGTGGCGGCGCGATCGTCGAGCGCGGCATGCAGCCGCTGCAAAAGATCGAGGAGCTCATCGCTGCGTGCCGGACTGCGCCCGCGGACGGGGTTGAGCTGCCGTTTTGGGGCGGGGCCGTTGGCTGGTTTTCGTATGATCTCGGCCGGCAGTTCGAACGGGTGGAGGGAACGGCGGTGGATGATCTGCGCGTGCCGGATATCCGCCTGGCGTGGCACGACGCCGCCGTGATCTGGGACCACCACGCGTCGCGGGCCTGGCTGGTGGGAGCGGGGTGGGAGCGTCCGGCGGAGGCGGCGATGGCAGAACTGGCAGGCTGGCTCGGGGCACCGCAGGCGGG
Organism: Opitutaceae bacterium; assembly: GCA_036406235.1. Lineage (GTDB taxonomy): Bacteria > Verrucomicrobiota > Verrucomicrobiia > Opitutales > Opitutaceae > DASWVO01. The sequence continues at coordinate 3,241 of DASWVO010000275.1, forward strand.
TGGGGCCCGCCCGGAGGTCGGGCCACACCATGGCGCGTCCACGTGTGTAAGCGATCTTTCGCGGGAGGACTACATGGCCCGCGTCGAGACGGCGCGGGACAGCATCGCGCGCGGAGAAATTTATCAGGTGAACCTCGTCCAGCGTTTCACCTGCGAACATCGGGAGGATCCGGCCACGACTTATCTGCGGCTGCGCGCGCGCAATCCGGCCCCGTTCGCAGTGT
>DASWVO010000276.1:0-27961 GCA_036406235.1 Opitutaceae bacterium
GATGAATCGAAGGCCCGCGCGAAAGAGATCGGCGAGGCGGAGAGCTAAGGCTGGGAGCTGGGCGGATGATGAAGGTCGGCGGAAAACCCGCGCCGGGGGCGACGCGGCTCCATCGACCCAAACCCGTGCCAGTCAAAGCGGAGGGCGCAGACGGCTCGGCGGATGGTCTTCGTCAAGCCGGCACCAGCCCCGCTGCGGTGGATTTGATTTTCCGGCGAAGGCGAGTTCCCGCCGGGCAGGGTTGGCGGATTTGATTTATGCGGCCCGTGGGTCGCCTCTCACATCGTTGACCAAGCCGGAGCTTCGGCCGTTGGAAAATTCACCCTTGAGGATGTCTTTGATTCCCTCGACACGGAGATGGGTGTCTCGGAGAGTGACTTTGCTTGGAACCGCCAACTTCGACTGCTGTGCGTATGTTCAAACGCGTAATTACAATCGCTCTCGCCACAACCGCTGTGCTTTGGACCTTTTGGATCCTGCAGTCAGGCGCCGATGATTTTGAGTGGCGGCGCTTCGGGATATCGAATGGCTACGAAGTGTTTAGTGGTGACTACTGGACTCTGCTGTCATCGCTTTTCGCGCACGTCGACCCGCTTCATCTGCTTTTCAACGTTTATTGGCTCTACCTTTTGGGCGGCTACGCTGAGGAGCACTACGGGCGGCGTTTCTATATTCTGCTTGTTCTGATTTCCGGGTTCTGCGCGTCGACGTTGGAGCTTTCGTTTACGGGGAGCACGGGAGTCGGCCTGTCGGGAGTTCTTTATGCGATTTTCGGATTTCTCTGGGGCGAGACCTTGTTCACGAAGGTCCCCATCGAGGTGCTCCCCAAACCGCGAGTCTGGTTATTTCTGGCGTGGCTGCTGTTTTGTATCGGGCTGACGGAATCGGGGGTGATGGCCATCGGAAATGTGGCTCACTTCACCGGTCTTGTCATCGGCCTGTCTACTGCCTTTGCGCGCAGCTCACGCAGACTGGCTGCGCGTTTGCTGATTCCGGGTGTGGTGGGATTCTGCGGCGTCGCGATTTTCTACAGCCCCTGGTCGTATGTGTGGCTGGCGAGCCGCGCCATCCGCGCTCACGAAGCAGGCAAGTGGGCAGACGCGGAACGCTACTATTCAAGTATCTTGGAGCGGGAGCCGAACGCTGGCTGGGCGCTCGAGAATCGGGGTAACATCCGGATTTACCTCGGTCGCGAGTCGGAAGGTAACGCCGATCTCTCCCTCGCGAAGGGCACAAGCGAAGCTCATCGGCCCGGTCGCTAAGCCGGAGGCGTGCGGTAGAAACTTGGATTCGCGACGAGCAGGCGCAGGTTGTTCGGGTGGCGCTCGCGCCGAGGGCGGCCGCAAGGGGCAGACTTTGCTTATTGCGGTCGTTGGGAAGGTCGGCGGAAGAGGGAGTGTCGAGACTCGTGACAAGCTGGATTGCCGGCGTGTAGTGGAATGACGGCGACGAGCCGGACCGTGTGTCGGCGGCGCATGCCGTCCAAAAACGGAGCGCCGCGTGCCGATTTATGTGCCGGAGGCGGCTAGGATTGCTGGCAACACCTTTTCGGGATCGCAGCCGTTGAGACCGGCACCCCACGCGGGGTTGAATTCGGTCACCGCCCAGCCGGATCGAACCCGAGTAGCGCTCCAACCGACTGTTGAGGATCACTGGCTTCGGCTGGCGCATCGCAGAAGGGGAGTGCGATTGCGGTATAGATAGCGGCAGTGAGCCAGAAACAAAGAGTTACTGCCGCGCATTGCAATCTCGCCGAAGTCGTAGTTGCACTACGCTGAAAGTACAATTCATGCGGGACGGCTTGTTGTCCCATTTCTAGCCGATGCCACCGGTCGGTGCTGGCGACCGCTGGCAGTATGCTCAAACTCACTCTTCCTGGGATGACACCGACACAATAGAATGCGCTACGCTGCGCCAATGTTTGAATGGCTGTCACCTTGCACTCCTCCCCGCGCGCGTTGGGCTGGCTGTTAATGTTTCGCCTCAACCGTCTGTTCAGACAGTGCCCCGTTTCACTGATAGCACGTGCTGTATTGCTCCGCGGTGGATCGCTTTGCGCGCAACCCTGGGGGGGGCCTACCGCCCGCAGCTAAAGCGCGATATTCCCACCGCTGACGCGAAACGCATTCATTACGCCCTCCGGTGGTAATGCCTCTCCTCCCGGAGAACGTATCGAACTTTCAGTTACTAGCGAAGCCGCCGGTCCCGGCCAGAACGTCGGCATCTCCTCCGTCCTCACCGGGGTGCGCACCGCCGACTACACCGGCGCTCCGCTCACCGTGTGCTTCTGAAACACCTCCTGGCATTCACCCATGATCTCCGCCCGCCTCGCTCTCGTGTCACTCTTCACCACCTTCCTGGCAGCGTCGGCCTTCGCCTCCCAGCCAATTATCCAGACCAAATTCACCGCCGATCCTGCACCGCTCGTGCACAACGGCGCGGTCTATCTCTACACCAGCCACGATGAGGACGACGCCCCCGCCGGCCAGGGACGTTTCAAGATGCTCGACTGGCAGTGCTACTCCTCGACCGACATGGTCAACTGGACCGACCACGGCACCATTGCCTCGCTCAAAACCTTCCCCTGGGCCGTGCAGGAAAACGACGCCTGGGCGCCGCAGATGATCGAGCGCGACGGCAAGTTCTTCTTCTACGCACCCGTCAGCGTGCGCGGGTGGCCGAAAAACGTCATTGCCGTCGCCGTCGCCGACAGCCCGCTCGGCCCCTTCAAGGACGCCCTCGGCCGCCCGCTCATCGACAAGGAAGTCGGCTACATCGACCCCTCGCCCTTCATCGACGACGACGGCCAGGCCTACCTCTACTGGGGCAACCCCAACCTCTGGTATGTGAAACTCAACCGCGACATGATCTCCACCTCGGGCCCGATCGTGAAGGACCCGCAGTTCGCCAAGGTCAAAGACCAGCCCGACCCCTTCCACTTCCAGGAGGGCCCCTGGGCCTACAAACGCGGCGAGCACTACTACATGGCCTACGCCTCCACCTGCTGCCCCGAGGGCATCGGCTACGCCATGGGCCCCGGCCCCACCGGCCCCTGGGATTTTAAGGGCTACATCATGAAGCCCGACCGCCGCGCCACCGGCAACCACCCCGGCATCATTGACTACAAGGGCTCCACCTACGTCTTCGGTTTCAATTTCAAACTCAACTTCGCCCAGACCGAGAATCACCACGAACGCCGCTCCGTCTGCGTCGCCAAGATGGAGTTCAATCCCGACGGCACCATTCGCGAGCTCCCGTGGTGGGAGGAAGCGCCCGCGGTCGAGCAGCTCGGCACGCTCGATCCCTACCGCCGCGTCGAGGCCGAGACCATCGCCTGGAGCGAAGGCATGAAGTCCCGCCCGGCGAGCCCCGGCGGCATGTGCGTCTATCCCACCCGCAGCGGCGCCTTCATCAAAGTCCAGGGCGTGGACTTCCGCGACGGCGCCCGCGCCTTCCAAGCCTCCGTGGCCTGCGCCGGCCTCGACGCCACGATCGAGCTCCGCCTCGACGCCCCCGACGGCCCGCTCCTCGCCGCCCTGCCCGTTGGCGGCACCGGAGGCGCCGACCAGTGGGAAACCCGCTCCGCCACCGTCGCTGGGGCCGCCGGCGTGCACGATCTTCACCTCGTCTTCACCGGCGCCGACGCCTCCCGCCTCGCCGCCGACTGGTGGAGCTTCGAACCGGCATCCCGCGACCAGCCCACCGGCGCCACCAACAACACCGCCAACCGCCCCGGCCCGCGCCGCCGCTGACCCCCGTTGCTTCTTTTCTCATGAACACCCCTCGCTCCGCTTCCCTCGCCCTCTGCGCCGTGCTCCTCGCGGGCGCCGCTGCAACCGGCCCCGGCGTCACCACCGCCCGCGCCGCCGACGAGCGCGTCATCCTCACCCCGCCCGCGCCTGAGACGCCGCGCGTCAACGGCCCGGCCGTCTTCGGCGTGCGCCCCGGCGCGCCCTTTTTCTACTCCATTCCCGCCACCGGCCGCCGCCCGCTTACCTTTTCCGTCGGCGACCTGCCCGCCGGCCTCTCCATCGATGCCGACAGCGGCCAGATCACCGGCACTCTCGCCGCCCCGGGCGAACACACCGTCGTCCTGCGCGCGAAAAACGAACTCGGCCAGGGCGAGAAAAAGTTCCGCATCGTCGTCGGCGACCGGATCGCCCTCACCCCGCCCATGGGCTGGAGCAGCTGGAACTGCTGGGGCGACGCCGTCAGCCAGGAAAAGGTCCTCAGCTCCGCCCGCGCCATGGTCGCCAAGGGCCTGCGCAACCACGGCTGGACCTTCATCAACATCGACGACGGCTGGCAGGGCAAACGCGGCGGCCCGCACAACGCCATCCAGCCCAACAAAAAGTTCCCCGACATGAAACAGCTCGCCGACGAGATCCACGGGCTGGGCCTCAAGTTCGGCATCTACTCCGGACCCTGGCGCGGCACCTACGCCGGCTACGTCGGCGGCTCCTCCGACAACGCCGACGGCACTTACGACTGGGTCGAGTCCGGCGACGTGAACGAGTTCTTCAAACTCAACAAAAACCCCGACGCACCCGGCGCGAAGCCCAACTGGGTCAACTGGACCTTCGGCAAACACTCCTTCGCCGCCAACGATGCCCGCCAGTGGGCCGAGTGGGGCGTCGATTACCTCAAATACGACTGGTTCCCCAACGACGTGCCCACCGTCACCGAGATGACCGAGGCCCTGCGCGCCACCGGCCGCGACATCGTTTACAGCCTCTCCAACACCGGCATCTACGACCACGCGCCCGACTACGTGAAGCTCGCCAATCTCTGGCGCACCACCGGCGACATCGTGGACACCTGGGAAAGCGTCAGCCGCATCGGTTTTCTCCAGGACCGCTGGGCCGCCTACACCGGCCCCGGACATTGGAGCGATCCCGACATGCTCGTCGTCGGGATGGTCGGCTGGGGTCCCAACCTCCACCCCACGCGCCTCACCCCCGACGAACAGTATTCACACATCAGCCTCTGGTGCCTGCTCTCCGCGCCGCTCATCCTCGGCTGCGATCTCGCCCAGCTCGACGACTTCACCCTCGGGCTGCTCACCAACGACGAGGTCCTCGCCATCAACCAGGACCCGCTCGGCAAACAGGCCACCCAGATCAGCAACGACGGCGCCCGCGTCGTTTACGCCAAGACCCTCGAGGACGGCTCCTACGCCGTCGGCCTCTTCAACCGCGGCGACACCGAGACCACCGTCGGCGTGAAGTGGGGCCCCTGGGGCACCCTCGCCACGCCCGACGGCAGCGCGCGTTTCACCGTGCGCGACCTCTGGCGGCAAAAAGACCTCGGCCAACATCAGGGCAAGTTCGAGACGACCGTTGCCCCGCACGGTGTCGTCCTGCTGCGCCTCATACCCAACGGCTCCGCACGTTAAAACGCAGCCTTTGCCACAGAGGCAGCGCTGCTTTGTCGCGAGCGTATCGCCGTCGTCTGCCTGTTGGTTCCGTCGCTGGACAGTTTCACATCTTTCACGCGGGCCGGAAGGGTCAGACCTTGCTTATTGCGGTCGTTCGGAAGGGCGGCGGAGGAGGGAATGTCGCGACTCGTGACAAGCTGGGATTCCGGCATGTAGTGGAAATGTGGCGACGGGCCGGGGGGCGCTGAGAGTTGAGAGTTGAGAGTTGAGGGTTGAGAGATGAGAGCCAAGAGCTGAGGGGCGGGATGACGAGGGCCGACAGAAAAGCTGCGCCGGGGGCGGCGCGGCTCCATTGGCCCAAACCTGTGTCCGTCAAATCGGGGCAACCTCACCCGTTCGCCGCCCTGGCGGCGCGTTGGCCGGGGTGGCGACGATTTCGGTGTATGCTGGAGCGCTGGCCGGCGGCAGGGGGCTCGTTTGCTCCTCAGAGGGGCGAAGATTCGTCAGGGGTCTATGGCGTCCGGCGAAAAAAGTCGTCCACCCTTGTCCGGAGGGCGCGGGGGCGTTCGTTGAGTCTTTGCACAACCGCAGTTCGATCCGACGAAGGCGACGGAGTGACCATGACCGCACGAGGAGATTCATCATGAAAACAAATTTACCGGCAATCCACCCTGTCCAAACGATGACCGCGGCGGAGGAGGCGCGGGCCATCAACACGATCGTACTGGCTTTCGCCGCGGACCCTGCGGCGCGTTGGACGTGGCCGAATGCCCAGGAGTATCTCGTCCACATGCCGCGCTTGGTGCGGGCGTTCGGAAGCGATGCCTTCGCGCATCACGGAGCCCACCGCGTCGAGGCCTATGCAGGCGTGGCGCTCTGGCTGCCGCCCGGCGCCAAGTCTGACGAGGAGGCTTTGCTCGACATCGTGGAGGGCACGGCACCGGCCGCGGTGCGGAGAGACGCCCCCGGCGTATTCGAACAGATGGCCGCCTTTCACCCGAGCGAGCCGCACTGGTACCTTCCGCTCATCGGCGTCGATCCCGCGTACCAGGGACAAGGCTTGGGTGATGCGCTCATGCGCTATGCGCTCGAACGTTGTGATGCGGAGCATTTGCCGGCCTACCTGGAATCGAGCAACCCGAGGAATATTTCCCTTTACCGGCGGCATGGTTTCGAGGCGCTCGGGACGATTCAGGTCGGATCGTCCCCGCGGATTGTGCCCATGCTGCGGGGACCGCGGTGAAAGGACGCCTGTCAGCGAAAGACGGTAAGCCGTTTCTGCGCGCCCAAACAACGTCGCGACGGGTCCGGGCGATCACGGCCCTGCACACCCGCCGCAATGTCCTCCGGTCATCCGGGGCGTTGTTCATGCCGGGCAGAATCGCGGCGAGCTTGGGGGCGGAAGCCGCGTATATCGATTCAGCCTCCCCAGGCCCGCGAGCCAACCGGACGGTCTCCTCCCGATTCACCGCGACCGGGTTTCATCGCACAAAGGTCCACCAGTCCAGGGCCAGGCCGGCGCTGGGGCCCTTGAAGACGAAGAAGAGGTCGCGGACGCCGGTCGCACCTGCGGCGGCGGTGCTCACCGTTTGCCACTGACCTTGGGTGTCGGGGACCGACACGGTCGCGACAACCGGGCCATCCAGACGATCGAGCCGGAGTTCGATGGTGGCGCCGGCCTGATGAGCGGAGAGCGTGATCGAGAATTCGCGGGCCGGGTGGGATCCGAAATCCACCTGGCGCACGAGCACATGGGCGCCGTCGGCGAAGTCGCGGAGGGTCATGTTTCCAGGCCGGTCACCGGCGGGGCTGGTTTCGACGCCGTGAGCCCAGGCGACGGTCTCGGCCTCGACGCGGCGGTACGGGGCGATCGCGCCGGCGAGGGCGGGTCCTGTCGTACTCATCGTCACCGGAACCACGGAGCTGTCGGAGTTGAACGTCAGCTCCTCCACGCAGACGGAGCGTTTGAAGCCGCCTCCGCCGGGCAGGGCGGCGTTGTGATAGAAGAGGTAGGTGCGGCCCTTGTAGTCCACGACGCCGGGATGGTTGGTGAAACTCCCGCCCTGCGCGGGCATGACGACGCCGCTGTAGCGCCACGGGCCGGTCGGGCTCTCGCTGACCGAGTAGGCGAGGTGCTCGGGCAGCGGGCCGGCGGCGTGGAAGAGGTAGTGGCGCCGGCCGCGTTGGTAGAGCCAGGGACCCTCTTCGTAAGCCGTGGGGCGCTTTTCGTCGGGCTTGGCGCGGGGGCCGAAGGCCTCGGGGGTCATGGCGAGGGAGACCAGGCCGCGTTCGCCGATGCTCTCGTCGAGCGAGATCATGTCGCGGTTGAGTTTGGCATACCAACATTTGGGGTTGCCCCAGTAGAGGTAGGCCTGGCCGTCGTCGGCGATGAAGACGCTGGGGTCGATGTGGTCGCCGCCGATGAGGGGTTTGCCGATGGGATCGGTGTAGGGGCCGAAGGGATTGTCGGCGACGAGCACGCCGATGCCGCGGCCGTGCAGGGGCACGTAGAGATACCATTTGCCGTCGCGCTCGATGGCTTGGGGAGCCCAGGCGCCGTTGTCGAAACCGCCTCCCCAGCCGGAGCCGGCCCAGGAGAAGGCTCGCAGCGAGGCCACGGCGCCGTGGCCGGTCCAGTTAACCATGTCGGTCGTCGAGTAGCAGCGCCAGTCGCGCATGGTGAAGAAGTTGTTCACCAACTCGTCCTCGTCGTGGCTGGTGAAGACGTAGAGCACGCCGTCGTGGACCACCGGCGCGGGGTCGGCGGTATAGATGGTCTGAATGATCGGGTTGGCGGCGTGCAGGGCGGCGACGGCGGAGCCGAGGGCGAGCAGGGTGGCGGGGCGGAGGATGGTTTTCACGAGAGGTGGGTAAAGGGGGATCCAAGGCGGACGGAAGTGACGCGGCCTTCTGGGTGGGCGAGACGTGGGTCTCGACCGCGACGGGGGTGCCGTCGAGCAGGGTGAAGGTGTATTCAAGCTGTGGCGACGCCGGGCCCGGGGCGCGCGAGCGGGCGGTGGACGGGGTGATCGTGATGCCGGAGCCGGTGCGACCGAGATTGGGCACGGTGATCCAGCGCGCGTCGGGGGCCGCGCTCGCGCGCTCGAAGGCGTCGGCCTCGATGGCGACCACGCCGTGGTTCTCCACGAAGCCGACGACGGCGGGCAACTCGTTGCGGATGGGGACGCGGATGGAGTAGCTTTTGCCGGCGCCGGAGAGGTCGAGCGTGCCGGTGGCGCGGCCGCGGGGGGCTTTTTCCCAGTCGATGCGGACGAAGACTTTTTCGTCGAAACGGATCGTGCCGCCGGAGCGGGAGAGACTGAACCAGTCCTCGCGCGGGGTGATGGTGTAGGTGAGGGGTTCGCGGCCGCGGTTGACGACCTCCACGTAGTGGCGCTGGTCGTTGATGCGGTCGGCGGTGGGCAGGTCGTGGACGAAGCTCCAGTCGGCTTCGACGTCGAGCCAGCCCCAGCGGGTTTGGCCGCCGTGCTCGACGAAGAAGGCGAGCTCGGCCTTCTCCGGCCGAGATCAACGCGTCGATCACGGGGTTCTTCCCGACCGTGCCGATGATCACGGGGCGTCTTAACTTGGGTGCCTCGACGAGGAGCTCGGGTTGCCGATCGGTGACTCGGCCGATGTCGAGCTGCAGGTCTCCGATCGCGCGAATGACGCCGGCGAAATCGGCCTGATCATACCAGAAGGGAGCCGCCGTGCCATCGGCGACGAGGGCAAACCCCGACGCGTCGGATGATTTCTGAAGAATCGACGATCCGAGGCACAGGGTGGCGTTTTGCTGGGCGAAGAGGGGAAGTGAGTTTGCCAGCAACAGTACGCTGAAACCGACGAGGCAACGGAGGGTTATCATGGCGATGCGGGGAAGACGGGCAATCGAGTTGGTCCATCGCACTGCGTTGAAACGGGTCTTTCAAACCCTCCAGTCCATTTCGGCGTGATAACATTTGAACGATCGCGCCATGCCCGCCCGCGCGATACGAGACCGAGCTGGAAGGGGCGTCCGAGGCTCGCGACTAACCGGCTTGCTGGCGTGTAGTGGAAACGTGGCGACGGGGAGGGATGAGCTGAGGGCTGGGAGCTGAGAGCGAAGAGCGAAGAGCCAAGAGCCAAGAGCTGTGAGCTGAGAGCATGCAGTCGAAGGCCGGATCACCGTCCACCGTTCGCCAGCCTCGTTACCTCGGCTGCTATGTTCAACGGCATCGGCGGGTCACTGCTCGGAGTTTGGCCGGGGCGGGCGCGAGATTTTCGGCGAGGAAGGCTTCGATGCGGCGATACAGCTCCACGCGGCTGGTGAAGCGGGCCATGCCGTGACCTTCCCCGCCCACGAGGAAGACCTCGTGCGGGATCTGGTTTTTCTTCAGCGCGGAGATGAGTCGCTTCGCTGACAGGCATCGGCCCAAAGGGGGCAGGCCGCAGGGAATCGACCCAATGGGGGCGGGTAAGATGAGCGTCCCAGGTCTCGTCGGTTACCGTCCCGACTTCGATTTGGTCGCTCGTGTTACCTGACCCCGCGGGTCGCCCCTCAACCGGCTGGAGTCGCGAGCGGCCGGGCGCAGGCGTGGTTCAGGCGGCGTGCGACGCCTTGCCGGACTCGGGGCGGGCGAAGAGCGTGCGGCCGAGTTCGCGCGCGGCTTCGAAGTGCGCCGAAGGCTCCCGAATCTCCGACTCGAGGAGGAGCTGCGACGTCACCACGCGCGCGCCGCAGTAATCGAAAATGCCGTGGTCGATCTGCGTCTTCATCGCGCTCAAATAGCCGTGGCGCTCGTAGGTGGGCGCGTCGGCGCCTCCCAGGCCCACGAGATGGACCCGGAGATCGTGGAGCTTTTTAACCAGTCCCATGTTCGGACCGTCGTCGTAGGCCCAGCCTCTGGAAAACACCCGGTCAATCCAGCCTTTGAGCTGCGCCGGCATCGACCACCAGTAAACGGGGTACACGAGGACGAGGGCGTCGGCTCGATCAATCCTGGCCTGTTCGGCGACGACGTCGGCGGGCGCCGGCTTCCGGCGGTATCCGGCGACATCGGCCAGGTTGAAACGCGGATCGAAGCCTTCGGCCGCGAGGTCGGCGGTTTCGACGGTATGGCCCGACCGGGCGACTTCGTCGGCGATCTGCGCGGCGACGCTGTGCGTGAGGGACTTGGGGTCGGGATGGGAGACGACAATGAGGGCGTGCATGGCAGAAGATCCTGATTGTGGGTTGCGGACGCGACGCGCGCCCGTATATACTCTTCGTAACCTACTTTTGGTATATTATCATGTCAAGGGACTCGCTGAAAATGTCGAAAGCCGGGACGTCGCCGCGGCGGCGCCTGCCGCGGGAAGAGCGGCGCCGGCAGCTGTTGGACGTGGCGTGGCGGTTGGTGCGCAAGGAAGGCACCGACGCTTTGACCCTGGGCCGGCTGGCCGAGGCGTCGGGAGTGACGAAGCCGGTCGTGTACGACCACTTTCCGACGCGGCCCGCGTTGCTCGTGGCGTTGTACGAGGAATTCGACGCGCGGCAAATCGCGCTGATGGATTCGGCGCTCGAGGCGGGGCAGCCGACGCTCGCGGGCCGGGCGGCGGTGATCGCGTCCGCCTACGTGGAATGCGTGCTCAGCCAGGGCCGCGAAATACCGGGAGTCATCGCGGCGCTGGCCAGCTCGCCGGAGCTCGAAAAGGTGAGGCGCGAGAGCGAGGCGGTGTTTATGGAAAAGTGCCGGGTGATCCTGGCGCCCTTCTGCAAGGGGGGCGAAATCACGCCGGCGCGCCTGCGGGCCATGCTGGGCGCCGCGGAGGCGCTGTCGTATGCCGCGGCGAGCCGGCAGATCACGGCGGCGGAAGCGCGGGATGAGCTCGTCGAGACGATCAGGGCGATGGTCGCCCGCAGCGCCCGCGGCGACTCAGGACGCGCCGGCAAGGGCGCTTGAACCGTCGCCCTCGATCACTTCGCTTCGTTATCTTCGTTTCCTTCTGTGAGCTGCGGTTTCAGGTCTGCGCAGTTCGAGACGTGGGACAAGCCAGGATGCCGGCATGTAGTGGAATCGTGGTGACGGGATAGGTGGAAGCGGAGAGCCTAGCGCCAGGGCTGAGGTGGAACAAAGCAGTTGAGGGTCGAGTGTCATCCGAGCGAGGACTTCATCACAAATCGCGCTCCTCGCGTTGCGACAACGCGGAGATTGCGCGTGATTCGCGAGCATGCGCGGAGATCTCCCGATACCTGAAACAAACCAAGGCTTCGTGCCAAAGGAGTGAAACCATGACCAAACGCGATGCAGTTTTTCCTGCCGGCCAGCATGCGCTCTATCAAGCCCACCGCTACTCGGCGGCGATCCGCTCGGGAGACCTGCTCTTCGTCTCGGGCCAGGTCGGCAGCCGGCCGGATGGATCGCCCGAGCCGGACTTCGCCCGCCAAGTCCAGCTCGCCTTCGACAATCTGAATGCGGTGCTCGCCGCGGCGGGCTGCACCTTCGACGACGTGGTGGACGTCACCAGTTTCCACACCGATCCGGAGCGGCAGTTCGAAACCTTCATGGCGATTCGCGAGAAGGTGATCGGCGAGCCGCCGTATCCGAACTGGACCGCGGTCGGCGTGAACTGGCTCGCCGGGTTCGATTTCGAAATCAAAGTCATCGCGCGCATTCCGCAGCCGAAGTTCTCGCACTGACGAGGATCTTCTGAGCGGAAGGCCAAGAGCTGAGGGCCAAGAGCCGCGCTAGTCGGGCGGGAAAGCCGCGCCGGGGGCGGCGCGGGTCCATGGGAGCCAAAAAGCGTGCGCCGCCGCCGTAAAGCACGACATTTTGGTTTTCGAGCCGCCTGGCCGGCTAGGCATTCACTCGCTTCTCGAGCGTGACGTGCAGGGCGCCGGGTGTGGTGACGTGCTCTTTGTAGCGATAGCCCAAGCGCAGCAAGTCCATCCCCGCGAACAGGTGCTCCCCGCGGCCGAGAACAACCGGAGAGATGGAAAATTGGAGTTCATCGACGAGGCCGGCGCTGAGATATTGCCGGATCGTCGAGACACCGCCCCCGAGCCGCACATCCAGCCCGCTGGCGGCTTCGCGCGCGCGCTCCCAGGCTGCAGCGATGCCGTCCGTCACAAAATGGAAGGTCGTGCCGCCGGCCATGGCGAGCGAAGGTCTCGCGTGATGCGTGAGCACGAACACCGGGGTGTGATAAGGCGGATTTTCGCCCCACCATCCTTTCCACGCCTCATCCGGCCAGGCGCCGCGCACGGGACCGAACATATTGCGCCCGAGGATCCAGGCGCCGATGCGTTTGAATCCGCGCTGGGCGACTTCGTCGTCAATCCCGGTGGTCCCGGCGCCCGTGCCGCATGCCTGCTGAAAGGTTTGGGTGGGGAGGAACCATTCATGCAGCGCTTCGCCGCCGATCCCCAGGGGATTGGCGAGATCCTGATTCGGACCGGCGCCAAAGCCGTCGAGCGAAAGGGTGAAACAGTGAACGCGTAGTTTGGGCATGGGAAACCGCTTCGATTGATTGATGTGATGGAGCGGGGAGATTCAGGAGACGCCCGTCGCACGGCGGCGCGCTTCGCTTTGGCGCACCATCTCGCCGAGGTCGGCGGCGGGACGGATCTCCCAGGGACCGAATTTCACGCCGGGATGTTTCGAGATCAGCTCGACCGCGTGGTTCAGATCGCGCGCCTCGAGGATCAGGATGCCGCCGAGCTGTTCCTTGGTTTCGACGTAAGGCCCGTCGGTGACGACGACGCGTCCATTGGCGTAGCGCAGCGTCATGGCGGTGTTGGGCGGCTGCAGCGCTTCGCCGCCCGTGAAGTGGCCCTTGGCGCGGAGCTGGTCGTCGTAGGCGAAGCAGCTATCCATCATCGCGTTCATTTCGGTCTCCGAGACGGAGGCAAACAGGTGGGGATCAGCGTAGCCGAGGCAGATGTATTTCATGGTGGAGGTGGGTTGAGGGCTAAGGGCCCGGTATCGGGCGTCTTTCAGCAACTAGCCGAACGGCGACGGCGGATTTCGACACGTTGACGAAAAAAATCAGCCAGGCTCGCGGAGTGGCGGGGGCGGAGCGGGGGAGCGATGCAGCCCCAACCGTAAGGGCGACTTTTGTCCGTGACAGGAGGAAACGGCTGCACGCGCCTTGTCGCCCTGCGCGGGAGCGCAGGGATCCCGCCGCTCCCGCGGCGGGCTACAACAAACGCCGTTTCCCAGCAGCTCCCACCCCCAAACTTCGTTTGGGAATCGACGGGAAGAAACCGGTAGGGCGCGTTATCCTTAACGCGCCTTGGGCGTCGAGCCGCAGGTAAATCCCGGCGGCTTAGGGATAAGCCGCCCTACCTCAGAGGCTGTTTCCTAACAGTTGAGGGTTGATCACTCGCTGTCTGTTCGACGCTCACAGATCGACGTAAGCGGCCAGCTCGGAGCGGAGGAGCGCGATCAGCTCGGCGTCCATGAAGGCGTAGTCGTCGGGGATGCGCAGCGTGATCAGGCGCTTGCCGGCGAGCTCCTCCGGAAACCGCTCGCGCAGGCGATCGGCGTGCTTGCGCTCCATGCAGAAGATCAGATCGGCCCAGCCGAGGTGGCAGGCGGTGACTTTGATGCGCGCGCCGTTCTCCGTGCCGGCCGACCGTGCGGAGTAGCGCGGGTGATTTTTGAACAGCGCCTCGGCGGTCGGACTGCGCCACTGGTTGCGTGAGCAGACGAAGAGCAGATGAGTCCTGGCGGTAGGTGGCACGGCGGGAGGCTGCCGCGCGGGCGGGGCGCTGTCACGCGGCGAACGGCCTGGGGGATTCCTCCCGGCGAAATGGGGTAAGGCTCGCGCCGTGTCGTGCCGATGAAGGGAAAGAGCTCGCGAGCGTGCCCGCTCGTTCGTCCCGCCAACCTCAATCCCCATGAAGAACAAGATCCCCTGCTTCGTGCTCGGTCTCCTGTCGGTTTCCGCCGCCTTTGGCGCGTCGTCCTCGTCGTCAACGCCGGTTGTTGTGGTTTCGGTTTCGGCCAGCCAGGCCGTGCGCATCGCTTTGGTGGATACCGGAGAACGTCGCGGGGCGGAGCCTGGCGTGGAGCAGGTGTTCGCCCCATATTTTACCGAGACGATCAGTCGGCTGCATGGCGCCCATGCCGAGGTGCAAGTCGTGGCGGTGTCGGCGGGACAGGCGACCCGCGGCTTGCAGCAAGGCAAGTTCGACGCGGCGCTGGTGCTCGGATCGAAGACACCGTCCGCGCTGCGTCGCTCCGGCTATCACATCCTCACCGGCGAATCGCTGCTCGAAGAGCAGGACAGCCGGGTGTTTCTCGTGCTGCGCAAGGCAGAGGCCCGGTTCGATGCGCTGATGGCCAATGCGTTCACGCTCGCGTTGAGCGATTTTGCGTTGCGTCGCACGCTGGTCGATCGGCTGCACGGAGGCCAGGCGCTCACCGCGGTCGATCGGTGAGGCTGATGGTGTGCTGATGCAGGTAGCTGCCGCTCTCTGAGCGGCAGCGTGGAGTCTGGCCAGTTTTGTCGCGCACGCGGATTGAGGGCCGAAGGCCCGCCCGATCACAGCCTGGGCCATCGGCCCAGGGATGTGACCATCGCAGTCCGAGGGCTGAAGGCCCGATTCATGATCAGCGACAGTCCTAAACGACCCGCTCGGAGAGCGGCCGCTACCTTCGTGCCGTCCCGGACGATCTTTAGCGTCTTAACTGCTCCCGCAGCCAGCCGGGGCGGTTGGTCGTGATGCTGGCTGCGCCGAGCTCGATCCAACGGCGGGCGACGTCCGGCTCGTCCACCGTCCAGACGTGCAGCTCGAGGCCCGCGTCGCGGATCGCGCGTACGTCGGGGTCGGTGAGCGGCCAGGTTTTTTGCAGGTCGAGGCCGGTGAGGCCGGCGGCGCGGGCCTGTGCGATGATGTCGGCGAGCGTTGGTTGCGTGCCTGCTTCGAGACGACGCGTGTCATAGCCGACCAAATACAGCGTCGGAAAACGCGGCAGTTTTTCACGGACGGCTTTGAGCGAGTCGTAATTGAAGCTGATGATCTTCACCGTCGCCTCCGATGCTCCGGCGGCGGCGAGCATGCGCGCCAGCTCCGGCACGATCTCCGGGCCGGTCTTGATCTCGACGAGAAGCCGCTTGCCCGGCGGCACGAGCGCGAATTGCTCGGCGAGCGTCGGGAGCTTTTCGCCGGCGAAGCGCGGGGATTTCCATGAACCGGCGTCAAGCGTGCGCGCCTCGGCCAGCGTGACGTCGACGACCGGCGCGTCGCGGCCGGTGGTGCGCTTCAGGCTTTTGTCGTGGAGCACGATGATCCGGCCGTCTCGCGTGAGGTGGATGTCGGTCTCGACGGCGTCGGCCCCTTGCTCCCACGCCAGGCGCTGGGCGGCGAGGGTGTTCTCCGGGGCGTCGTGCGAGGCGCCGCGGTGAGCGACGATGAGCGGGGTGGCGCCTTGCTGAGCGAGCGCGGTCGTGGCGAGCAAAGCGAGGGTGGCGAATGCGGATTTCATTTGGGTGGTGAAAAGATGAACCACAAAGGCACAGGGACACAAAGAGCGGAATGATTTTCCAGGTATTCTCTGTGTCTTCGTGTCTCTGTGGTTCAACTACGACAAACAGGTTGGTCTTTCCGCTCGAGTAACCAGCGGACGCTCCGGCTTCAGAACGTGCGTGAAACCTCGAGCGTGAACTGCCGGCCGCGGACGTTGGCGGTGCCGGGCTGGTAGCCGAACTGCTCGTCGGCGAGGGGCGGCTCGGTGTCGAAGACATTGTTCACGCCGCCGCGCACCGTCGTGTCGCGAAGCCACGAATGCCTGTCACCACGGAATCGATACGATAGCCAGGCATTGTGGTTGATGAACGGGTCGACCTTCAGGAGGTAGCGCGTGACGCCATTGTCGTTGAACACGCGGATGTAGCCCGGGCTGCCGAGCGCGGTGTAGACCGCCTCGGTGGTCGCGGCGGAGGTATCGACGAACGAGCCGAAGTAGCTCGTGAACCAGCCCGCGGACCACGCGCCGAGGCGCCACGACAGCGAGGCGTTGGCGCGCCAT
This sequence comes from Opitutaceae bacterium, assembly GCA_036406235.1. Taxonomy (GTDB): domain Bacteria; phylum Verrucomicrobiota; class Verrucomicrobiia; order Opitutales; family Opitutaceae; genus DASWVO01. The sequence continues at coordinate 16,372 of DASWVO010000276.1, forward strand.
TTTACGCGGCCGTTGCGCTCGAGCTCGTCGAGCACCGGCTCGTCGCCGTCCTGTTGCGAGCGGCGGAGCAGGTAGTGCGTCGATTCGCCCTTGAGCGTGAACTGGCCGAAGCGTGTCTTCGGCAGGCGCCACTGCGCGCCGAATTCGTAGCCCTGGATGTCGCGGCCGCTGAGGTTGATGTAGTCGTCGACGAGGCTGACGACCTCGCCCACGGGCGCGCGCTTGCTGGCGTTGGTGGGTTGGGCGGCATTGTAGGCGGCGAAAGCGGCGCGGTCGGCGTCGCTCACCGGCTTGCGGGTGATTTTGTCGGAGCCCTGGTAGCTGGCCGTGCCGGAACCGAGGTCGATCTGGTCGATCGGCGTGCCACGGGCGAGGGCGGCCTGGGTCGCGAGGTCGAGCAGGAGTTCGTCGCGCTCGAGCGCCGGACCTGCGCCGACGTTCTCGATCACGTTGTTCTGATTGATGCTGAAGTAGTCGAATGCGAACGAGAGTCCGCGCACCTTCGGCACGTCGACCACCACACCCGCGACCCAAGTCTTGGCCTCCTCGGGCTCGAGGTCCTGATTGCCCTGGCGGAACACCGTGCGCTGCGACGTGCCGTCGGTGGGCAGGGCGGTGACGGTGAACCGATACGGATCGTCCGCGCCGATCTGTCGGCGCAGCGGCGTGACGTTGGTCTGGACCAGGTTGGGTGCGCGGAACGATTCGGCGACGGAGCCGCGTAGTTTGATCCAGGATACAGGTTTCCAGATGAGGCTCGCCTTCGGCTTGGTCGTGTCGCCGAAGATCGAGAAGTGTTCGTAGCGCGCCGCCACCGTGAGCTCGAGCGCCTCGACGAGCGGCTTGCGGTTCCCGGGCGTGACGAACGGGAACGCGGCCTCGGCGTAGGCGGCGTAAACCGTCTGGTGCGCGTCGATCGGGACGTTGGAGCTGAGCGCGAGAAAGTCGTTGTCACCCTCGCGCAGGAGTGGGAACTCGTCCCCGGAGCCCGGCGGATTCAGGCCGACGAAGACGGCGCGCTTGTCCTCGTAACTCTCGTAGCGCGCCTCGACGCCGCTCGCGACGCCGATGCGGCCGCCGTCGAAGAGCTGCCAGAGGCGGCCGTTGATGCGCGCGTCCCACTGGAAGAGACTCGTGCGGCCGAAGCGGTCCTCATCGTCGTAGAGTGGCTCGAGCACCGAGGCGGGATTCGTGTAGGCCTGGTCGACGACGACCTGGTCGTTGACGATCTTGAAGGTGACGGGAAACGGATTGAACGCGGTGGCGTCGGTGCGGTTGAGCGCGGCGCGCAGGCGCGACTCGCGCACCTGGTAGTGTTCGTATTCGTGCGTCTGCGCGCCCGAGGCGAGGACGGCGGACTCCCACTCCCAGTCGTCGCCAAACGTGCCGCGCAAGCCGGCCACGGTGCGAAACGAATAACTGTCGACTTCGGTCTCGCGCGGGCGGAAACCGCCGCCGGTGTTCTGGCCGGGCGAGATGCCGGTCCACAGCGAGACGTCGGCCGGCGTGCCGACAAGGCGCGGCGTGCCGTCGGCGTTGGGTTCGCCGGTGGGATGATAGAAACGCACGCCGAACGGATTGTAGGGATTGCTCGCGGGCATGTAGATGCCCTGGTCGTCGGTGTTCTTGAAATTGGTCGGCTCGCGTCCGGTGCGGCTGTAGGCGCGGTAGAACAGCAGGTCGCCGAAGAGCGTGACGCGCTCGTTGAGCGGATGATCGAGGAACGCGCCGAACTGCACACGGTCGGTGCGCGGGATGAGGATCTTCCAGTCGTTCCAGTTGGAAAAGGTGGCGTTTTCGGGACTGTCGATGTTCTTGGACGGGGCGGTTTGCTTGAAGGCGACTCCGCCGGCGCTCGGCCAGAGGTAGAACATGCCGTTGCCGGCCATCGTCGCGACGCCGGCGGGCGGTGTCGTGCTGGTGCTGATACCGCGGTTGCCGGTCGGACGGGAGCCGGTGAAGTTCAGGTAATCGGGCTGGATGAAGCCGCGCTGCCACTGGCCCCACTGGTTGACGCTGTTGGTGTTGGCGAGGTCGTTGTCGCGCACGGTCGCGCCGCTGGCGGTGACGACCGGCTGGCCGTTCCACGGCGCGGGCACGTCGCCCCGCAGGCGGAGATCGGCGTTCTTCGCCCAGCGGCGGTCGTGGGCGGCAAGGGAGTCGCGGTGAAAGTAATCGAAGGAGACGGCGAGGTGGGTCTTGCCGAACTTGAAGCCCTCGGCGAGCGTGGCGCCGAATTCGTTGGCGCCGCCGTGCTGCGTCATTGAGCCACGGATACTCACCAGGCGTCCATCCCACGTCGGGGAGACGGTGTTGTTGATCACGCCGGCGGCGGCGTCGGCGCCGTAGATGGCGGAGGCGCCGTCGCGCAGTACCTCGACGCGGCTGATCATGGCGCGCGGGACGGCGTTGATGTTGACGGCGAGCGAGGGCACGCCGTTTTCGGCCATCGAGATCGGGTGCGGGGCCATGCGGCGGCCGTTGATCAACACGAGCGTGCTGCCCGACCCGATGCCGCGCAGGTCGACGGCGGCGACGTCGCCGCGCGCGAGTTGCGGGCCGTTGTTGAGCTCGGTAATCGCCGAGGGCTCGGCGGCGCCGAAAGTCTCGAAGAGCTCGGCCATTGTCGTCGCCCCGCGCGCGTCGAGGTCGCTTTTTTCAAAGACGGTCACGGGCAGGGCGGTCTCCGCATCGGTGCGGCGTATGTGCGAGCCGGTGACGGTGAGGGCGTCCATGCGAAGCGCGCGGTCGGTCGCGGTGTCGCGCTCGTCTGCGGTGCGCGGCGTGGCGGACGGCGACGGAGGCGTGTCGGGTTTGGCGGGGGCGGGCGGTTGGGAGTCGCGGGCCAGGACGATCACCCATTTGCCGCTGGCTTCGCGCGTGGCCGTGTAGCCGGTGCCGGCGAGCAGACGCTCGAGCGCGGTGTCGGGTTCGAGCGTGGCGACGACGGAGTTGGTGCGCTTGCCCTTCAAGGCATCGGATGAGAACAGCACCTCGGTGCCGGCCTGTTTGGAGAAGGCGATCAGCGCTTCACCGGCGGGCTGGGCCGGGATGTCGAACGCGACGGGTTCGGCCAGCAGGGTGGTCCAGGGAGCGAGCAGCGCCGCGATGCCTGCGAGGCCGCGTCGGCAAAACGGGATGAACGGATACGGTTTTTTCATGGTTCACCTGCCGCGACACCCGAGCCCGCCAAAACCGCCTCGCCGTCACGTATTTGTTACCGAGGGCGCCCGAGGGCTGGGCTCGAAGGTCGGAGCGCGCTTGCGGCCCGCCCGCATTTTCCAGATTGGGGGCCGGCGGCCCGCGCTCCCGGGAAATCGCGCGCGAGCGCCCTCCTACAAAGAACTCTCACGGCTCGCGCTCGATGACGCGCGTCGCGCCGTTCGGGCCGAGCTCGACGCGCACCGGGAGCACGCGTTCGAGGGCGGCGAGAAAGCCGTCGAGATCGTCGAGGCTGTAGCGTCCACCCAGGCGCAGCGACGCCACCTCGGGCGCCACCTCGATCGGGCGGTCGTGATACGCGGAAAGCCGGGCAGCGGCTTCGCCCAGCGACAGCTCGTCGGACACGATCTGGCCCTCGCGCCAGGCCACGCTCTGCACTGCCAGCTCGAGCCGGTCGCGGCGCACGAGCAGACGGCCGTCGGCGAGCCGGACTTGATCGCCAGGACGAAGTTGAAGCGGTTCGGTCGCGGCGTGCGGGGTCACTTCGACCGAGCCCTCGAGCACGGTGACTTCGAGTTGTCCCGGTGTGTCGGTGCGAAGGTTGAAGACGGTACCCGTGACGCGGATACGTCCGGCCGGTGTTTCGACGATGAAGGGGCGTTCGGGATCCTTCGCGACGGTGAAGAGCGCTTCGCCGTGATCGAGCCGCACGAGGCGCTGGGCACGGTCGCGGAAGTCGATACGCAGGGTGGTCTTGGCGTTGAGATCGGCGCGTGTTCCGTCGGCGAGCGTGACGCTCTGCCGGCGGGCGGGGGCCGTGGCGATGGTCGCGGGGGTGACCGGCTCGTGGGGGCGCCACCGCAGGCCGATCCCGAGCGCGAGGGTGGCGGCGAGGCCTGCGGCCACGGCGAGTCCGCGCCAGCGGCGTTGCCGCCGCGCGCCGACGTTCGCGGAAAGGAGCGCCGGATGCGGTTGTCGCTCAGCCAGCGCGGGAAGCTGTTGCTCCAGCTCCACCGAGAGCTGGCAATACGCCGACAGCAGCGCACGGCGGGCGGGCTTCCGCTCGAGCCACGCCGCCAGCTCCGCCCGCCGGGCCGGCGAGAGGTCGCCACCGTCGAGCCGGGCGGCCCACAGCGCGGCGTGGTCCTGATCGGACCGGCTCCAGTGGGGAGAGGCGTGAGACTTCATGGATGCGCATCCACGACCGGCAGGAAGGGTTGACCGCGAGGCGGGGCGCCGTCGGGGAGCGGTTCGGCGAGCGCTTCGTGGAGCAGGCGCAGGGCGCGCGCGTGGCGTTTTTCGACCGTGCTGCGGGAGATCCCGAGCCGCCGGGCGATCTCCTCATGCGGCAGCCGCTCGACCTTGCAAAGCAGCAGCACGGTGCGGCAACCGACGGGGAGGCGCACCAGCGCTCGCTCCAATTGCGCGAGCTCCTGGCGAGCCATCACGGTCCCGGGAATATCGGGTATGGACGAAACGGTGGCGTCGAGCGCAGCGCTGTCGACTGTTTGCGTGAGGGAGGCGTCCCGGTGCCGCAGACGGTTGATGGCGAGGCGGCGCGCGGTGGTGTAGAGCAGGGCCTGCGGTTCGCGGGCTTCGCCGTCACATATAACCGGATACAGGCGGGCGTAGGCATCGTGGGCGAGATCCTGCGCCTCGGCCGGGCAGCCGACCAGCCGGGCGAGATAACGCCGCAGCGGCGCAAGCGTCGCCCGGTAGAAATCGGCGAAATCGACCGGGGTTGCCGGCGTTTCAGCCATGAGTCCTCTGGGGCTCCAGCGCGGTGGAGTTCGGGTCGCGCGAAACGGCGGCGGACCGGCACGAAGCGAAAGGCGACAGGAGGCGTGGCGTCATGACACTCCGGCCAGAAACCGGTCCGGGCGGAAAACGTCGAGAGAGAATGCCGTTACGATTCGGTGACGCTGCGGCGTTCGCGCGTTGCGAAGTTTCCTCTTGCCACGGGCCTGCAGTGGGAGCATTCCTCCCGCGAACCTCGACCCAGGAGCTCTCATGACGACCCGCGCCTATTTCCTCCTGCCGACTGTCGTCGGCCGCGCGGGTGCCCCGATCTTCCTCTGACCGGTTCAAGCGCCCGCCGCACGAAACGAGCGGGCTTCACGCCAACCTCAGCGCCTTCCGGGCCCGCTCTTCGCCGAGCGGGCTTTTTCGTCTTCGGCGCGTCCACGTTTCTTCCGCTTCCCGCACCCTCGATCTTTCCTAAACAAGTAACCCGCCTGTAGGGACGTCGCTTGTCGACGCCCGCAATGCTGACGCACGCCGGAGGGGCGTCGGCGAGTGACGCCCCTACAGCTCAGCGGAGCTCTCTTCCATGTTCTCACAACTTCACGTCGTCTGGCAGATCATGCGTGGCCAGCGCCTGCGCTACGGGCTCGCGCTGGCGTGCCTGTTCATCGCCACCGCCTTCAATTATCTCGTGCCGCTCGTCGGCAGCGTGACCATCGACTACGCGGTCGATGGCAAGTCGCCGCTCGAGGGCTCGCGGCTGCTCACCGGGCTGCTCGCGTTTCTCGGCGGCCCCGGGACGCTTCGCACGCACCTGTGGCTGGCGCCGGTCGCGATGGTGGTGTTCACCGCGATCGGCGGCATGTTCACCTACCTGAAAGGCTGGCTCGCGTCGCTCGCGAGCGACGGCATCGCCCGCCGGCTCAAGGACGAGCTCTACGATCACCTCAACCACCTGCCGATGCGGTATCATGACCGCGCGGATACGGGCGACCTCGTGCAGCGTTGCACGAGCGACGTCGAGACGACGCGCCAGTTTCTCGCCGTGCAGGTGATGGAGATCGGCCACGCGCTCCTGCTCGCCGGGGCGGCGCTGCCGATGCTCTGGTCGCTGCACCGGCCGATGACGCTGCTCTCGTTCGCCCTCATCGGTCCGATCGTGATCTACGGATATGTGTACTTCACGCGCGTGCGGCATGTCTTCAAGCAGGTCGACGAAGCCGAGGGGGCGCTGACCGGCGTGATTCAGGAGAATCTCACCGGCATCCGCGTCGTGCGGGCCTTTGCGCGCCAGGATCACGAGCGGGCGCGCTTCGCCGGCCCCAACGCGAATTTCCGCAACCGCAACCTGCGCTTGCTGCGGCTGATGTCGTGGTACTGGTCGATCAGCGACTTCGCGTCGCTGGCCCAGCTCGGGCTCACGCTGCTCGTCGGCGCGTATTGGGTGGTGACCGGGGCGCTCACGGTGGGTGTGCTCTTCGCGTTCCTCTCGTATCTCGGCATCATGCTCTGGCCGGTGCGCCAGATGGGCCGCATCCTGACCGACCTCGGCAAAACGACGGTCGCGCTCGGGCGCATCCAGGAAATCCTCGCGGTGGCGCGGGAGGCGGATCCAGACGACAGAGGACAGATGACGGACGGCGGAGGACAGCCGCCGCGGTTGAGCGGCGCGATTCGCGTGCGCGACCTGCGTTTCAGCCACGGCGGTGCGCAGCACGCGCTCAACGGCGTGTCGCTTGACGTCGCGCCCGGCGAGACGCTGGCGATTCTCGGCCCGTCGGGTGCGGGCAAGAGCACGCTCCTGCACCTGATCCTGCGGCTCTACGACTACACCGAAGGCTCCATCCAGCTCGACGACCGCGAACTGGCGACGATCCCGCGCAAGGAAGTCCGCGGCCAGATCGGCGTGGTGATGCAGGAGCCGTTTCTCTTCTCGAAGACGTTGCGCGACAATCTCCGTCTCGGCCGCGGGGACGCACCCGACCTCGAGATCGAGGAGGCGGCGCGGGCGGCCTGCATTCACGACACGATCGTGTCGTTCGAACGCGGATACGACACGCTCATCGGCGAGCGCGGGATCACGCTTTCCGGCGGCCAGCGCCAGCGCATGGCGATCGCGCGCGCGATCCTGAAGCGCCCGCCGATCCTCATCCTCGACGACGCCCTGAGCGCGGTCGACGGCGAGACGGAGGCGATGATTCTCGAGGCGCTGCGCCAGCGCCGCGGACGGGCCACGACGCTGGTGATCGCGCACCGGCTCTCGACGCTCGCGCATGCCGACCGCGTGATCGTGCTCGACCGCGGCGCAATCATCCAAAGCGGCACGCACGCCGAGCTCGCGGCGCGCGACGGCCTCTACCGGCGGCTCTGGAAGATCCAGACGGAAGTCGAGGCCGACCTCCGGCGCGAGCTGCAGGTGGGGTGAGAGGGAGATATGCCCACGAAACACACGAAATACGCGAAATGACCTGGAACCATTAAAGCCAACGAACTCCGCGCGATCACGACTTCCTGCATATGGTGCAATGCCCATGTCCCCGTCCGCTTTCGTGTATTTCGTGTGTTTCGTGGGCCAACCAACTTAACGTTTATGTCAGACTCTCATCCTGAAGACGACTTCAAGGCGCGGCTCGACGCGGGGCTGTGGTGGAAGATCTTCCGCCGGGCGCTGCGCATGAGGCGCTATCTGTGGCCGCTGTTTATCACGGCAGTCATCATCGCCGCGTGCGATGCCGGCTTCGCGCACATCACGCGCTGGGTGATCGACGGTGTCGTGCGCGATGGCGCGCAGGCGGCGTTCGGTCTCTACATCGGTGCGTATCTGGGCACGACGCTCGTGCTCTGCGTTGGCGTGTGGGTGTTCATCGAGATGGCCGGCAAGCTCTCGCATCACCTCGCGCACGACATCCGCCGTGACGGCTTCGACCGGCTGCAGGAGCTGGAATTTGGGTTCTACGACACCCGACCCGTGGGCTGGCTCATCACGCGCCTGACGAGCGACTGCGACCGGCTTTCGCGCATCATCGCCTGGGGTTTTTTGGACATCGTGTGGGGCACGAGCTACGTGATCATGATCGCCGCGAGCCTGCTGCTGATGCAATGGAAGCTCGCGCTGATCGTGCTCGCGATCCTGCCGCCTCTCGCGCTCGTCTCGAAATTCTTCCAGCGAAAGATGCTGCTCTCGGCGCGCGAGGTCCGGAAGTTCAACTCGCAGATCACGGCGCGCTACAACGAGTCGATCCAGGGCGTGCGCACGACGAAAACCCTCGTGCGCGAAAAGGAAAACCTCGCGGAGTTCCAGCACCTCTCCGCGCAGATGTTCGACGCGGCGGTCAAGAACGCGCGGCAGAGCGCGGTGTATTATCCGGTGGTGATGACCCTCGGCAGCCTCGCCGCAGGCCTCGCGCTCTGGCGCGGCGGCTGGCTGGCGCTGCACGATGCGTTAAGCCTCGGCACGCTCGTGGCATTCATCCAGTTCGCCGGCCAGTTCTTCAACCCGATCAACCAGATGGCGCGCATCCTCACCGAGATGCAGGGCGCGCAGGCCGCGGGCGAGCGCGTGATGGGCCTGCTCGCGACCGAGCCGAGGATCAAGGACAGCCCGATGGTCGTGCAGCGCATGGCGGAGCAGGCCCAACAGGAACGGAGCAGGGACTCGGTTCTCCGCGAGGGGCGCGAGCTTGCGCCCGACGGTTTTCCGGCGCGGATCGCGCGGGTCGAATTCCGCGAGGTGACGTTCCAATACGAGAACGGGCCCAAGGTGCTCGACCGCTTCAATCTCACGGTCGAGGCGGGAGAGACGATCGCGCTCGTCGGCCCGTCGGGTGGAGGCAAGAGCACGATCGTGTCGCTGGTCGCGCGCTTCTATGAACCGACGCAGGGCGGCGTGTTGATCAACGGCGTGGATTATCGTGAGCGTTCGCTGAAGTGGTTCCAGTCGCAGCTTGGCATCGTGCTGCAGGCGCCGCATCTGTTCAAAGGCAGCGTGCGCGAGAACATCCGCTATGGACGGCTGGATGCGAGCGATGCCGAGGTCGAGGCGGCGGCGCGGATGGTCAACGCGCACGACTTCATCGAGCGCCTCGAGCGCGGCTACGGAACCGAGGTGGGCGAGGGTGGCAACCGCCTCTCGACCGGCCAGAAGCAGCTCGTGTCGTTTGCCCGCGCGTTGCTCGCCAATCCGCAGATCTTCGTGATGGACGAGGCGACCTCCTCGATCGACACCGAGACCGAGCAGCTCATCCAGCACGGTCTCGAAACGGTGTTTCACGGACGGATCAGTTTTGTCATCGCGCACCGGCTGAGCACGATCCGCCGGGCCAGCCGCATCCTGGTGATCACCAAGGGCCGGATCGAGGAGTGCGGCACGCACGAGGAGCTGCTCGCGCGGCGTGGCCATTACTACGAGCTGTACACGAGCCAGTTCAAACGCGAGAAAGCGGAGACGGTGCTCGCCGGCGCAAAGTAGGTCCGGTCTGTGACCGGACCGGGCCAGTCGCAGACTGGGCTCTACGTGGCGTATTGGCTGGCATTTCTGGAAAGTCATTCTGCTCAAGCCGGAAGCCGGGGAGCCGATATGAAACTGTCCCCGCGGTGTGGCCCATCGCGGAGCGCTTCAACATGTCCCGGCATGTCCGTCCAAGGTTGGCTCCACGCCGTCCGCTGTCGCACGTCGTCAGCGGATGGATACGCGTCGGCCTCGCCGCGGCGCTGCTCGGGTCCCTGTCCGGCGTCACCGGCTGCAAACCTTCGAGCGCCGGGGTGACCCGCGCACGCTTCGAGATCATCAACGCGAGCGATCGCGCATGGCGCATCGTGGTCGCCGGCAGCGCCAGCCGCGAGCGTCGCGGCTGGACGATCGGGGCGCACCAGACGATCGAGGCGGAGGTGCCCGCCGGCGTCTACGCGATCGAGCAGACGCTGTTGACGATCGACGGGGGCGTGGCCGAGCGCCGCCATTTTTCCGCTGCGATCGAAGCCGGTGAAAGCTACCGCTGGCAGCTCACCACCTTGTTGTCCGAATCGCCATGAGCACACAGGCCAAGTTGCGGCGAATGGTGGCCGAGATCACCGGCGATCCCGGCGGTCCGACCGTCGCTCGCGTCGGGCCGCGCACGATTCACCAATACTGGCATCTGCTTGCGCCCAGCTTCCGCGGCGTCCTGCTCACTCCGCACCGGCGGGTCGGCGAGGCCGGCACATCGTGGACGTGGCACGAAGCCGGCGAGGGCGAAGGACCGACGTCGGCGGAACTCGAAAGCGTCCGGCGGCGCCTCGCCGCAGCCTACGAGCTCTTCTTTGAAAGCGGTGATCACGATGAGCCGCGGAATGACGATGACGGCGCTGCGTTCGAACTTCGGCTCGCGATCGAGGATGTGGTGAACGCGCTCAAAGCCTGCGATGACGGACGGCTCGCAGGCTATGTCTGCCGCACTGACGCCGGCTTGTTCGTGCATAGCTGGGGCGTCACGCCGCCGGCGCGGCCGCGCGAGGTCACGGACACGGGTGAGAGGGGCGATGGAGCGGCGTCTTCAGTTCGGGATGAAGCGGATGATCGTAGTGGAATAAACGATACACAATCAACGGTTTCGCGGCGCGGTCGGCGAAGGCTGGTGGTGTTCCTTGCGCTGCTGTTTTTGCTCGGCTCTGCGGCCGGTGGGGCGCGTTGGTTTTGGCAGCAGCGGGGCCGCCGGCTTCCCGCTGCGGCGCCGCCGCCGGTCGGCGTGGTATCGGGAGCGGCGCCCAACGGCAGGGGCGAAATAGTTGGCGCGGTCTCCGTCGGGCCGGCGGGCGGTGCCGGCGCAGCGGCGACGCTGTCGCGGGACGGCGCGAGCTTCGATCCGCAGGCAATGAGCACGGGAGCAATGCCGGCACCCGTGCCCACCGAAACCTGGGTGACCGCGAGACCATCGTCCCGGGCTTTGCCTTCGACCGCGTGGAGGACGTCGGATGGCGAGGTGGGCGAGTCTTCGCGCGGCACGGAGAGCAAGCCCGCGCCGCGGACGATCGCCGAGGCAAGCGCGGGTGTCGCGCGGCCAACACGTCAGGTTGCGCGAGCGGACGACGACGTTGCGACCCCGTCCAACGCGATCAATGCAGGGGCGGATTCGTCTGCTTCGTTGGTTTCGGAGCGGCCGCCGGTTTCCCGGAGGCGAGACGGCCAGTCCTTCAAGGAACCGCGGGGGACCTCCGACCGGCTTCCGGGCGATCCATCGCCGCTGCCATTAACGAAGCAGCCAAACCGAGCCATGGAGGCATCGGCAACCGACAGCGAACCGCGGGCGACGGGGGAGCGAAGCGAGGCGCGGAGCTCACCGGAGCGCCGAGCGCGTTCAGCGGCGGAGGTCGTGGCAACGGTCACCCCATCGTCGAGCGGCCTGGCGGGTTCGTTGCCTGGTGGCGGCGCAAATGGGACGTTCCCGGCTCTGGGGGCGGTGAGCGCGGAGCCCAGCGGGACGATTGCGGCCGGCGTGGGGGCAAGCCCTTCCCCTGAGCGCAAAACGTACGATGCACCGAACGCCGCTCCCCGGGGTGGGGCGGCTTCACCCGACCGCATGCAAGACGTCGCCGAGGCGGGCGGCGCGGCCGCTTCGCTCGGCGCCTCCGCTTCGCTGGCTGGAGGCTCGGTGCCGGCGTCCCCCGCGGCGCTCGAGGCGGGGGCCGCGGCTGAGTTGTCCTCGGAGGC
>DASWVO010000277.1:0-3318 GCA_036406235.1 Opitutaceae bacterium
GCGTTCGCAACACGCCGCGGCACCTTGCAACATGCCCGCATGCTCCGACGTCACGCGCTGTCCGCCGCCTTCGCCCTCGCCGCCTGGGTTCACCTGCCCGGCTGTTCCGCGGAAACCGAACTGCACCGCGACGAATTTTCCGGCGCGTTGAGCCGCTGGGTCGTCGAGCAGATGCCGGGCGGCACCGTCACCGTGCGCGAGGGCGCGCTCGAGATCGAGGACGCGGAAGGCTGCACGGTGTGGTTTCGGGAAAAACTCACCGCGCCGTTCGTGATCACTTACGAAACGACGTTTCTCGCCGCCGGCGGACCGCACGACCGCGTGTCGGATATGAACTGCTTCTGGCTGGCTGCCGATCCGGGCGCCCCCGACGGCTGTCCGTTCGCGCCGGGACACGGCCGCTCCGGCAGGTTCGCCGACTACGACTCGCTGCGCACCTACTACGTGGGCTACGGCGGTAATGAAAATTCCACGACACGCTTCCGCCGCTACGGAGGCGACGGCTCCAAGCCGCTGCTCGCCGGACACGACCTCTCCGACAAGAAATTCATGCTCGAAGCGCACAAGCCCTACCAGGTGCGGATCGAAGCGCACCCCGACGGGCGCGTGCGCTACCTGCGCGACGGCGAGGTGGTGTTCGCGTGGCGCGATCCGGCGCCCCTCACGAGCGGCTGGTTCGGCTTTCGCACGGTGAAGAGCCACCAGCGCATCCGAAATTTCCGCGTGCTGCAGCCCTGAGCCCCTCGTTCTCAGCTCCCGTCTTTTCCCGTCTCCACGCTTCCACTACACGATCCGCGGCCTGTCCCGTCCGCTCCAGACCATCTTTTTTGGGAACTGTTTGGACGGAGGCTAGTCGGCGGTGGAGGCGCGCGCCCTCCGTGGCGCCTGGCCGGCTGCGCTGCCCGCCTCGCCTCGTCTTCACCGGGCGGGAAGGCGGGCATACCTGTGTGTTCGCGTGCTCGTCACCCGTAATCCACCCAACCAAAGCCATCATGATCAAAAGCGTACAAACCCTCACCCGCCGTTCGCGCGAGGTGCTTCGATCCACCTTGCACGTTTCCGTTTTCGGCGTCGCCGCGTTGGGATTCGCCGGCGTGTCCACGACCGCGCAAACCGCCGCCTCGGCATCGCCGCAACCCGCTCAACCCGCGGCGGCCGCGCAGGTGGAAAAAATCAAATCCCAGTTGATCGAAGTGGATACCCGGATCCGCGCGGCCCAGCAAAAGGCTTTGCAGGCCGAGACGGTGAAGGAAAAGCAGGACAACTATGACAAGACCCTGCGCACCGCCATGGTCGAGGAAGAGCCCAAGGCGAAATCGCTGCTGGAGAAACAGGACCATCTCGTCACCGAATTACAAAAGAGTGAAGAGCTGAAAAAACCGGCCGATCAGCGCAGCCCCGAATTCCAACAGCGCTTTCAGGAGTACGAAAAACTCAAACAGGAGCTTTCGCCGATCGCGCAGCGGTCGTCCGAAAAACCGGAAGTGGCGGAAACCTACAAGGCATTCCAGACCGAGCTCATCAGCGAGCTGGTGAAGGTCGAGCCGACTGCGCCGCAGCTCATCGAGCAGCGCCGGGTGCTGCTCAACCAGTATCAGCAGCTGGTGCAGGCCAGCCGCTGATCAGCCCGCGTTTCACGCGCCGGAGCCCGGCGCGTGATCCGGGCCGCTGGAGCCGCGTCGCCCCCGGCGCGGCTTCTCTGGCCCTTCTGCAAGCTTCTCACTTCGTGTTTTTGGTGTGTTTCGTGGGAAATTCCTTCTGAAACATTCCGGTCTGCAGGCCGCGCCCTCGTCGTGGCCGTATCCACTTTTTCGATTCTCGGCTATCCGCGTCCATCCGTGGTTGAGCTGAATTTCTGCACGTCGTAGCGCAACTCGGCCATGCCGCCTCCGATCTGCCGAACCGACGTCAGGCGCAGGGTCGGGCTGAGCACGCGGCGGGGAAAGAGCGGCTTGCCTCGGGCCAGGGTCACCGAGCCGATTTGAACGATCACTTCGTCCAGAAGGCCGGCGTCGTAGAATTGGCCCGCGAGGTCCCCGCCGCCCACGACCCAGATGTTCCTGGCGCCGGCCGCCGCGCACAGATCGGCGTAAGCATGACGCACGTCACCCTGGACGAAGCGGAGGCTGGCGCCGGGGATCGCGGGCAGCGTGCGATGAGAGAAAACCCACGTCGGCTGGGTGTACGGCCACGCAGAGCCGACTTCCGCGACGACCTTTTCGGCATTGCGCAGCATCCATTCGTAAGTCGACGCACCCATGGCCAGGGCCCCAACGTCCGCGATGAAGGCCGGGTAGCTGGACTCGTTTACGTCGCCGAGCGGAAAAAGCCATTCCAGGGAGTCGTCTTCGGTCGCGATGAATCCGTCCAGGCTCGTCGCGGTGTAGTATTGAACCTTCATACCTTGATCTTTCGGTCCGCGGTAACGCCGATCAAGCCAGCGCCGCGATCGAAGACGCAATGTGAGGCCGCCCCGATTTGACGAACATAGGTCCAGGCCCAGGAGCCGCGTCGCCCCCGGCGCGGCGTTCCGCTGTGCGCTCGCCGTTCTCCACGCTCAGCTCTCAACCCTCAACTGAATTGTCATGACTGAGACGGCGGACCAAACCACGTGGTGAGGGCGTCGCGAAGGCCCCGGTCGGTGCCATCCCCGACCCATGCGACATGCCCGTCAGGTCGGATCAACACCGCCGCGGGAGCGGCCACTGCGCCGAGCACCGGCAGCTCCCACGCACCCGCGTAGCGAGCGTCGACCCACTGCACTCGATCCGCCCAGGCGGCGATGTCGAGCGAGCCAGATCCGCCGAAATTGAGCAACACCGGACGGGCGGCACGCAGCAGGCTGAACACGCGCCGGGAGCCGTCGGCAGTCTCGACGTCGAGATCGGGCATGCGGCGCCCGAGCAGCGGATGTCCCGCGCCGAGGTCATAGCGAATATCGAGACCCGACATCATCCCGGCGTAGCGCTTGCGCGGCTCGTCCATCTTCAACAGCTCGGTGAGGGTGTCGCGCAACGCATTCGTGCGGTCATCGCCGCGACCGACCGCCGTGGTCGCCATCGTGCTCGCGAGCAGACGCGCCGCGACCGGATGCCGCTCGGCGTGGTAAGTGTCGAGCAAGCCCTCCGGCGACGTGCCCTTGACGACCTGGGCCAGCTTCCAGCCCAAGTTCACGGCATCCTGCACCCCGAGGTTGAGTCCTTGTCCGCCCGCCGGTGAATGCACATGCGCCGCGTCGCCGGCCAACAGCACGCGTCGCTCGCGGTAGGAAGCCGCCTGCCGCGTCGCATCGGTGAACCGCGAGAGGTAAGTGACATT
>DASWVO010000278.1:0-5256 GCA_036406235.1 Opitutaceae bacterium
CCGCCGGACCGGCAAGTGCCGTCAGAATTTCGGACGGACGCAGCGAGATGACAAACCGGGCACGCTCGGCGACGAAGACGTGCAGGATCGCGCGGTAAAGCGCGCTCTTTTCCGCGTTCAGGTGAATGAACGCAGCGTAAAGGGAAGCAACCTCAGCCATCCCGTCGGCTCAAACTGGCGTGCTCTCGAGTGCGGTCAAGGGCCGGCTCCCCTCCCGTCTGGTGCTGATTGGGAAGATTCAACCACAGGGAAGCATCACGATGGGTGGAGATATGCTTCCTTGTTTCTTGAGCGAACGTACCACTTGGGTGGAGGCTCTGCCCGCGGGCCCGCCTCGGCGCGGACAGCGCCGCGCCCTCCATTTTGCGCGTAAGTGAACCCTGTCAGGGATAATCCAGAGGCGTCAGCGTCCGGAAGGTCGTCTCGAACACGCGGCCGGCAAGTCCTGGCTCGAGGCGGGCGAGCCGGAAGCGCTGGAGGGTATCCAGCACCGCTTGATCAAACGCGCGGTTGCCCGACGCTCCGACGAGTTCGGCACGGTCGATGCCTCCATCCGCGCGCAGCAGGAACCGGATGCGCACCTCAAGGCCGGCATCCATGTCGGCGCGTTTGGCGAAGGCTTTTGACAGTTCACGTTTCAAGATCTCCGAAAGCGCATCGTCGTTCGCAACGGCGGCCGGCGCGCCACCGGAATCCGCGTTCGGCAATGCGATGGCGTCGATCGCGCCGAGGTCCACGCGAGGAACCGACACCGCGGGGCTGCGGGCGGGCGAATGCTGGGACGGCGCAGTCATTTCATTCCGACGCCGAAACTCGTCGTAAGTCATCTGCTCTCCATGCCGGGTCGTCGTAGCGCGGGTCGGAGCCGTCGGCGCGGCCACGGGCACGGTTGTCCGGGCGTTCGTTGTGGGCGCCTCGGGAACCGGACGCGGACGAGGCGGAGTCATCGGGCGCGGCGGCGCCCGGAAGTTGATGCGCGGCGCGTCAACTGCTCCCGGTCCGTCGGCCGCGTCCACGGTCTCAGCGGGAACCAGCGTGAACGGCTTCGCTTCCGACAAAGGCAGCTCCACGTGCAAGCGAGACGAAGCAAGCCACACCATCGCGGCCACCGCCACGACTACCGCGGCATGCCCTGCCACCGACCATACGAATGAGCGGGACAGCGGCACGGACGCCACGACCGGGTTCAAGCGCGCCGCAGGCATGGGCGGAGAAACGAGGATCTTCCGGGCAGGAAAGCGTCAGGGCTTCGTGGATACAACCTTGTTGGGAGCGGCGTCGCTGAACCACAGGATGTCCTTCGGGCGGACGACGTAGACGAGACCGCGGCCGGTCTCGAGCACGAGAACCGCCCCGGAAGCCGACACGCGCTTGATGTCGGCAATCACCGTCGGTTCGCCGCCCTCACGTCCAATGAGCACGTGCACCGGCACGCTCCGCAGGCTCGAGAAGGCTTTGGCATAGCCCTCGGCCAGTTCCTCGTTCTCTCCCTTCATGCGGAGATTGAAGACCGGCGATGAGCCGTCACCGGACGACCTTTGCGCATACGACGTTCCGGCAAACAGCACGACAATCGCGAGGAGGTATTTTTTCATGGGAAGCTGAAGGCGCGTGATCGACTTGAGGGGACGAATCAGAAGCCGGCCTGCGTCTGCACACGCTGTGAAGCACCGGGACTGCGGCTCATGTACGATGCCATAGCAATTCCCACGCGGCGAGGGAAGCGTGAAGCCGAAGCGCGACGCGTGCGGAGTGAGCCGCACAAATTGCGCGGTTTGCCCAAACGCGGCCGGTCACAGGCCGGCCTGTCACGCGGTCGGAAACGCGGCTTCTCAGGAGCCGCCGGGGGCCATGCCGCGCTCGCTCTTTTTGGCGAACTCCAGCACGCGCGCGAATTCCCCGCTCGCGGCCTGCTCGTGCGCCTGGAGTTTCTCCAGCGCCTGCGTGCGGTTGAGGCCTTCGCGAAAGAGGATGCGGTGGACCAGCTTCACGCGGTCGAGCTGCTCGGCGGTGAACCCCTTGCGCTCGAGGCCGACCTTGTTGATGGCGCGGATCACCGCGGGCTGGCCGTCGGCGATGAAGAAGGGCGCGATGTCCTGCACGATTTTCGCGTAGGCGCTGACCATCGAGTAGGCGCCGATGCGGCAGAACTGGTGCACGCCACTCATCGCGCCGAGTGTCACGTGGTCCTCGACAATCACGTGGCCGGCGAGGCCGACCGAGTTGCTCGTCACGATGTGGTTGCCGAGCTGGCAGTCGTGGGCGACGTGGCTGTAGGCGAGGATCGTGTTGTCGTCGCCGATCGTCGTGAAATCGCCGTCGGCCGTCGCCGCGTGCACGCTCACGTATTCGCGAAACACATTGCGGTCGCCGATGCGCACGCCGGGGTTGCCGCCCTTGTATTTCAGGTCCTGCGTCTTCGCCCCGATGCTGCAGTAGGGAAAAATCTCACAGTCCGCGCCGACCACCGTGTTGCCCTCGACGGAGGCGTGATGCTGGATGCGCGTGCGATCGCCGATGCGTGCGTGGCCTCCAAGATACACGAAGGGCCCGATGACGACGTCGGCACCGAGCTCGACCGTGGATTCGATGATCGCGGTGGGATGTATTTGGGAAGCCATGACGTTCAGCTGTAGCGATTCAGTTGAGAGCTGAGAGTTGAGAGTTGAGGGCCAGAAGCTAAGAGCCTAGAGCTGAGAGCATAGAGCCGAGAGCCTGACAGCCGGCACTTCGCGCCGGGAACGAAAGAAATCGTGTTTCACCGGATTTCTGGCTCTGGGCTCTCAGCTCTTGGCTCTTGGCTCTTTGCTCTCAGCTATCGGCTGCCTGGCTGTATCAGGACTCCCCCTCCTCCATCACGGCGAACATGAGCTCGGCCGACGACACGACCTCGCCGGCCACCGTGCAGGTACACTCGGCCTGGGCGAGCTTGCCGCCGCGCATCTTCACGATCTTCGCATTGACGATCAACTGGTCGCCTGGGCGCACGGGCTTGCGGAACTTGACCTTGTCGGCGCTCATGAAAAACGCCGTCCGCCCGCCTTCGCCGGTCTTGCGGAACATCATGATGCCGGCCGCCTGTGCCATCGACTCGAGCTGGAGGACGCCGGGCATCACCGGATTGTTGGGGAAGTGGCCGGTGAAGAACGGCTCGTTGATCGTGACGTTCTTGATCGCCACCAGCTCGTCGTCGCCCACGAACTCCACCACCCGGTCGATCATCACGAAGGGATAGCGGTGCGGGATCATCTCGAGGATCCGGCGGATATCGAGGGAGGTCTCCGTCGGCAGCACGATGGCCGGGCGCGACTTCTTCCTCGGCGCCTTCTTCCGCTCCTCGAGCTTCAGCGCGAGCACCTTCGTGAGCTCCGCGTTGATCGCGTGGCCCGGGCGGGTGGCGATGATGTGCGCCTTCAACGGCCGGCCGAGCAGCGTGATGTCGCCGATGATATCCAGAATCTTGTGACGCACGAACTCGTCTTTGAAGCGCAGCCCCTCCTTCGAGATGACCTTGTCGCCCTTGATCACGACGGCGCAGTCGAGCGAGCCGCCCTTGATCTTGCCGAGCTTGAGCAGCTCCTCGATGTCCTCGTAGATCGTGAACGTGCGCGCGGCGGCGACCTGCGTCATGTAGATGTCGGGATCGATCGTGAGCGACAGGTGCTGCGTGTGGATGCCGCGATCGTCGGCCGAGGTGCAGGAGATCTTCAGCCCGTCGTAGGGCAGCGCGATGATCGAGGAGTTGCCGCGTTGCACGGAGACCGGATCCTCGAGCACGAAATACTCACGGTCGGCATCTTGCTCGACCGGCTCGCCTTGCATGATCAGGTTCACGAAAGGCTTGGCGGAGCCGTCCATGATCGGCGGCTCGGAGGCGTTCATCTCGATCAACACGTTGTCGACGCCGCAGCCATGCAGGGCGCTGAGCACATGTTCGACCGTGTGGATCTTCGCGTGACCCGACTGGATCGTGGTGGCGCGCACGAGATCGGTGACGAGGTCGACGCGCGGCGCGATCTCCGGCTGGGTGGGAAGATCGACGCGCTTGAAGACGATGCCATGGTTCACGGGCGCGGGCTTCATCGTCAGGGAGACCGGTTCGCCGGTGTGCAGCGCCTGACCCTCGATCGAGACTTCGCGCGCGAGAGAACGTTGTTTCATAGAGATTTGGCCCGCAGTGTCCCGATGCGACGCCCGAGGGCAAGTCGCTTCGAACCTCGCGATCTTTCTCGACGCCTTTTGATGGCGAAGCTCGCCTGTTGACACTCCGCGGCGCGGCTCGTTAAACCTCAACCCTTTCGCAAACAAAAAACTCGTAGTTCAGTCATGCCCGCAGCCAACGATATCCGCAAAGGCCAAGTGATTAAATACAACGGCGAGCCGCACCTCGTCATGGAGACCCAGCATCGCACGCCGGGCAATCTGCGCGCGTTCGTGCAGATCAAGATGCGCAATCTCCGCTACGGCAAGGCCCTGGACCAACGCTTCGCCTCGACCGACACCCTCGAGGTTCTCCCCACCGACAAGCGCACGCTCGAGTTCAGTTACGCCGACCGCGACACCTTCGCCTTCATCGACCCCAACACCTTTGAACAGGTCGAGCTCAGCGCCACCCTGATCGGCGACGCGAAGAACTATCTCACGGCCAACGGCAAGGTCGACGTCCTCTTCGTCGACGAGAAGCCGCTCACCGTCGAACTCCCCTCCGCCGTCAACCTGAAGATCACCGAGAGCGCCGAGGGCGTGAAGGGCGACACGGCGAGCAACGTGCAAAAGCCCGCCACCCTCGAAACCGGCCTCGTGATCCAGGTGCCGCTCTTCATCAAGGAAGGCGAGATCGTGCGCGTCAGCACGGCCGACGGCAGCTACCTCGGTCGCGCCTGAGCCGCGTCCATGCCGTGAGTGGCAGGGCGAGGCGTCCCCGCCGAGCCGCTGACGAACGACGGCTCAGCCGGAGACTTCGCCCCACCTGCGGAAAAGGGCAGGACTGTCTCCCGGGCGAGCAGCAGTGCCAGCCTTCGCTTTTTCCAAACCCGCGGCCCGCTGGTCGCGGGTTTTTTCACGCCCGGCCGGCCTTCGCGTATTCGAAATTCGATGACGCAAGCTGCGTTGGTGGCCGCACCCGGCCTGCATTCAGGGCTTGATCCCTGAACCGTCCTTCGGCCTTGCCGACTCGCTCGCCGCCGGTGAGGGCCCCGGCTGGGTCGCCGCGTCCAGAAATTCGACAAACTTCGCGTCACCGATCTTCACGTCGCC
>DASWVO010000279.1:0-8685 GCA_036406235.1 Opitutaceae bacterium
GAATACAGCGGCTTCAAGCACGGCATCGGCACGCCGTATCCGTTCCGGCTCCTTTCCTTCAACGGCAAGACGGCCGACCAACTCGAACGCGACCTCAACGCCCTGCGCCTCCCCGGCCTGCGCTTTCGAAAGATCGCCGCCAACGACGCCCGCGGCCGCCCCGCCAGCGGTGTCTACATCGAGGTGACCGACTGGAACGCGTGGAATCCCACGCAGTTGAGTTTTCATCTCATGCGGCTCGCGTGCCGCTACGATCCGCCCAATCCGTTTGCGAGCCTCACCTCGACCCAGGTGCGCTCCTTCAACATCCACGCCGGCTCGACCGACTGGTGGCGGGCGCTCGCCCGCGACGGCGCCCGCGTCGATGTGGAATCGTGGATACAACGCTGGGACTCGCGCGCAGTGGCCTACCAGCAGCAGACGCGGAAATACTGGCTGTATAATTGACGCTCAGCAGCATCCCTTGGGGACGCGGCGCCCTCGCCGTGTGTTCGCGCTCATCCCACCGACTTCTTCGTCAGCGACTCCAGTACCGTTACGCCGATGAAGCCGCAGAGCGCGCCGGTGAGGAAGGCTCCCGCCTCCGTCGCGATGAGCACGGGCGGCAGGTTGAGATAGCCCACGCCCAGCAAGCCGGCGACGAACGCGATCACTCCCACGATCAGTCCCTCGACGACGCGCCGCCCCGTCGCGGCCCGGCGTGCGCCCTTCATGAACTTCCGGGCGTAGCCACCCAGCGCTCCGCCCAGCAACACCGCGAGCACCGGCCCCACCGGCAGGGTCTGCTCGATCACTGTCCCACCCGTCACGCCGTCGGCGCTCGCGCGGATCGTCGTGCGCCCGAGCCCGGCGGTGCGCAGCGTGAACGAGGTCGTCGACGCCCCCGCCTCAATGACCGGCTGCCGCGGCTCGGGAGTGGCGTGCCCGTCGATCTCGAGCAGCACGGGCAGCGCCCGCGGAGCCGCGACGCGTTCACCGTGTGGCAGCACGTGTTCGATCGCGACCTCGACCGTCGCCAGTCCGAACCCGGCGATCGAACGCTGTACCGGCCGCACGTCCAGCCGCGGCAGCGCCTTGAGCTCGAGATCGGCGTCGGCGATCGAGGAGCGCACCAACAGCCGTGGTGACGGCGTGCTCGGCACGAAGCGCAGCTCGACCGTTTTCTCATGCTCGAGTCCATGCGCCTCGATTGTCACCGGCACCAGTTCGTCCGCCGTCAGCCCCTCGTATCCAAATTTCAACGTGACCGGCGGCTGAAGCCTCAGCGACTGCGCCGCCGCGCCCGCCGCACTCGCCACCAGGTTCACGCCGAGCGTGAGCTTCATCGTGTAGCGGCTTTCCGCGGCGTCCCACACCGCCGGCACCGGCGTCGGAAAGAGCGTCACGCGAAACCAGGCCGGCCGCAGCGGGTCGGCGGTGTTCGGAGCGGCCACCACCGGGGTGACCAGCCCGCCCGGGAGGGTGAGTTTTTGCGCCGACAGAGTGATCCGCGGAACCGTTTTCGGTTTCACGATGAACGGGGCGGTGTTCGCCAGCGCGACCGACAACCGCCGGCCTTCGCTCCGGGCTTGAAGCCGTGCGGATACGTCCTGACCGTCCAGGTCCAGCACGCGCAGATCACCCGGCGAGTCCTGCACATCCTCGACGACCAGCCGAGCAGTCGGCTGGGTTAACAGCGTGAGGCCGGCGGGAGAACGATCCAGGCGTCTCGCGTCGGGCTGGACCTGCCCGCGCGCCGGGGACAGAGCCAGCCCGGCCGCGCAGGGCAACAGCACGTATCGGAAAAAGCAGGACACTCGCATGATGGGATAAGGGGTGGCGACTCGCAGACGGTCGGCTTGCGGCCTCGACACCGGGCGCCGATGCTGCCGGCAACTCGGGACGACAACAAGCCCGCCCGAAGGGCTTGCCCATCGGGGAAACCATGAAACCGGGACTCTGCCTGGGGACTGGTCGGGGGAACTCTCCGCCTGCTTTGCAGTCCGCACATCGCTGTCATGCCGGATGTTCGCATCGGAATCTCAGGCTGGCGCTACCCGCCCTGGCGCGGTGTGTTCTACCCGCGCAACCTCCCGCAGCGTCGCGAGCTGGAATACGCGTCGCGCCAGGTCTCCTCGATCGAGATCAACGGCTCGTTCTACTCGCTCCAGCGCCCGGAGTATTATCAGGCATGGGCGGCGGACACGCCCGAAGACTTTCTTTTTGCGGTCAAGGGGCCGCGCTTCATCACGCATCAAAAACGCCTGCGCGACATCGAAACGCCGCTCGCCAACTTCTTCGCTTCCGGAGTCCTGCGGCTCGGGGCACGGCTCGGCCCGGTGCTCTGGCAGCTCCCGCCCAGCATGAAGTTCGACGCCGCACGGCTCTCCCGCTTTTTCGACCTGCTCCCGCGCGATACCAGTGCAGCGGCGGCCCTGGCCCGGCGGCACGACGAGCGCCTGCGCGGGCGCGCCTCTACGCGCACTGACCGCACACGGCCGTTGCGTCATGCGCTCGAGGTGCGGCATCCGACGTTCGAATCCGCCGCGTTTGTGCAGTTGCTGCGCCACTACAAGGTGGCGCTCGTCGTGGCCGACACCGCGGGACGGTGGCCGCTTATGGAGGACGTGACGGCAGACTTCATCTATGTGCGCCTGCACGGGGACGTGCAGCTTTACACGAGTGGCTACACACCCGAGGCGCTCGACGAATGGGCGCGCAAGCTTCGCGCCTGGACGAAAGGCGGAAATCCGCGCGGGTCAAAGTTGCACGCGCCTCCAGCACCGAAAAGCGCCCGCGGCCGCGACGCTTATGTTTACTTCGACAACGACGTGAAGGTGCGCGCGCCCTTTGATGCGATGAACCTCGCCCATCGGCTCGGTTTGAGCGAAGCGCTGCCCGAAAAACCGCCCGACATGAAGACGATCGCCGAGGAGCCGCGCACGCGCTGGCCCGGGTTCCGCGCGCCGAAACCTCGGAGGCGCCTCAGAACACGGCGCGCGGCGGCACTTTGAAACCGACGCTGAACCGGTTCCAACCGTTGATCGCCACGATCGCGAGTGTGAGGTTGACGTGTTCCTCCTCGGAGAAGTGTGCCCGCACCGCCTCGAACACCTCGTCAGTCACCGGATGACCGGCGAGCCGGGTAAGCGCTTCCGTCCAGCGCAACGCGGCGCGCTCCCGATCGCTGTAGCCGGGCGACTCCTCCCAGGCGCTGAGCAGGTAGAGACGCTCATCGGTTTCGCCCTTCCCTTTCGCCTCGCGGAAATGCAGGTCGATGCAATACGCGCATCCGTTCAGTTGAGACGCGCGGAGCTTGACGAGCTCGATCAACGAGGGCTCGAGTCCGCTCGCGTTGGCGGCCTGTTGCAGGGCCATCATTCCGGCCATGGCTTTGGGCGACGCTTTGCGGTAATTGAGACGCGGCTGCGCCGATGTTTCGACGGTCAAGTTTGGATTCATTTCAGAGACGCAGACGAATTCCCGCGGCGGTTTGTGACAGAATCCCGACCTCCGGATCGAATTGTCCGAATCACGGCCCGCACCAGCCTGTAAATGCTTTTGACCGCGCGTCCGAGGTGGCTTGGATGGCAGGCTACGTTCTCTCACACTATGCCCGCAACGCCCACCATCATCTACACGAAGACCGACGAAGCCCCGGCTCTCGCCACCTACTCCCTGCTGCCGATCATCCAGGCTTTCACCAAGCACTCGGGCATTGCGGTGGAAACGCGCGACATCTCCCTCGCCGGCCGCATTCTCGCCGTGTTTGCCGACCTGCTGCCCGAGGGCCAGCGCGTCGGGGATCACCTCGCCGAGCTTGGCGCTCTCACTCTCCAAACCGAGGCCAACATCATCAAGCTCCCCAACATCAGCGCCTCCGTGCCCCAGCTGAAGGAGGCGATCGCCGAGCTCCAAGCCCACGGCTACAAACTTCCCGATTACCCCGAGACCCCGAAAACCGACGCGGAAAAGGACATCAAGGCGCGTTACGACAAGGTCAAGGGCAGCGCCGTCAACCCGGTCCTCCGCGAGGGCAACTCCGACCGCCGCGCGCCGAAAGCCGTCAAAGACTACGCCCGCAAGCACCCGCACTCGATGGGCGCTTGGTCGCCGGATTCAAAGACGAGCGACGTTACGATGGGCAAGAACGACTTTTTCTCCAACGAGAAGTCGGCCACCGTGCCCGCCGCGACGAATGTGAAGATTGAGTTCGTCGCCGCCGATGGCAGCTCCAGGATGCTCAAGGAGAAAACCCCGTTGAAAGCCGGCGAGATCGTCGACGGCACGTTCATGAGCAAGAAGGCACTCGTGGCCTTCTACGAAGCCCAGGTCGCGAAGGCGAAGCAGGACGGCGTCCTCTTCTCGCTGCACCTGAAGGCCACGATGATGAAGGTCTCCGACCCGATCCTCTTCGGCCACGCCGTGCGCGTGTTCTTCAAGGATCTGCTCGCGAAACATGCGGCGACCTTCGCCGAGCTCGGCGTCGACCTGAACAACGGCTTCGGCGACCTCGTGGAGAAGATCCAGAAGCTCCCCGCCGACACGAAGGCCCAGATCGAGGCCGACATCAAAGCGGCCTACGCCAGCGGCCCGGCCGTGGCGATGGTCAACTCCGACCAGGGCATCACCAACCTGCACGTGCCCAGCGACGTGATCGTCGACGCTTCGATGCCGGCGATGATCCGCTCCTCCGGCAAGATGTGGAACGCCGCCGGCAAGCTCCAGGACACCCTCGCAGTGATCCCTGACAGCTGCTACGCGGGCGTCTACGAGGCGACGATCGACTTCTGCAAAAAGCACGGAGCGTTCGATCCGAAAACCATGGGTTCCGTGCCCAACGTTGGCCTCATGGCCCAAGCGGCCGAGGAATACGGATCGCACAACAAGACCTTCCAGATTCCGGCCAACGGCACCGTCCGCGTCGTGGATGACAGCGGCAAGGTCCTCTTCGAACATGCCGTCGAGGAAGGCGACGTCTGGCGCGCCTGCCAGACGAAGGACGCCGCCGTGCAGGACTGGGTGAAGCTCGCCGTCAACCGCGCGCGCCTCACCGGCACGCCCGCCGTCTTCTGGCTCGACGAAAAGCGCGCCCACGACGCGCAGATCATCGCCAAGGTGAAGACGTATCTGGCGCAGCATGACACGAACGGCCTCGACCTTCGCATTCTCGCCCCCGCCGCCGCCTGCCAGTTCAGCCTGGAGCGCATCAAGGCCGGGCAGGACACGATCAGCGTCACGGGCAACGTGCTCCGCGACTACCTCACCGACCTCTTTCCGATCCTCGAACTCGGCACGAGCGCCAAGATGCTCTCGATCGTTCCCCTGATGAACGGCGGCGGCCTCTTCGAAACGGGTGCCGGCGGCTCCGCGCCAAAGCACGTCGAGCAGTTCCTGCAGGAGAACTATCTACGCTGGGACAGCCTCGGCGAGTTCTTCGCCCTCGCTGCGTCGTTCGAGCACCTGAGCCAGGTCTTCAAGCACGCGAAGGCAAAGGTCCTCGCCGACACGCTCGACGCCGCCAACGGCAAGTTCCTCGAAAACGACCGTTCGCCCGGCCGCAAGCTCGGCACGATCGACAACCGCGGCAGCCACTTCTACCTCGCCCTCTACTGGGCTCAGGCGCTCGCCGAGCAGACGCAGGACACCGAGCTGAAGAGTCTCTTCGCCCCGATCGCGGAGAAGCTCGCGTCCAGCGAGCAAACGATCGTCAGCGAACTCCTCGCGGTCCAGGGCCGGCCCGCGGACGTCGGCGGCTACTACCAGCCCGACGACCAGAAAGCCTCGGCGGCGCTGCGCCCGAGCCAAACCTTCAACGAGATCCTGGCGGCGCTGTGAGGTTTCAGACGATAGGTCCCATGGGTCCTAAAAGACCTATAGGACCTATGGTCTTCCCTTTCTATAGCGCTCCAGCCGCGCGCCCGCGTCATCCTCTCGCGGATACGATCTCCGGCTTCCGAAACGACCGGAGCTCCCGGTAATTCCCGTGCGAAGGCACCAGTCGTTCGCTCCTATTATCGGTCCGATAGGTCTCATAAGTCCCATACGACCTAACTCCTAGCGCCCCCCCACCCGCTGCGTGGCCGCCGCCGCGACGAGAAATGCCCCGGCGATACCAAGCCCCCACACGCCGCTCTTGGTGTATAGCATGAACGCGCTGGCGGTTCCGGCAGCGAGCACGCTCACGCCCATCAAAACATTCCCAACCACACGGCGCGAGCCACGCGGCATCGCTTCTCCCAGCAATCGGCGCTGATTCATCAGGAGGAAGAACGAGAGATACGCGATCGGGAGCAAAATGAAGCCGAAGATCGACGCAGGGATCGCGAGATAAAACGCCGCCTTCCCCCAAAGAAACGGCCCCAGCGCCCCGCTCACCGCCAGCAGACTGCTGATCCGGAAAAGCCAGCCGGTCTGCTCCCGACCAAACAACGCGCAGATCACCTGTCCCGAAATGACCATCATGAGGGTGATCGTCGACAAGGTCATGCCGAGCACGCCCAGGCTGAAAATCACCCGTCCGACGAACGCTCCCGTCAGCGGCTCGAGGGCCGACGCCAGGTGATACGCATCGCGCGTGACCAGCGTCGCGGCGAGCTGCTCGTCGGCCGGCGACAGATTCGCGACGGCGCCCGTCGCGACCTGCTGCCGCTCCACCCCCTGCAGCAGATCCCGGTACTCACGCAGCTGCAGCGGTGAAGCGCCCACGTTCGCAACCACCGCAGTATTCGATGGCGCAATACCCGGCTGGGGCATCGCATGAAACTGGCTCGCGGCGGCAATCACGACGAAACTCGTCGCCAGCGTGAAGGGTATCAACATGCCCGTGGCGAGATCGAAGCCCATCAGGCCCGAAAACTCGCGACTCCAGCCGCGCCGGAGCAGCGAATACGGAAACAGAAAGGTCATGTTGATGCCCACCGCCCCCGCCGCCGCGGCGACGATGATATCCCGCTGTTTCCCGACGATGAGATCGGTCCAATACGCCTGATGCCCCGGCGCCGTCGCCGCGATGAGCGGTTGAAACGCATCCGCCGGCCGTGTGAGGAGCGAGAAATCAGGGAGGAAGCCGCGCAGCACTGCGCCCCAGTCGAGACCGGCCGGGGAAAACGCGATCCGCGCCACCACACCGGCGAAGCACAGCACGATGGCGCCGACCATCACCTTCAGCACGGTCTCGTAGAGTTTCACGCCGGGGCCGGGTTTCCCGTAATTCCACGTGATCGCTGTGGACACCGCCAGGATGACGAGAGTCGGAACAAGCTTGCCGCCAAAACTGCCAAACGGCCCATTCGCCCCGAGCAGACCGGGCATCAGGTTCTGCTGCAGCACGCCGATCGCGAGCGAATACTGCGGCATCGCCCACACCATGCTGGCGAGCAGCGAGGCGATGGCCCAGCCCACGCCGAGCACCGGGCTCACGTGCTCGTTGATCGCCTCCAGGGGACGGCGGCCGGTTGCGATCGTTACGTATCCAACCGCGCACAACATCACGATCCCGATGATCATCGCGAACGGCTGCAGCCAGAGCAACCCGAAGCCGCCCAGCACCCCGAGGTACAAGCTCCCGGAGAGCGAGGCGCCGCCGAGGGTCAGCGCGCTCTGCAGCCATCCGGGGCCGGAGAGCCGGAGATAAACGGGAATGCGCTTCGAAAACGGCTGCTGGGCGACGGACCGGAGGAGTGCGGCATCTTCAGCCGAGGGCGTGTCGTGGGGCATACGAAAAACGCGAGTGCCGCCATCGATGAGGGAGCGACGGGCGTCTGCCAAGGGCCAAACGAAACAACTTTGGTCACGGAACGATGTACACCTCGACGGAGCCGATGCCGGTCTGGCCGTCGCGCCCGCGAAGCGGCACCGCGAACAAGCCCGGCGGCGGTTCGACGGGGAAAGAGGCATCTCGTCCGCCCGCGCGAGGGAAAACGCCCTCACCGGCGCAGCCGACGGCATAATGTCCGATGCCGAACCTTTCGGCTGCCCCACGGTCCCTATCCGCACCATGCAACTTCCGTCCCGGTCCGAGGCCCGTCAACTCCTCGAGCGCTACGTCACCGACGAGTATCAACGCCACCACGCACTCATGGTGGCAACCGCGGTGGAGGGCTATGCGCCGCGCTTTCAAGGCGACCCACACCTGTGGCACCTCACCGGCTTGCTGCACGACATAGATTTTGAGAAACACCCCGACACGCACCCGCGCGAATCGCTGCAGTGGTTCAAGGACTGGGGTTATCCCGAGGATTTGATCCACGCGGTCGAGGCGCACGCGTATGGCTACAACGGTTACACCACTCTCCCGCGCACGAAACTCGCGGCGGCCCTCTTGGCGTGCGACGAGATCAGCGGAATCTTCTACGCCTACCGGAAACTGAATCCCGTGCGCTATGACGAGATGAAGGCGAGTTCGATCAAGAGGAAGATCAAGGAGCCCGCCTTCGCGGCCAAGGTCGACCGCCGCACGATCACCACCGGCTGCGAACACCTCGGCATCTCCCTCGACGAGCACGTCGACAACCTGATCAAATTTTTCGCCGCGCTGAGCTGAGTCGGGAGCCTGGCACGGCGCCTCACCAGCGGCGGACCTGGGAGCGCGGGCCGCTGGCCCGCTTTCAATCACAGCGGGCGAGCCGTCCGCGCTCCCAGAAAGTCGTCCGCTTCTTCAGCGCCCTTTCGGGAAACCCGGATCGGCTTTCACTTCATTGATCT
>DASWVO010000280.1:0-18481 GCA_036406235.1 Opitutaceae bacterium
GTTCGTGATGAAGCACTACCTAAAGACCAACAACATCCCGAAGCTCCAGCAAACGGCGACGGCTGATGGTGTCGTGTGGCTGACGATCAATTCGGGCAAGCCTGGAGCCCAGGGCGATTACGATCCGGTGCAGGCGAAGACGTGGCTGCGCGAGGCGGGGGCGGCGCCCACGGCTTATTTCCGAGACCAATCCGGCGAAGTCGGCCGCCTCTACGGGGCCAAGACCACCCCGCACCTGTTTGTGATCACGCCGGACGGCACGCTCGTGTATGACGGTGCCATCGACAGCATCCGCTCCTCGAAGCCGGAGGACATCGGCCGCGCCGAAAACTATGTGACGTCGGCGCTCGCCGCGGTGAAGTCGGGCCAGCCGGTGGCAAAGGCCAACAGCGAGCCCTACGGCTGCCCGGTGAAATACTGAGATCGCACCCGCGACTTTGCGAAAAACCGGAGCCCCAGGCTCCGGTTTTTTCGTCTCACGCCGGCGGCGGCGGGCGGCGCGCCGACCGCGTTCAGACTTTCACTTCGAACAAGTCGGGGTGCATCGTGCCTTCGGCCACCTTGTTCACGCTGCCCGTCATCATGATCGAGAAGTCGGCGCCGATTTCGATGCCGATCTTGCCGCCGGGCATGTGCACGGTCACGTCGCGGTCGACATAACCGATGCGGTGAGCCACCGCGGCCGCCGCGCTCGAACTGCTGCCCGACGCGAGGGTGTAGCCGGCGCCGCGCTCCCAGATCTCGATCTGAATGTTTTTGCGGTCGAGCACCTTCATGAACTGCACGTTGGTCTTTTTCGGGAAGTTCGGGTGGACCTCGATCTCGGGGCCGTATTGGCGGGCGAGCTTCTCGGAAATATCCGGCAACGGGATCACGCAGTGGGGATTGCCGATCGTGGCGGCGCAGAATGTGAAGGCGTGATCCCTCAGGTTGATTTGTTCGTAGATGACTTCACGCTTCGCCCCCTTCACGGGGATGTCCGTGCTCAAGAAGCTGACCTTGCCCATCGCCACGGTGATCAGCCGGCCGTTTTCCTTGATCACGGCTTCCACATGCCCGCCGGGCGTCTCGACCGTGAACGTCGGATTCTTCAACAAGCCCTGATCCCACAGGTAACGCGAAAAGATCCGCAGGCCGTTGCCGGATTTCTCGGCCTCGGAACCGTCGGGATTGAAGATGCGCAGGCCGAACTCGCTCTTCGGCGACGGCCCCGGGCCCCACAGGATTCCATCGGAGCCCACGCCAAAATTCCGGTGGCAGATCACACGGATCTGCTCGGGAGTCGGAGCGGGCCACGAGGGAAAATCGGCCGGGTTAAGGACGATGTAGTCGTTGCCGAGGGCGTGGTATTTGTAGAAGCGCATAACGACGAAAGGGCGTAGCTAAAACCACGCCGCCTCGAAAACGCACGAAATATTTCACGGCTGAAGTCGCGCGGGCGACGGTCCGCTCCGCCGTCTTGGACGGGCGCGGAACGCGCGGGTCGTGCGCCGCGCCCGTCGGGTATTTCCCCACGCCTTTGATCCGGCGGGCTTTGGAACGATCCAGCGCGCTCCGCCCCGACTCCCGGGCCCGCCGGACCTGGGCGTCCGTCAGGGTTTCTAATAACCGGAGGGTGTAAGGAAGGACTTTTCCGGGCGCGCGGCGGAGGTGTATCCGAAAGGCAATCACACGGCCGCCGCTCATTCGAGCGCGCGCACTTCGCAATTGCCCGATTTCTCGTCGAGCTTGAGCAGCCCGCGCTTCTGCACCTCGCGCAGCAGGTGGATGAAGGAGCTGAAGCCGTAGGCGCGCTCGTTGAAACCGGGGTTGCGGCGCTTGATGGCCTGCTTGACCATCGAGGCCCAGATGCTCTCGTCGGCCCCGCGCTCCTCCGTGAGGGCGTTCACGGTCGAAACCACGAGCTCGATGGCCTTGGCGGGGTCGGGCCGCTTGGGCTGCACCGTCGCCGCCTGGGGCGGCTCCTCGGCGACGGCCGCGCCGCGCGGGCGTTTTTTCGCCGGCTGACCGGCGCGCACCAGATCGTCGTAGTAGATGAACTCGTCGCAGTTGGAGATGAAGAGATCCGAGCTGGAATTCTTCACGCCCACGCCGATGACGCGTTTGCCGTTCTCCCGCAGCTTGCTCACGAGCGGGGAAAAGTCGGAGTCGCCGCTGATGATCGCGAAGGTGTCGACGTATTGGTTCGTGTAGCACAGGTCGAGCGCGTCGACCACCATCCGGATGTCGGCGGAGTTCTTGCCCGACTGGCGCACGTGCGGGATTTCGATCAGTTCGAACGCCGCCTCGTGCAGTCCGCGCTTCAGCTCCTTGTAGCGCTCGAAATCACAGTAAGCCTTCTTCACCACGATGTTTCCCTTCACGAGCAGGCGCTCGAAGATCTTGCGGATTTCGAACGGCGGAAACCGCGCGTCGGCGGCGCCGCGGGCGATGTTCTCAAGATCGAGGAATACGGCGAGCGTCAGATTGGGATCGGTGTCATTCATGGTGCGGAGGGAGGGACCGGAGTCGCGGTCGTGCGCAGGGCATTACACCGATGGCACGCCGGCCGGGCGAGACTATAGACGACGTCGCAGCCTGCAGGCGGGGCGGGGCCGGCGCGACACACTCGCGATCGGGTGGAAGGCGATTTGGGATTCACGCGGCGGCGGCGTTGCGCTAGCGCTACGCGTCGCATGCTCGTCCACACCGAACATCTTGCCCAGCACTTGAACGACCCCGACTGGGTCATCTTCGACTGTCGTCACGATCTGGTCGATTTGGATCAAGGCGGGCGGCTTTATCGCGAAGGGCACATTCCTGGCGCGCACTTCGCTTCAGTCGAAACGGCCTTGTCCGGCGCGAAGAGCGGCCGCAACGGCCGGCATCCGCTCCCGGCACCGGAGGCGTTTGCGCGCTTCCTGGCGCGTCATGGCGTTTCCACTACTACGACCGTCGTCGCCTACGACGACAACGGCGGGCTCTATGCAGCGCGCTTGTGGTGGATGGCGCGCTGGATCGGCCTCCGCAATGCGGCCCTGCTCGACGGCGGCATCTCCAAGTGGAGCGCCGAGGGGCGCCCGCTCAGTCGCGAGGTCCCGGCGCCTGTCCCGGCGTCGCTTTCGGCCGCGCCGGATCCTTCGATGTTCTGGACCGTCGACGACGTGCAGGCCCGCCTGAACGACCCGGCCAGCGCGCTGGTCGATGCCCGGGCGGCCGAGCGCTACCGGGGCGAGGTTGAGCCGATCGATCCGGTTGCCGGGCACATTCCCGGTGCGCTCAATCGATTCTACAAAGCCAACCTCAACGCAGACCTCACCTTTCGCCCCGCCGGTGAGCTCAGGGGTGAGTTCCAAGCGCTGCTCTCGGAGCGGAAGCCCGAAAACGTCGGACATCAGTGCGGTTCCGGGATCACGGCGTGCGCGAATCTGTTCGCCATGGAGTATGCCGGGCTGGCGGGCTCGAAGCTTTACGCCGGCTCATGGAGCGAATGGATCGCTGATCCGTCGCGCCCGGTCGCGCGCGGAGGCAAACCGTGAGGCGCGGAGGCGGGGACGCCTCGCGCGCGTCTGGGGGAAGGTCGGGCGCATTTTGACAGCCACGGCCGCCTGGGGTCATTCTTCCGAATGATGAGCATTCCGGGCGCGGCAGCCGAAGCGACGCACGAGCCCCTCCCTGAAGGACTCGTGGAAGCCGGCTTTTACCGGTCGTCGACGGAGGGCTTCGACCACGGACTGGTCGTGCTCGCGATGGGCGAGCCCTACTGGTTGGTGGCCGCTGACGGCGGCTATCATCTGCTTGTGGAGACGCATGCCGCGGGCGCCGTGCGGGAGCAGCTCGCGTGTTTCGATCGCGAAAGCGCCGGCTGGCCGTCCCGAACACTGTCGCCCGTCAGTTCGGACGAGTTGCGCGAGACCGAATTTTTCACGCCGCTGCTATGGCTTCTCGCGATCCTCGCGGTATTTCGTGCGCAGGTCGAATGGCCCGCCTTGACGGACGCCGGTTTGCTGGATGTGCGCGGAATTTTTGACCGCGGCGAGTGGTGGCGGATCGGAACGGCGCTGTTTTTGCACGCGGACGCGGGACATCTGGTGTCGAATGGAATGAGCGGCCTCCTGGTTTTCCCGGCGGTTCTCTCCACGTTTGGCCGGAGGCTGGGCTGGCTCCTGCTGGCGGTTGCGGCGCTCGCGGGCAATCTTGCCGTCGCCGCCATGTATTACCCCGCCAACTACCATTCGCTCGGCGCCTCGACGGCCATCTTCGCCGGCTTCGGCCTGCTCACCGGGCGCGCCGTGCCCAGGGCGGGTCGAAGCGATGGGCGGCGTCCCTGGCGGGTAATATTTGTGCGTCTAGCGGCGGGCCTGACGATCTTAAGCCTTTATGGCGCAGGCGCGGGCACCTCGCGCGTCGACGTGCTGGCCCATCTGAGCGGCTTCGGAGCCGGCCTGGTGCTGGGACTCGCCGCCCCGCGCCGCCCGGGGCGGTGATCCGGCATCTGATTCAAAACCGCCGGCTTCCGACACCATCGGTGGAGCCGGAGGCACTGACACCCGCTCAATCAGCCGCCGGTTGCCCTCCGCGCGACTATGCCTAAGCTGTCCGCGATGTCCTCGCCTGTTGAGGCCTCCTCGGGTGCGGTCGTTTCCGCGCAGCTCTGTTTCCAGCGCTTGATGGAAACGCTGCCCGCCCACGTTTACTTCAAGGACCTCGAGGGCCGCTTCATTTGCCTCAACCGCGCGCTCGCGCAAAAGTTTGGTTTGTCCTCACCCGCGGATGCGGTGGGCCGGAGCGACTACGATTTCTTCCCGCGCGATCTCGCGCAGCAGAAGGATGCCGACGAACGCGAGATTGTTCGCACCGGCGTCGGCATCGTCGACAAGGAGGAGCCTGACTGGACCGATCCGACGCGGCGGCAATGGTGCCTCACCACCAAGCTTCCGCTGCGCGGCGCCGACGGTGCGATCATCGGCACCTTCGGTATTTCCCGCGACATTACGGAAACGAAGCTTGCGCACGAAGCCTTGGAGGACCAGCACCGCCTGCTGAGCACGTTGATCGAGATTCTGCCCTGTCGGATCTTCGTGAAGAACCGGAGCGGCCAGATCGAGCTCACCAACGAAGCCTACCGTCGCGAAATCGGCCTGTCCTCCGCTGATCAGATCGAGGGGCGCACGCTCTCCGAACTCGTACCGCCGGAGAGGGGGGCGCAGGCAGCGGCCGACGACACCGCGGTGATCAATGAGGGCGTTTCGATCATCAATCGCGAGCAACACGACACCAGTTCGCTGCACCCGGATCGGTGGGTGCTGCTCTCGAAGGTTCCGCTGCGCGACTGTGCGGGCAACATCCGCGGGCTGGTTGGCATGGCGGCCGACATCACGGCGCAAAAGGAAGCCGAGGCGCAGGCGAACCGGGCCCGCCTCGAATTGCAGGCGAAGAACACCCAGATGGAGGAGGAACTCGCGGTCGCCCGCGACCTCCAGCGGGAACTAATGGAGGCCGAACTGCGTCGCGTGAATGAGACGCTGCGCTGGCAGAACGGGCGCTTCGATCCGCTCACGCTGCACTACGAGGCCAGCGAGCAGCTGGCGGGCGACTTCGTGCACGCGCTGCCGCTCACGCCGACGCGTTTCGGGCTTTTCATCTGCGACGTGATGGGCCACGGAGTGCGTGCGTCACTCGTAACGGCGCTGATTCGGGGTCTGCTGGCCAATCAGCGCCTCCGCGATCTCGATCCGGGAGAATTGCTCGGGCGGCTCAACGCCCGGCTCTGCGTATTGCTCGACCAGCCGGTGATGCCGCGTTTCGTCACCGCGCTTTACGCGACGATCGACCTGAAGATCGGCGCGGTGAAAATGGCCGATGCCGGGCATCCCTGGCCGCTGCTGCAGCGCGCCGGCGGCCGGGTGCTGACCATGCAGTCGGGGCCTTGCGATCCGGCCCTCGGCCTCATCCCTGAAACGAGCTATACGACTTCGACCCACGTCATCAGCCCGGGCGACCGGCTGCTCCTGCTCACCGACGGCTGGCTGGAAGAGGCCAACGAAGCGGGGGAGGAATTCGGCCGCGACCGGCTCGCCGAGCTCTTCGGGCACGCGCCGGCGGATCCGGAGAAGGCGCTCGATCTCCTCGCCCATGCGGTGCAGCACCACGCCAACGGTCAGCACTGTCGCGACGACCTTTGCGCGGTATTGTTGCAGGTCTGAGTTGTGAGGTGTGGTTCGGCTTCGCCCGCGTCTCCGCGAGGGTGGACTATTTCGCGGTGTTGCCGAGATACCGGCTGCGCCGTGAGCCGCTTCGCCCCTGGGGGCGCACCCGCCCGTCCGGCGGGCTGTAGGGACGGCGTCGATACCCGCCGCGCGCCGGATCGCAGGCGCACGCGATCTGAAAGTCCTGCATGCGCCGGAACAAGCCCGGTAATTGCCCGGGCTGCGGATACCGGTCGAGTCCCGAACGTTCGAGGGCGAGAAGGAGTTCGTGCGTGGCCTCGAGCGTCGAGAGACAGCCCTCCTGTGGCTGCTGTTTGATGACGAACCGGCTCGGCGAGGTCGGCGTGAACATGATGCGCGGCAGGCGTTGCAGGCTCGGGCTGAGCTTCAGCATCTTGCGCGCGCAGCTCCAGGTTCCGTCGAGGACGAGAACGACAAGCCGGCGTGTGCCGAGTTCGGCCGGCGACAGGTCGCCACGCGAGAGGTTGCGCGCTTGCGGACCGGGGTAGAGAAGCACGGTGTGGTTGGCGGGGTCGGCGATGAGCGCCTGCACCGCTTCGTGCTCATCGAAGCCGATACCCATGTGGATCTCGCTGCGCGTGAGGCACAGGTGCGTGAGCCGCCCGGTGCCGGCTTTCTCCTGCTTGAACTCCTTCGGGTGCATCAGGAACACGAACCGGGTACGCGTCTCCATCGGCGCGATGGAGGGACACCAGCAATGCGCCTGAGGCCAGAAACAGCGGTAGCACGTGACACGACTCATGACGAAAGCCGGTGACTCTGCTCAACGGCTCCGCATCTGACGAGCGGCAAACCGCGATCGGAAGCGCAGGTGCGGGCCTGCGCCTCCGGCAGACCTCTTCCGCGAGCAGCGGCGGTTCAGTAGCCCGCCCCGGGCGCGCCGGGCCGCGCCTGTGGATCGTGCGAACCCACCGAGCACTCGAGGGTGTAGCCGTCATCCTCGGAATACGTGGCCGAATAGGTGCCGGCTTGCGGGCACACGGGCATCGTTTCCAGCAACTTTCCGGGTCCGGCGATTTCGTCCCAGTTCGAGGCGCCTTCACCGTGTTCGAGGCGATACTGCTCCAGCGCGGACGCGAGCATCCGTTGATTGTTGATACACATCTTGGCCATCGAGGCTTCACGCACCTTTGCGAAAGCCGGTATCGCCATCGCGGCGAGCAGTCCGATCATCACGACCATGAACATCATCCCGGCCGCCGGACCGCCGGCGAGGAGGTTGCCGCCGGGCATGAGCATCGCGAAAAAGAAGGCGAGCGGGTGACGGTTGGGCGAGCGCGGGGCCGCGCCTCCGCCAAGCGCGAGCAGGTCGGTCACGCGCCGCGACAAGGTGGGATACGTCGACGTTAGTTCATGCAGCGAAACAAAGAAACCGCGCTCGTCGGTGTGCTGGCCGGCAAACGCCGCGGGGTTCATGCGGCGCCCGTTCTCGGGGCCGCCGGTGATCACCAGCATCGCGCGCACCGCGGCATCGACGTCCTGCGCCGCCTGCGCGCCGTAACGGTCGCACGAGGTCTCCCATGCGCGGCGGTAGGCGGGACCGATCAGCGGAAAGACCAGGCCGGGCGCGAGGAGGATTTGCTTGAGGATATGACGGCTCTGAATGTGGCCGACCTCGTGGCCAAGTACGAATTTCATTTCGGCTGACGACGGCCCCAGGGCCTCGAGAAAGTCGGAATAAACCACGACGAAGTTGCGGCCCGAAAACCGCGTCGCGAAGGCATTGAGCAGGCCGCCCGCCTGGAGAACGTAAAGCGCGGGCTTCTCTTTCAGGCCGAGGCGCTCACATACCTCGACAAAGGTGGCGTGCAGCTCGGGCAACTGCTCGGGACTCACGCGGACCGCTTCCGAGCGCAGGTGCGCGATGAGCAGCCCGTTGCCGATCCACATTAACAGGGCGAAGAACGCCGCGTAGATGAGGAATATCCCCATGGTGCCGAGCGTGAGCGCGCCCCACACGAGTATCGAAATAATCAACACCAGGACGTGATAGGTGCGTTCTTTCGAAACGGTGAGGGTCGCGAGCGTGAGGTTGGGCGGCAGGGAGGAACTTTGAAGCGAGGACATGTTGGTTGAAGGGTTGGACGCCGGGAGTTGAGCGGGTACACCGCGGGCTGGCGAGTCTGCAAAGCGACACCGGCGGCTGCACTGTATATAAACGTCGCAGACATGTCACCGCGTCGCGACCGCGCTGACACACACCGCGGTTCTGTCTCGCGGTCACCCTCCCATGAAGACCTCGCCCCGTTCTCGTTCTCATCGCAGCCGGAAGCTTCCGGCCTCGCTGCGTTCGCTCCTTTGCCTCCCGCTGACCGCCCTCGTTGGCGCGTGTGGATCCACGACGGCCTTGGCGGAACCCTCCGCCAACACCCCGTCCCGGCAACATACCGACAGCGGGAACCGCCTGGTCGGCCGCGCCGTCCTGCCCGCGGCGACGTTTGCGCCCGGCTACACGTCCGGCCGACAACTTGGCGGCGAGCCGGTCAATGGCCAGGCCCTGCCGTTCACCGACAAGCAGCCGGTGCAGGGTTTCTCCGCCGTACTCGACAACCACGACGGCACGTTCCTCGTGATGGCCGACAACGGTTTCGGCTCGATGGAGAACTCGGCCGACTTCTACCTGCGCGTGTATCGCATCCGGCCGCACTTCGAAACTGCGCGCGGCGGCTCCGGCACGATCGAGGTGCTCGGCTTCATCGAATTGCAGGACCCGGACAAGAAAATTCCGTTTGCCATCACCGAGCACTTCACGAGCGACCGCTTCCTCACCGGCGCCGACTTCGACATCGAGTCGATGCAGCGCGCCCCCGACGGCACGCTCTGGTTCGGCGACGAGTTCGGCCCCTTCCTGCTGCACACCGACGCCAGCGGACGCGTGCTCGAGGCGCCGGTCGCGCTTCCCGATTTCGACCACCCTGGCACGGACGTGCGGTCGCCGCAGAATCCTCTCAGCGAAGAGGGAAGCGCCGTGCGCATCATGAACGCCATGCGCCACCACGCCCGCTTGAACGGAAGCGACAAGACGCCCGTCTTCTCGCCTTGGTATCCGCTGATCAATGACGGTGACCCCGCCACTGGTGCGCCCAACCGCCTCACGCCCCCCGCCGGGTCGGGCATCGAACCCTCCGCGAGCGATCTCTTCAGTGTCGCGTCCCTCCGCGAGGCCGGCTACCCGGTCGTCGCCTGGACCGTGAATGATACGCCGAGCATGAACGCGCTGCTCGCGCTGAAGGTCGACGGCATCATCTCGGACCGGCCCGACCTGCTGCTCGCCGCCGTGCAGGCTTTCGATGCCGACAACGACGGCACTCCCGGCGATCTCCTCACGCCCGACGGGCTCATCGATCCGGCGAAGTTCGACGCGCAGGGCCACCGGGGCGGTCGCGACCTGCGGCCGGAGAACACGCTTCCTGCGATGGAGGCGGCTCTCGATCACCTCATGACGACTCTGGAGCTCGACTGCGGGGTTACCCGTGACGGCGTGGCGATCCTCAGCCACGACCCCTACGTCGCGGCGCAGAAGGCCCGCCGCGTGGATGGAGGTTCCTACGAGACGGACGACGAAGTGTTGATCAAGGACCTCACGGCCGCGCAACTCCAGTCCACCTTCATCGTCGACAAGGTGTTTCGCGGTCCGCAGCAGAAGAACGACCCGGCGCTCTCGCCGGTGGCGCTCGCCTTCTTCGGGCTCACGGCCGCCGACCCCGCTGCAGCAACGATCTATCGCCTGCCGCGGCTGGAGCAGGTCTTCGCGTTCGTGACGTATTACGAAACCTATTACACGAGCGGCCCAGGCGCGTCTGTCCCCGAGGCGGCCCGCCGGGCAAAGAACGCCGCCCGCGTGCGCTTCAATATCGAGACGAAGCTCAATCCGCGCTCCGACGCCGACCCGAAGGGGAACGTCTACGCCGCGCGCACGCGTTCGCCGCAGGACTTCGTCAACGCGATCGTGCCGGTGATCGTTGCGCAGGGACTTGAGGAGCGCGCCGACGTGCAGAGTTTCGACTTCCGCTCGCTGCTGCTCGTGCAGGAGCAGTTTCCCAAGGTGCGCACCGTGTGCCTCGTCGGCGATTTCCCAAAGTTCGCGGATCCCACGATCGCCGGGTCCGACGACGGCACGAATCTGCAACCGCAGGGCGGAGCCCGCTCGCCCTGGCTCGCCGGCCTGCCGTGGCCATATCGCTCGACCGTGTCGAGCAACCCCTTCCGCGCCGCCCGCAGCGGCGGGTTCGAAGGCATGGCGCTCACCAACAACGGCAAGACACTCCTGCCACTGCTCGAGCGTCCGCTCGACGGCGACGACGAACACACGCTCTTGATTCACGCCTTCAACATCGCGAAGCGCCGTTACACCGGCGAGCGCTACAAGTACGTGCTGAACGTGCGCGGCACCAACATCGGTGACTTCGTGATGTTCGACCGCGACGAGGGCCTCGTGATCGAGCGCGATCCGACCCAGGGCGATCTCAACGGCTTCAAGGTCGTCTATGAGATCAAGCTCGGCGCGCCCGGGACCGCGGTGAAAAAGACGCTCGCCGTCGATCTCATGAAACTGCGCGACCCGGCGAAAATCTCGCTTCCCGGTGAGCCGGGCGACGTCGGGCTGGGCGAAGTGTTCGCGATGCCGTTCAATACGATCGAGGACGTGGTCGTGTTCAGCCGGAAGCGCATCGGCATCATCGACGACAACAACTTCCCGTTCAGCGTTGGCCGCCACGGCGGCTTGGGAAAACCGGACGACTCGGAGTTCATTGTGATCGAACTCGAACGGCCGCTCGGAGGTGGCGACCGGGGCCGCTGACACAACGTCGACACTATTTCAGCAGCGCATGCCTCGCCGGGACCAGCGATCCCGTATCAGATGCTCGCCGCGCTCGGATCGAAGAGCGCGGCGAGACCCGACTGAAACGCATCGCGCAGCACATTGTAGTGGTCGCGATCAGGGAAACGCTCGCTGATCACCCGCAGACCGTGAAAGGGGTGCCTGGCGAGCTGTTGCTCGACGAGCGTCAAATCCCCGGTCATCGACTGCGTGTCGTCGTCGCCCACGCAGAGGTAGAGTCGGGCGCGCAACGGTGCGCCACCCTCCCACCGTTCGCGCATGAGCCGCAGGATGCTGCGATCGTCCCACCAGATCGACGGGGCACTCGCGAGGTGGTGCGTGAAAAACGGGGGCTCGCGGAGCAGGGCGTACAGCACGAGCAGCGAGCCGAGCGAATGTCCGGCGATGCCACGGATGTCGGGATGAACTGGATACCGACGCGCGAGCTCGGGCCAGAGCGTCGCTTGCATGAAGTCCAAGAAGGTGTTGCCTCCGCCGCTCGTCGGCTCGTCGGTGTGCGCCGTCGGCGTGTAGTCGCGGCCACGCCGGTTTCCGGGCCGGGTGTAGCTCGCACCATAACCGACGCCGACGAGCAGCAGTGGCGGCACCTTGCCCGTTTTCCGCTGGTGGCGGTAGGCCGCGACGCCTTCGGCAAACTGGTCGTCGCCGTCCATGAACAGCATCGTGGGCCAGGGGCCGGGCGAGAGGGTTTCGTCGGGTGCGACGACGTAGAGCAGGTAGT
This sequence comes from Opitutaceae bacterium, assembly GCA_036406235.1. Taxonomy (GTDB): domain Bacteria; phylum Verrucomicrobiota; class Verrucomicrobiia; order Opitutales; family Opitutaceae; genus DASWVO01. The sequence continues at coordinate 11,774 of DASWVO010000280.1, forward strand.
CGGTTCCGGTTTCCGGCGAGTGCAGCGTGAACGTGGGCTTCATCGGTGCGCTTACGGAACGCACATTTCGCGAAAGGGCACGCGCGAACGCCCGATGGGGCGACCGCAGCCGCGTGGCCTTGCGTCCGTCGTGTCAGCGTGGCTCTGCGTCGAGCTGCGACAACTCCCGTGCGAACCTGCCGGCGTGGCGGGCGATCAGATCGCCCAACTGCCGCAGCTCCGCCGGCTCCCATTCCTTTAGGGCGGGATAGTGCTCACGAGCGATGCGCCCGAGCGCAGTCTCAACCTCGTCACAGATGCTTTGAAGCTTGTCGGTTTCTTGCAGCGCGGCCTCTCGCAAGGCGGACAACTCCCAGAGTGGCACGTCATCGAATTCCGGTATTTCGGCCATGGGCACAGTCTGGGCCTTGGTGCCGCGCCCGTCGACGAGTAACGAGTGGATTCGGGTGGAAAACTGCTTAAGAGGGCGCCTAAAAAGTCCGGAGGCATGGCGCGGCGAGTGATTTTGATTTTGGGCAAGGCGGGAGCGTGGAACCAATGCCCGGAGGGCCTTGGCCCGCGCGAGCAACGCAGCCCAAGATCAAAAGCGCCGCCGCCCGGAGGGTTTGAGCAGAAACCGGCCCGGCGCTGCGTTGCGCATGGCAGGGATAGCCCCTCCGGGGATACCCCATGCCACGCGCGCCTTGCGGCGGGCCGGTTTCTGCTCAAACGCCATGCCTTCGGACTTTTTAGACGCCCTCTAACGCCCGCCGATGACGAAAGTGCGTCACGGGCTTGGTCCTGGCCGTCGTCACTTTGCCGCGGCTTTGATCTGCTCGACCGAATAGCCGCGGCGCCGGAGTCGGTTGAGCAGGCCTTCCGGCCCGGCGAGGTGCCCGGCGCCAACGAGGACAAACTCGACCTCGGCGCTTTTCAGCATCGCGTCGAGCTTTGGCAGCCATGCGTTGTTTCGGTCGACTATCAGGTCCTTGAAGATCGCGGGGTAGTGCGAGCGCACGTCGTCCAGCAGCAAGCTGTCGATCGCGGAGATGTCTCCCGTGCGCCAGGCCGTCAGCACTTCCTCCAGGATCCGGGGCAGTTCCGCCAGGTCTTCCAACGTCTGTGCGATCATCTCGCTTTCATGGCCCGCGCCCATGTTCACGAGGAAATCGACCTGCTGCTCGAAGGTTTCGAGCGCGTCCGTCGTTTTTCCGACGATCCCTGCGCGTTTGAAAAAATGCACGTCCACGCCTTCCGCGGAGATTCCCGCCTTCCGTAGTTCCGTCGCGGTGACGATCACCGTGAACAGCCACGGTTTGTAGTGACGGACCTGCGCGATCGGGGTGCCGGATTTCGCGCAATAGTCCTGGACCGCGTTCCAGGCCTTCGGCGAGAGTTCGGTTTCGAGGCTGCGGCCATCGGCGAACACGCCGCGGGCGGCGACGACCTGCTGCATCTCAGGCGACTGCAGCCGGGTGATGTCGGTCTCGAACACGAGCGTGGCGCTCGCGGCGAACGCCGCGTTGAACTCGGCCGGAAGCGGAAAGTCGGAGGGCCGCAGCAGGTGCAGCGTGCCACCGAGGTAGAGCGAATGCTTTCCGCGCGTGACTTTCCAGACCGAGCTTTGCGCCGGGAGCGCGGTGCCTGTGACGACCAGGCCGAGCAGGGCAATGAGGAGGCGGGAAACCATGGCGGGACGATAGAATGAATCGGGGCGGAATCGCCCGCTTAAAACAGCTCCGCTTGCGCGTCCAGAGGTTCGCCGCGGGCCTGCTTTACCAGGCGCGCCAGTCGCTCCTCCCAGCCTGGCGCGTGGACGATGCGTTCCGCCCCGCCGGGGGCGGCGAGGCGCGCGCGCATCTCGGTGCGGGACAGACCGCCCAGCTCCCGCCAGTCTCCACGCACCGCATACAACGAATGCTCGAGCTCCAACTGCTCGAAGACGACCAGATCGCCGAACACCGCCGCGAGGCAGCTGGCGAAGCTGCCGGTCCCCTGGAGCATTTGCTGCGGGCCGAGCGCATGGAGATGCTCGATCCGCGCCCGCGCCGGCGGCGTTATCGCCGGATAGCTCCGGTCAACGCCGCCAAGCCTTCGGGCGACGACCTCGACGAGCTCCGGGGCGCGTCCCAGCGGCAGCGGTTCCCAGCCGATCTCCTCCGAGGCGCGCCGGACGTAGGCCGACTCGGCCGCGTCGAGCACGAGGATCTTCGCGTCGCCGACGTTTTCCTGGAGCAGGTTCACGCATCGGAGGATCTCGTCTGAAAAGTCCGGGCGCGTTTTGTTCAGCACCTGCTGTAGTTGGAAACGCACGACATGGCCCGCCGCCAAGCCGGCACTCTCGCCGTCAGCAGTCTCGGGGCGGGCGCCATCGTCCAGACGCCGGAAGGCGAGTCGCGTCAGGGCGGGCACGATCAGGCGCTTCGGCCACACCTCGCGCCAGTAGCGGATCGTGTGGACCCCGCCGCCCCGCCAGTCGGGGGCGCGTCCCTCGATCTGTTTGCGCGTCTTGCCCCGGGTCTTGACCGGTTCCTCGAGCATGCTGGCGTTGCGGTGGCTTGTCCGGCCGACGTTGGGAGAGGGCAGGAGCGAGGTCCATGTGGCCCTCAGGTCACGCGCGTCGGTGATCCCGAGGTGCGCATAGACGCCGCGCGCAATCTCCTCATCCCGCACGGTCTTGACGCACACGATGACGAAGTCCTCGGTGGTGAGGCGCTCGAGCTCGGCGGCGATGGCGTTCGGCAGCGCTCGGAAGTTTTTCCCCCAGGGAAGCCAGGCGTAGGTTTGCGGCATGACGTGGTGACGCCGCGAGATTTCAAACTACGCCCCGGCTCGCAAGCGTGCAGTCAACGTTGGCCACCGACGGGTGCCCCGGGGCGGCCAATGGCACGGCGATGCGGCAGAAGAGGAACCCGTCAATTTGGTGCGGATTGCCACCTACGCCGTTGTCCCGGACAGACCGCCCGGAGCGACCGCGTGCGCGCCGATCGCTCGCGACAGCTCGGCGGCGAGCCGCTCGAGCACCAGGGGTTTGGTGAGGTAGCCGTTCATGCCGGCGGCGAGGCACCGCTCGCGAACTCCGTCCATCGCATCCGCGGTGAGGGCGATGATCCAGGGCTGTGCGTCGCCTTCGCGGCTCCGCAGGTGGCGGGTCGTGGCCCAGCCATCCATCCCAGGCATCTGCAGATCCATCAGCACGAGATCGTGGTGGCGCTCGTCGAAGACGCGTAACGCGTCATGACCATTGCGCGCGTGGTCGGCGGTGTAGCCCAGGAAGCGCAACATCTTCAAAGCGACGAGCGCATTCACGGGATTGTCTTCGACGAGGAGGATGCGCAGCGGCGGCGTGTCGACCGAGGGCATGACGGTCTCGATCGTGCAGAGATGGCGTTCGGTGCTCGCGGGAACGGGCGCGCGTCCGGCCGCGATCCGGAAATGAAACGTCGAGCCGCGGCCCTCCACCGTTTCCACCGAGATCGCTCCTCCCATCAACTCGCAGAGTCGCCGGCTGATCGCCAGTCCCAGGCCGGTGCCGCCGTAGCGTCGCGACGTCGAGGCGTCGAGCTGGCGGAACGGCTGGAAGAGGTCGGCGAGCTTTTCGCGGGGGATGCCGATGCCGGTGTCGCGCACCGCAATCTGCAGGTACACGGAACCGGGCGTCGAGCCTGGCTCCGGGCCGTCGACGATGTCGGCGTGTACGTGCACCCGCCCACGCTCGGTGAACTTCAGGGCGTTTCCGACCAGGTTGATCAGAATCTGGCGGAGTCGTGCGGAGTCGGCCACGAGGGCAGGGGGAATCGCCTCGGTGAAGCTCACTTCGAACGTGAGCTTCTTCTCGGCTGCGATCGCGCCGAGCGAGCGCACCGTGTCGCGAATCAACACACGCGGGTCGAAAGCCTGCGGGTCGAGCTCGAGGTGGCCGGCGTCCACCTTGGTGAGATCGAGCAGATCGTCGATCGTGTGCAGCAGGCTCTCGCCGGAACTGCGGATCAGGCCGAGGCACTCGCGCTGCTCGGCCGAGAGGGAGGATTGCGCCAGCACGCTGGTGAGGCCGATGACGCCGTTTTTAGCGGCGTGCGCATCTCATGGCTCATCATGGCGAGGAAGCTGCTTTTGGCCGCGTTACCGGCGTCGGCCTGCTCCTTGGCGGCCCGCAGCTCGGCCTCGGCTCGTTTCAACTGCGACACGTCGTTGAACAGCGCGATCACGCACTGGGTCATCTGCCGGTTGTTGCGCACCGGTGAGACGACACCGTGAACCGGGTAGGTCGTGCCGTCCTTGCGGGTGTTGAACCATTGCCCCTGCCACGTCTGCCCTCGCTGGATGGCGCGAAGGGCGCGGGCGCGGCTCAAGGGCGAGAGGCGGTCCATCCCGGGCAGGCGGTCCCACCGCTGACCGATCAGGTCGTCCACGGCGTATCCGGTCTGTCGGCACAAGCCGCCGTTCACGTATTCGATTCCGCCCGTTCGATCCACGATGAGCACCGCGGCATCGCACTGGTCGCGCGCCACCGAGAGACGGCGAATCACGCGAGCCGAATGAATGCGATGGCGGACGATGGTCCAGAAGGCCAGGGGCACGCCGAAGGCGAACCAGACGATGGCGGCCGCCAGCGCCGATCGCTCCCAAATGCGCGTATGCCAGATCCGGCTGCTGATATCGACCCCGAGGACGTCGCGCACGCTGCCATCCGCAGTCCTGCGAATGAGAGCGTAGCCGGTCACCCAGGTCCCGAAGGAGTCGCTCAAGGGCCCTTCCATGGCCGACCGTCCGTCGCGCAGGATCGACTGCAAGCCCGGCGAGGACAGCGCCTCGGGATAGTCGTCGCCTGGATTGGAGACGTCGCTTGACTCCGGTTCCTCGGAATCGGCCAGAAAGACCACGCGTCCATCGGCGTCGGAACGGCGCATCAAGTAGATAAATCGGATCCGCTCGTCCAATTCGCGCAGGCGGATCAGCCGGGCTTTGATCTCGTCGTAGGCGGCCGAGTGGCGGTCGTCTGCCGTCCCGGTCAACTGATCGACGAGCCCGTCGCTAAAGGCGACCGCGCACCGCTGGGCGTTGAGCAACAGCACCTCGACGCGTTGCGCGCGCACCTGCGGATACAGGAGTCCCGCCACAGCCAGGCCTAGCCCAAACACCGCGAGCCACCCGGCAACCAGTCGCCCGGTGGATGGGGAACGGGATTTCGCGCGTTCGAACCACGCGGCCGTCCGGGCACGCCAGACGGCAGGAGGCACGAGAAAGCCTCCCCGTCGGCGAATCGTCACGGCGCGGCCTCCGGCTGAGCAGGGTTTCACGTGGGATACATCGGCTCGCAGGAGGCGAAGGTTAGCTTTCCGGGTAACCTTACGTAGTCCGCACTCGGCGTGCGGGCACCAGGGGCCGAATGCCGGCTCAGAAAGCAAAGAGGCCGCCCCGGAATGAGGCGGCCTCGATGGATGATAAGACAGACGCATCCCAAAAACGGGATACGGTGCGGACGGAACGGTATTGGATCTTTGCCTACAAGCAGAATCGCAAAGCACCTTCGGAAGCCGCACCCTGGCCGCAGGATGGGGAAAGTCGCAGCCGTTGGCGCGGACGGACTAGCGTCGGGAATAAACCGGAACGTCGGCGAGCGAGAGGTGCGGCGGATTCATGTGCAGGAGCGCAACCAGTCAGGTGGAAGGTCGGCACATTCAGATGTTTATGCGCGCCTTTCAGGTGCGGACTGTGAAACGCGACATCAACGAGCACGGCCGCCAGGTGAGGGTGGTGCCCCCCTCACCACAAAGGCGACGACCTTCACCAGAGGGGATGCGATATACCGGTCAACGGTCGCGATACACAGCTCAAGGAGCGCGGTATGCAGGTCAGGGGACGCACTACACCGGTCGAGGCTCATAATCGACGCGGCGAAGAATGCGCACCGGGATCATGAAGCTGCCCACCTTTCACCTGGGTGGGCGCCGCCCCGACCTGTCGGTTGCGAACCGCGACGTGCTGATGGTATTCCTCGTGAACCGAGCGGCGGAAAACGGGCCCGCGGGGCCGCAGTGAGAGGTCGCGGGAGCGGATAGGCAGGCCGATGCGGGACGCCCGCACCTCAGTCTCCGATGGGAGGACGTGTATAAACCTCAAACGTCGATGCGGGGTTTGTCTATACAAGTCCGGAATCCCTTTCTTCATATAAGAAATAGGGCTACTAGCATTCGGTGTACACGAGTATTGACTCGCGACCGACAGCATTTCCCCCTGAATCGCCGCCCGCTGGCCAAAACTACAATCCCCTCTGGCGCGATTGGTTACCCGCGTCAGGGTCAACCGAAGATATAGCCTATGGCACGTAAGACAGTGCGCGTGGTCGTTCCGCATCAGGACCCCACCGCGTTGATTGCCCTGATGCAAGCGATAGCGAAGAAACACGAAGAGTTGGGAGCGACGAGTCCGATCAAAGACAAAGTCGGCTTGGACAAGCTTCTGGCCAACATCGTGAAGGTGTCGGGCCTGCAGACTGAAATCGAGGAGTTGCGGGCGAAGCTGCAGGTGATGGTGGGCGACCGGGACAAGCTGCTCGGGATTGCCGACGGTCAGACCTCGCATGCCGAGGCGACGCTGCGCTTCGACGCGATCGCGATCCGCGACATGCTGCTCGGCATGCACCGCGGCAATGAGAACGCCCTCGAAACGTGGGGCTTCAAGGTGGTGGTCGGCACCGCCCGGACTCCCACACGCAAAGTGGCCGAC
>DASWVO010000281.1:0-3423 GCA_036406235.1 Opitutaceae bacterium
CGTTCGCCAGCCTGGCCGAGGGCGCGTTGTTCGACATCGGCGCGAATCAGTTCCGCATCAGCTACGTCGGCGGCACAGGCAACGACGTCGTGCTCACCGCCGTCGTGCCGGTGACGATCACGTTGAGCGGCCTCGCTCAAACCTACGACGGCGAGCCAAAGCCGATCGGCGTCACGACGACGCCCGCGAATATTCCCTTGAGTATCACCTACAATGACGGCGCCACCGTACCGACGGACGCCGGCAGCTATGCCGTGGTCGTTTCGCCGGCCGATCCCAGCTACCTTGGCTCCGCCGAAGGCACGCTGGTCATCGCGAAAGCGGCCGCATCCGTGACCCTCGGCTTGCTGGAACAAACCTACGACGGTTCGCCGAAGTCGGTCACCGTGACCACCGCTCCAGCCGGACTGCCCGTGATGCTCAGCTACAATGGTACCGCAACCGCGCCGACCAACGCCGGCTCGTATGCGGTCACCGCGGTGATCAATCACCCGAACTACACGGGCTCCGCCGCGGGCACACTCGGCGTCGCGAAGGCGGAAGCCGCAATCACCCTCGCTCCGCTTTCGCAGCCCTACACCGGCACGCCGCGTGAGGTCACGGCGACGACAACGCCCGCCGACCTGGTGGTGAAGCTCAGCTACGACGGCGCCGAAGCAGCGCCCATCTACCCGGGTGGACATACCGTAGTTGCGACGATCGAGGATCCCAACTACGGCGGAACCGCCTCCGGCACCTTGCAGATCACGATCACGGCCCTTGTGCGCCATGGGCCGACGTTTGACGGCATGGTCGACGGCTCGGTGCAGGTGCTCGCGGCCGAGAACGTGATTCTCAACGGCGCGTCGACGCTCTCCGGCGATCTGCTCATGCCCGGAACGCCGACGCTCCGGCTCAATGGTTCGCCCACGGTCGGTGGCGTCAAGGATGGCCCCGGCAATGCTACGCCGACGACGCACACGGTGACGATCAACGGCGACGCCGTCGTGCGTTATGTCGTGCGTCGCGTCGACGCCATCGCGTTGCCGGGCGTAGCCGCCCCGCCGAAGCCGGCCGGCAACCGCAGTGTCACGCTCACGAGCTCCGGCCAGAGTATCGGAGATCCGGTGACGTTGAAGAACCTCACGCTTGGCGGTGGGGCCGGCGAAGTCGCGGTGCCGCCCGGCACCTACGGCAGCTTCACGGCCAACGGTGGCACGGGTTTTGTCTTCGGCGTCGTCGGCGCCACCGAACCCGCGGTCTACAACCTGCAGAGCCTCACGCTCAACGGCTCGGTCGCGCTGCGCGTCGTCGGTCCGGTCACGCTCACGCTGGGCGGCGGCCTGACGTTTAGCGGTACCGTCGGCACGGCCGGGAAGTCTGAGTGGCTCACCCTGCGCCTCGCTGCCGGCGGCGTGACGCTGAACACCGGGGCGTCGTTGCACGGCGAGGTCATCGCCCCTGCCGGTACCGTGAGCATCGGTAGCAATGCCGCCGTGCACGGCATGATCAGTGCCGACCGCCTCCAAGTCGGCACCGACGGACTCCTCGACGACACGGGCCTGTAGAGACGCGCGAGCAGGGCGGGGGAGAGCCCCCGCCCTTTTTTTGCTCCGCCCCTTTTCCAGCGCCTCGGTTTCCCAGCATCCACCCAATGAATACTCGCCCCACAGCCCGCCGGGCCGGCGCTCTCGCGCGTCGGCCCGTTCTCGTGTTCATCTTCTGCGCGCTCTTGTCGGGCGTGACTAATGGGATGAGGCCGGCGGGCCGGAGGCTTTGATGAGGCGCACGCCATAGATCGACCCCGTGCGCGATTTTTCCCGGGCCGCGAACTTGACCGTGAGCGAACCGTCGCCGACCCCGGCGACGATCTCCGGGGGAATCGCATAGGCGACGTCGACGAAGCGGTCGCGTTGTCGCCCATCGAGCGCGACCGTGGCGATCACGCGATCGTTGACGAGGATGTCGAACGTCCGTCCGCGCTCGTCGGCGTCATAGGTGACGAGCAATTCGAGGGGTGCCCCAGATATCGCCTTCATCCGGTAACTGAACCAGCCGGAGGCGTCGCGCCACTGCCGGCCCTGGTTCACGCCGGAGCGGGAGGCTTCGCTTCGGAAGTCATGCTCGACCTCGGGTTGCTGCTCGCCTGGCGAAACGGCGTCGAGGGTGCGGGCCTCCAGCGCGAGTCGGGTTTTCTCGGATACTTCGAGCGCGGCGGCCACTTCGGGATATCTTTCCGCCGACACCGTGCGCCAGTAGATTGCGTAGCGAGCGTCGTGCACCCGGAAAAACGGCACGAGCTCCACGTTGCGAAACTTCTCCGGACGAACAAGGCCGGGCGCAGTGAACGTCAGAGGCCTGCCTTCGACGGGCTGGATCTGCTCGGTGAGCGTGGCGAGGTCGCCGACGAGCATGGGGGCTTGGTCGAGCGGCAGATACGGTCCGGGCGAGATGTGGCCGTTCCGCGTGTCGTCGGCGACAAGTCCGTCGAGTTGCTCGGTGCCGGTCCTGGCGGCGAGCACGATCGGGCCGCGCAGCACGGCCACATAGTCGGAGCCATCCGGAAGGCGCTCGAGCGTCGTGCGCATCGGGAGCTCGATCTCGACCTGGTCGCCGTCGCGCCACTCGCGTGTGATCGCAGCGTAGGACGATGGGCTCGAGGTGGTGGGCTGCGTTTCGCCGTTGACGCGAACCACCAGGGCGCCGCTCTCCACCCAGGCGGGATGGCGCACCTGCACGGTGAAACGCTGCGGATTCGTGCTCGTGAACGTCAGCCTAGTGCGCGACTCGTCCGGGAACGCCGTTTCCTGTCGCACGCGCACGCCGCGCTCCTGCCAGTAGAGCTCCGAGGCGACGAAGAGGTTCACGAAGAGGGTGTCGGCGGAGTGGGCGTAGATGAACTCTCCATACTTGCCGTGGTTCTCCATGCCGGTGCCGACGCAACACCAGAAGCACGCGCCGGGCTGCGAGTAGACGCGGTAGTGCTGCGGCCGGAGGGGCGTGAAGTAAACGTAGCCGCCGTGCTCCGGGTGCTGGGAGGCGAGGATGTGATTGAAGAGCGCGCGCTCGTAGTAATCGGCGTAGCGTGCGGCGGGTTCGCTGCGGAACAGCGCCTCCGCCAGCCGGAGCATGTTGTAGGTGTTGCACGTTTCCGGCCCCTGGCGTGACTCGATCAGCGACGAGAAATCGTTGGGCGGGTTGAAATGCTCACGTTCGCTGTTGCCCCCGAACGCGACGCTGCGGTGGTCGACCACGGTGTCCCAGAAAAAACGCGCGGCATCGCGCCAGGAGGCGTCGCCGCCAAGTTCGGCGATGCGGGCGTAGCCGGTGACTTTCGGGATCTGCGTGTTGGCATGCAGTCCGGTGAGCCGGTCCTCGTGGCGGAGCAGCGGATCGAGAATCGCCCGGTGCGAGAATCGCTTGGCGAGCGTGAGGTATTTGGCG
>DASWVO010000282.1:0-14810 GCA_036406235.1 Opitutaceae bacterium
ATGCGGAGCAACCGGGCGCCGATCGCGGGAAGATGGGCCCCAACTCAGCCAAGGAGGTTCTCATGAAACCGGTTCCACTCCCGAACCAAAGCGGCCCCGCTTCGCCCAAGGCCAGTCCGTCCCCGAAGCCAACCATCCCGCCGGGCGCAATGAAGGACGCGGCACGGCTCAGCGACCCAAGCCATCGTTTTCACGCTCCGGCCAAGATGCCGGACGCCCGCCCCGGTGTTTCGCGCACCGGCGCGCTCCAGCGCCTGCGTGGGCGCAGGCACTAGTTTGCCGGCGAGGGCCGCCCGTAACGCGGTGCTTCAGCCCGCGCTCGTTGCGTTCTCAAGCGCGGGCGGATGGCGTAGCGCTACCTCGGGCAGCCGCCGGGCAGAGTTCATAACACGCTCCAGGAAGCCAGAACCAGGCGGGACTTCAGTATTCAACAACCGCTTACGCTGCGCCCGTCCGGCGCACGCCCCTCCCCAACCCCGCATGAGCCAGCCGCCCCACAACCTCGATGATCTGCGAATCGAACGCAACGCAACGCCCGGTTCGTCCCGGCGAATGCTGCGCTGGCTCGTTCCCGCGGCAGTCGTGCTCCTTTTGACGGCGGCCGGTTGGTGGCTCGCCCGGCCCGAGCCGGTCACGGTGCGCACGGTGCTCGCGCGCGAAACCTCCCACCCGGGCGGCGGCCGCACGGTGTTGAACGCGTCCGGCTATGTGATCGCGCGTCGCGAAGCGACCGTGTCCTCGAAAATCACGGGCAAGGTGGTGGAGGTCCTCGTCGAGGAGGGCCTGGCCGTGACGGAGGGCCAGACGCTCGCCCGGCTCGACGACACCAACGTGCAGGCGAGTCTCCGCCTCGCGCTGGCCCAACTGGGCGCCACCGAGAGCGCCATCGAGGAGACGCGCGTGCGGTTGAAGGAAGCCGAGCAGGAATTGCAGCGACAGACCACCCTCCGCGACGCGCGCGTGTCGGCCCTGGCCGAATTCGACCACGCCGAAGCTGCGGCGCTGGCGCTGCGGGCGCGTCTTGCGCAGCAGCAGCGCGAACTGATTGTCGCCGAGCGCACCGTCGGCGTCTGGCACCAGCAACTCGACGACACGATCATCCGCGCGCCGTTTGCCGGCGTCGTCACGTCGAAGAACGCCCAGCCGGGCGAGATGATTTCCCCGATGTCCGCCGGCGGCGGGTTCACCCGCACCGGCATCTGCACGATCGTCGACATGCAGTCGCTCGAGATCGAAATCGACGTCAACGAGAGCTACATCAATCGCGTCGCGCCCGGCCAGCCGGTCGCCGCCACCCTCGATGCGTATCCGGACTGGGAACTGCCCTGCCGGGTCATCGCCATCATCCCGACCGCCGATCGGCAAAAGTCCACGGTCAGAGTCCGCGTCGGGTTCGAACGACTCGATCCGCGGATCCTGCCGGAGATGGCCGTGAAGGTCGCGTTTCGCGACCGGGGCGCCGCGCCGGCCGGACGCGAGGTGACGGTGCCGAAAAGCGCGCTGCACAGCGAGGACGGACGCGACGTGGTGTTCGTCGTCCAGAACGGCCGCGTCGAGCGGCGCGCGGTCGCCGTCGCGAGCACGCTTTCCGGCGACGCCGTGCTCAACGCCGGCGTGAGCGCCGGCGAAAAGGTCGTCGTCGAGGCGTCCGCCGCCCTGGTCGACGGCATGAGCATCTCGGAGAAAAAATCATGAACGAGAACACAGAGGATGGCGTCTTGGTGCGGGTCGACGGCGTGGAGAAAACCTTCCGCCGCGGCGCCGAGGAAATCCACGTGCTCACGGACGCCGAACTGAAGGTGGACCGCGGCGAGTTCCTTGCCCTGATGGGGCCCTCCGGCTCGGGCAAGAGTACGTTGCTCAACCTCATCGGTGGACTCGACCGTCCGACCAAAGGCACAATTACCGTCGCCAGAGAGGAACTCGGTACGCTCTCCGAGCGCCAGCTCGCCGCCTGGCGCGCCCAGCACATCGGTTTCGTCTTCCAGCTCTATAACTTGCTCCCGGTGCTCACGGCCGAGCGCAACGTGGAGCTGCCGCTGCTGCTCACCCCGCTTTCCCGCGCGGAGCGCAAGCGCCACGTCGCGACCGCGCTGGCGATGGTCGGCCTCTCGCACCGCGCGAACTATTTTCCGCGCACGCTCTCCGGCGGTGAACAGCAGCGTGTGGGCATCGCGCGCGGCATCGTCACCGATCCGACCCTGCTGCTCTGCGACGAACCGACCGGCGACCTCGACCGCAAGGCCGGCGACGAGATCCTCGACCTGCTGCAGGCGCTGAATCGCGAGCACGGGAAAACGATCATCATGGTCACGCACGACCCGCATGCGGCCGCGCGCGCTTCGCGGACCGTTTACCTCAACAAAGGGCGGTTCACCCGCGAGCCCGTGTCATGAAGTTCGCGCATCTCATCTGGGGCAATCTCACGCGAAAGAAGCTGCGCACGTCGCTGACGCTGCTGTCGATCCTCGTTGCCTTCACGCTGTTCGGCATGCTGCGCGCGATCGAACACGCGCTCGTCGGCGGCGTGGACATCGCGGGCGCCGACCGGCTGATCGTCCGTCACAAGGTATCCATTATTCAAATGCTGCCGGAGAGCTACAAGGCCCGCATGGCGCGGATCCCCGGCGTCGCGCTCGCCACGCACCAGACCTGGTTCGGCGGCATTTATCAGGACCCGAAGAACTTCTTCATGCAGAATCCGGTGGAGCCTGAGGACTTTCTCGCCATGCACCCGGAGATCATCCTCGCGCCGGAGCAAAGGCAGGCGTGGCTGCAGACCCGCACGGGCGCGATCGTCGGACGCAACACGGCCGACCGCTTCGCGTGGAAGATCGGCGACAAGGTGCCGATCATGTCGCCGATCTGGGGCCGGCGGACCTGGGAGTTCGATCTCGTGGGCATCTACGACGGGCGCGACAAGGGCACGGACACCACTCCGCTGTTTTTCCGCTACGATTATTTCGACGAGTTTCGGCGGTCGAACAACTGGGGTCAGGGACTCGTCGGCTGGTACACGATCCGCGTGACGAACCCTGCCGAGGCCGCCGAGGTGGCGGGACGCGTCGACGAGGAATTCGCGAACTCCCCCGCGGAAACAAAAACCGAGCCGGAGGGGGCGTTCGTGCAGGCGTGGGTGAAACAGGTCGGCAACATCGCGCTGATCGTGGCGGCAATTCTGGCGGCCGTGTTTTTCACGATCCTGCTCGTCGCCGGCAGCACGATGTCGCAGTCCGTGCGCGAACGCACCGGCGAACTCGGCGTGCTCAAGGCGATCGGCTTCACCCACACCGGCGTACTCGCCCTCGTACTGGTCGAGTCCTGTCTCCTCTCGGTCGCCGGCGGCGGGCTCGGCCTCGGGCTCGCGTGGCTGTTCATCTCGCGCGGCGACCCGACCGGCGGGCTGCTCCCGTTGTTTTATTTCCACGCCGGCGACCTGTTGATCGGCTTCGCGCTGAGCGTGGCGCTGGGGCTGGTGACGGGAGCGTTTCCCGCCCTGCAAGCGATGCGCCTGCGGGTCGCCGATGCCCTCCGGAGGATGTGACATGAACCGCCTGCTCAACTGGTTCGCCCAGATCGGCTCGATCACGAAGTTCGGGCTCATGAGCCTGCCCCAGCGACGCGGCCCCGCCTCCGCCACCATCACCGGCATCGCCGGGGTCGTGGCGGTGCTCGTGGGCGTGCTGTCCATCGCCGCGGGCTTCCAGCGCGTGATGCGGGCGTCGGGTTCGACCGACGCGGCGATCGTGCTGCGCAGCGGCGCGGACAGCGAGATGGTCAGCGGTCTCCAGCGAACGGATACACGCGTCATCGCCGACTCCCCCGAAGTCGCCCGCGGCGACCACGGCCCGCTCGCCTCCGCGGAGTTGTTCGTGATCATCAACCTGCCCAAGCGGGCCACCGGCACCGACGCCAACGTGCCGCTGCGCGGGATCGAGAGCGCCGCGCTCGAGGTGCGCGACGAAGTGAAGCTCACAGAGGGCCGGATGTTCGAGTGGGGCCGCAACGAGGTCATCGTCGGCGTCGGCGCCGCCCGCGAGGTCGCCGGCCTCGAGGTGGGATCGAAGATCAAAGTCGGGCGGGAAACCTGGCCGGTCGTCGGCGTCTTCTCGGCCGGCGGCGGCGTGGCGGAGTCGGAGATCTGGACGGATGCCCGCGTGCTGCAGCCCGCCTACCAGCGCGGCGACACATTTCAATCCGTCTACGTCCGCCTGAGATCCGCGGGCGCGTTTCGGGAGTTCAAGGACGCGCTGACCTCCGATCCGCGGCTCAGCGTCAAGGTCATGCGGCAAGCCGACTATTACGCCGAGCATTCGGAAACCCTCACGCGACTGATCACGACGCTCGGCGTCCTGATCGCCGGGTTGATGGCGATCGGCGCCGTGTTCGGCGCGTTGAATACGATGTACAGCGCGGTTGCGGCCCGCACGCGCGAGATCGCGACGCTCCGCGCCCTCGGCTTCGGACGCGGCGCCGTGATCGTCGCGCTCATGATCGAATCGCTGGTGCTGGCGCTGATCGGCGGCAGTCTCGGCGCGGCGCTTGCCTATCTCGCCTTCAACAATTTCCACGCCGCGACGATCAACTGGCAGAGCTTCAGCCAGGTGGCCTTCGCCTTCGCGGTCACGCCGGCGTTGCTCGTGCAGGGAGTCGTGTGGGCGACGCTGATCGGGCTCTGCGGCGGCCTTCTTCCCGCGATCCGCGCGGCGCGTCTGCCGATCGCGGCGGCGTTGCGGGAAATGTGAGAGGGCGTCAGCCCTCCTCCGGCAGGGGGCGGTCCCGGGTCTCGGGAAGAAACGGCAGGACAACAATCCCGAACAGGAGCACCAGGCTCACCCACGAGCCCGCGGTGCGGAAGCCTTCGGTGTTGCCCCCGAGACTCTTCGTGATCCGGCCAATCGTGAAGGGCGCCGTCGCGGCGACGAGCCGGCCGAAGTTGTAGCAAAAACTCGTGCCTGTGCTGCGCAGGCTGGTGGGAAACAGCTCCGGCAGATAGATCGCATACACGCCGAACACCGAGAGCTGCCCGAAGCCCATGAGCGGCAGCATCCAGTAGATCTGGCTCACCTCCCGCAGGGAGCGGAAGACCAGCAGCGTGGAGAGAAAGGAGCACACGAGCGTGAGCGCGAACGCCACCCGGCGTCCCTTTACCTGCGCGATCCGGGCAAACGTCATCATGCCGCAAAACCCGCCGGCGTTCTGGAGCAGGAGCGCGAGCGAACTCCAATGGTTCTTCTCGCTAGAGCGACTGAAACAGGCCGAGCGCCGGCGCGCGTGTGTGCGACGGCACGGAGTCGGCGACGAGCGCGACGCAAAGCCCGAACACCCCTCCGACTCCCAGGCCGGTGAGGAAACGGTAGAGGCAGAAATCGAAGAAACTCGTCGCGAACGCGCTCAGCCCCGTGCAGGCCGAGTAAAGCAGCACCGTGAACGTGAGGACACGCGCGCGTCCGAAGCGGTCGCCGAGCGCTCCGAGGATCAGGCCACCGATCGCCCAGCCCACGAGAAAGATCGAGGTCGAATACGGGCCAAACTCCGCCGCACGCGTTTTGTCGACCAGGAGGTCTTCCATCGCCGCGTCGCGCGCTAGGTTGAAGAACTGGGAATTCAGGCAGTCGAAAAACCAGGCCGTGGAGGCGAGGATAAAAACCTTCCAGTGATTGCGATCGAAGGAACGCCACCACGCCGCCGTCGGCGCGGCCGCCTGCAGTGCCGCCCCGATCGCCACGCTCGAAGCGGACGCCGCGGCGGCCGGCACGCTCACGCCCGTGGCGTCGGCAGCCGCACGTTTCTGCCCTGAATGTGGAGTCATACGCGGACGGGTGCGTTGCGTTGGGCCGAGTCGTACAGCGCGCAAATGAGCGCGACCGCCTTGCGCGCCTCGGGTCCGTCGATCGCCAGTGGCCGCTTCTCCCGCAGCGCGTCGATCAGATCCTGAATCTGCCGCCGGTGGCCGTCATGACTGATGGCGTTCGGCGCCGCCGCGCCCGAGCCGAGCGCATCCGTCGCGCCGGCGGCGACCACCACCTCGTCGCCCGGCAGTCGCTCGCGAAAGTCCCAACGCGTAATACGGTCATCCTCGAGCCGCACGGAACCGTTCTCCCCGCAGAGTTCGATGCAGCGGCTCCAGCCCGGATGGCAGGCGGTGCTCGCTTCGATCACGCCGAGGGCGCCGTTCGCGAAGCGGAGGGTCGCCGCCGCGGTGTCCTCGCCCTCGATGTCCTGGTGGACGCAACGAGTCGCATACGCAAAGACCTCGGTCGGCATGCCCGCCAACCACTGCAGCAGGTCGATGCCGTGGATCGCCTGATTCATGTAAACGCCGCCGCCATCGAGCGCGTATTTGCCGTGCCAGCTATTGCGGTAGTAGTCGGGGGTGCGCAGCCATTTGACGTAGGCGCTGCAAAGCGAAAGCCGGCCAAACCGGCCCGCCTCGACCGCCGCCTTGACGGTGCGAGCGCCCTCTCCGAAGCGGCCTTGAAAGATCGGCGCCAGCGTCACACCCGTCTCCCGGACAACGCGCAGCACCTCATCGAGGCGGTCGAGCGTGATCTCGATGGGTTTTTCCACGACGAGGTGTTTCCCCGCACGCGCCGCCGCAATCGCGGGCCCCAGATGCGCGCCATTGGGCGTCGTCACGCAAACGACCTGGAGGTCCGGCCGCGCCAGCAGCTCACTCAGCTCGGTCGTCCAGAACGGCGCCCCGTGGCGTTCGGCAAACTCGCGGGCCTTCTCCGCCGAGCGGCCGACAACGCCGACGAGGTGACCGCCACGCGTTTCCGCGATCGCGCGGGCGTGGAAGTCGGCGATCATGCCGAGTCCCACGATGCCGAAGCCGAGTGAAGGGGTTGAGGGTGTTGTATTCATGCAGGAATGACGGGCGCGACGCGGCACCGCCGGCGGGCGCAGGTGAAGGCGAACCCGCACCGACGATGGTTATCATGCGTCGCCGACGGAGGATTGCTGGAAGGAGCGATCGGGCAGTCGCTGTCGGCGGGGTGCATCGTTGCGCGTGTCGGCCAACGTGCGCCGGCGACGGCAATCCACAAGGTGCCCGCGCATGCTAACGATAGATCGACTGGACCGCCGCGGCACCACCCGGTACCGCGGTCAACGTCCACTTCCATTTACATGGTGAACCGGCCCTTCGTGGCTTCTTTGGCGGCTGTCACACCCCTCTCTGCGCCCATCTCGTCCTCGGAGATTCGCAGGCTTTCGTTGCACCGACCCTCATCATGGGCGCAAACCCTGCGCTCATGCCAACCCACACGTTCAGACCAGGAGCGAATGTCATTCCGTCTGTTCATGCTCACGCCTACACACCACATGCCTACCCCCACTGGATACCTCCGTACCACGATCGCACTGGCGATCGGAACCCTCGCCGTCACCGCTGGTCCTGCGTTCGGCCAGACGGCGCCGCCGGGCGTCGCACCCGCCTCCACCGCCACGAACGAGGAGCCGATTGTGCTTTCGCCCTTCCTCACCACCGGCCAGCGCGAGGGCCGCTACCAGCCCACCGAATCGATGTCGGGCGGCCGCGTGCGCGTGAACCTTTTCAACGCGCCGCAGAGCGTCTCGGTCGTCACCCGCGAACTCATGGAAGACACCGGCACGCTGCGACTGCTCGACGCCCTCCAGTACATCTCCGGCGTCACCGAATCGACGATACCGAACGGCCTGGACCGCGTGACCATCCGCGGTTTCCAGAGCGACGGGCAACGCGTCGACAATTTCGCCTCCGGCTCGCAGGCGAATCTCGATCCGATCTTCATCGATCGCATCGAGGTCGTCAAAGGCCCCAACGCCGTGCTCGCGCCCTCGGGCGTGCCGGGCGGCACGATCAACGCCGTCACGCGCAAGCCCCAGTTCCGCAACTTCGGCTCGCTCAGCGCCGAGGTCGGCATCTACTCCTCCGAGCGCGCCGAGCTCGACTACAACCGCGTGTTCGGCGCCTCGAGCAACATGGCGTTCCGCGTCGTCGGCGCCGCGCAGGACACCGAGGGCTACGCCGATGACCCCAAGCGGGTGTACGCGATCATGCCGATGTTCACCTTCCGGGCAAAGGGCGGCGGCGAACTCACGGTGCAGGCCGCCTACTCCGATTCCACCGTGCAAAACTGGTGGGGCATCCCGATCGACCCATCCTCGGGCACGAACACCGAGGGGAAGCTCCTGGAAGGCGTCGACCGCTTCCTCAACACCGACGAGCACAACTACCGCTTCGAGCGCCGTCCGGAGTTCCGCGTGCTCTTCACACAGCCGCTGACCGAGCAGATCTCGATGCGGCTCGCCGCCCGCTACAGCGACTACAAGGTCGGCTTCCAGCAAGTGTTCCCCAGCACGACCGTCCGGGGCGGCGGCGTCGATCCGCTCACCGGCAACTACACGCCGGGCATCGTCTACGGCCCGGCGCCGGACTACACGCCGTCGCCGGCGCCGCCGATGCCGCGCATCCTGCCCCGCGCCGGCACGCGCGCACACACCTCCTACTCGCTCTTCAACGTCCAGAACGACTACCTGTACAGCTTCGAGACCGACACCTTCAAGGGCCAGACCCTCGTCGGCGGCGCCTTCGATCGTACCTTCTCGGACAGCGAGACCATCAACAACCTCAAGGACCCGATCGACTACGACGCGCCCGCGCCATCGAACGTCACGCTCACGCAGCTCGCCAACCGCGTCGATACGACGAACTACTCGGTCCAGGCCTACCTCAGCCAGAACCTGTCGTTCTTCGACGAGCGGCTGATCCTCAACGGTGGGTATTCGTATAACAACTACGACCTGCAGTCGAACGACCTGCTCACGAACCGCCAGTACAACACCAGCGTCGACGTGAACCTCCTGTCCTACGGCGTGCTGGTGAAGCCCCTGCCGGGCGTGGCGCTCTACTACAGCTACTCGGAGAACTCGACGCCGCAATCGGCCTTCGCGGTCCTCGCCCAGAACTCTCCGCCGTTGCAGGACGGCGAGCAGGACGAGTTCGGCCTGCGCGTGAACCTGCTGGAAAACCGCCTCTCGGCGACGGTCGCCTACTTCGAGATCCTGCAGAACAACTATTCGATCCCGAATCCCGCGAACTACGTCTTCCCCTCGCCCGTGCCCCCGCTGCCGGCGCTCTTCTCCGACCGCAACGCCCAGGGCTGGGAGTTCGAGCTGCGCGCGAGCCTCACCGATTCGCTGTCGCTGATCGGCAACTACACGACATTCAAGAACCGCGATCCGCTCGATATCCCGTTCCGCGGCACCGCCGAGGACTCCGGCGCCCTCTGGGCGAGTTACGAGTTCCCCAACGGTTCGCGCCTCAAGGGCCTCTCGATCGGCGTCGGCGTGAACTATCTCGCGGAGCGGCCTGGCGACGTCGCGGGCGGCGTCACCGCGGCCAGCACGGAGGAGCACCAGATTCCCGTGCAGCCGAACTTCTACCTGCCGGCGCGCACGCTCGTGAACCTCAACGTCGGCTACAAGTTCGACGAACACTGGCGCTTCCAGGTGAACATCGACAACCTGCTCGACGAGGAATACCTCGCGGCAAGCATCAACCGCTTCGTCGTCGTGGCCGGCGCCCCGTTCAATCTGCGCGCGCGCGTCACGTATAGTTTCTGATCGGAGCAGGTGGCTGATCAGAGCGAGCGCGCGCGGCGGCCGGGGGTCGCCGCGCGCGCCAATGGCGGGCATCGGAGCACCCCAATAAGATTGGACTGTCCGGTCAACGTCCACCCTCCGGCCCGTTGCTCCCTGCCCGGACGGGCGTTTGTTCGACGCGTGCCTCAGCCACCGGAAGGCATTCCCCGTCATCCGATCGCCGCCCCCTTTTTTTCCGCAGCGACCACCCCCTTTTTCGCCACGGCAACCTCGCCGTCTCATCCGCGTCTTTCTTCCGACCTACCCACAAAAGCCCATGAATAGCCCGTTGCCCTCCGCCCACCGGTTCTCCCGCCGCGAATTCTGCCGCACCGCCGCCGGTGCCGCGCTCGCGCTCTCCGCCCCGCTGATCATTCCGTCGCGCCTGCTCGGCGCCAGTTCGCCCAGCAATCGCATCCGGGTCGGCCAGATCGGCAGCGGCCGCATCGCCCAGGCCCACGACATGACGGGCGTGCTCAAGTCGGGCCTGGCCGACATCGTCGCCGTCTGCGATCTCGACTCCAAGCGCGCCCAGGACGGCAGGCTCCTGGTGGAAAAGCACCAGAGGGAGAACAACCTCACGCCGTATAAGGTCGACACCTACGGCGACTATCGCGAGTTGCTCGCGCGAAAGGACATCGACGCGGTCGTGATCAGCACGCCCGACCACTGGCACGCCGAGCCCGCGCTCGCCGCCGTGCAGGCGGGCAAGGATATCTACCTCCAGAAGCCGATGACGATGACGCTCGTCGAGAGCCTCCTGCTGCGCGAATCGCTCATGAAGTCCGACCGCATCTTCCAACTCGGCAGCCAGCAGCGTTCGTGGACGCAGTTCCGCCAGGCGGTCGAGTTGGTGCGCAGCGGCCGCGCCGGGCGCCTGCATCATATCGAGATCGGCCTGCCGATCGACCCGACCGCCCCCGACGACCCCGAGCAGTCCGTTCCCTCGAACCTGGACTACGAGCGCTGGCTCGGGCCAACCGCGGAGAAATATTACACCGAGCAGCGGGTGCATCCACAAAGGGACTACAGCCGGCCCGGCTGGCTGCGCAACGACGCCTACTGCCTCGGCATGATCACCGGCTGGGGCGCCCACCACTACGACATCGCACACTGGGGCATGGATTGCGAGCTCAGCGGGCCGAGCCGCATCGAGGCCACCGCCGACTTCCCGCCCGCCGACCGGATCTGGAACGTGCACGGCGCCTACCGCGTCGAGCTCACCTATCCGAACAACGTCATCGTCACCGTCTCGGACAAGTTCCCCAACGGCATCCGCTTCATCGGCGACGAGGGCTGGATCTTCGTCACGCGCGACGGCCAGGCCACCGCGAGCGACCCGTCCTCCCCGGATGCCAAACTGAAGCCGCTGGACGCCAGCGACCCGCGCCTGCTCGATCCAAAGGGCCTCACGGTGCAGTTGCCGGTCAGCACCGAGCACCATCTCAACTGGCTCGAGTGTGTACGCTCCCGCAAGACGCCGATGGTGCCGGCCCCGATCGCCCACCGTTCCAACACCGCCTGCATCGTGAGCTGGGTGGCGATGAAGCTCGGCCGCCCGCTCCAGTGGGACGCCAAGACCGAGCGTTTCGTCAACGACGCCGAGGCCAACTCGATGCTCGCCCGCAACGAGCGCGCGCCGTACGGTGCCGTGCGTCTGGCCGGCACACTCGGCCTGAAAACCTCGGTCGCGCTCTCCGGTACTTAACCCGCAACTACTCCTGCTCACTCCATGAATCGCCGTAATTTCCTCACCCACACCACCGCGATGCTCGCCGCCAGCCCGCTGCTCTCCCGCTCCGGCGGCGCCGCCCCGGCCGACTCGAAGGCGTCGGGCATGAACTACGCGCCAAAGGGCAAACCGCGCCCCGTGGTGAAGCCCGGCGAATTCGTCTTCGCCGCCGCCCATCTCGATCACGGACACATCTACGGCATGACCAACGGCCTGCTCGAGGCCGGCGGCACGCTCAAATGGGTTTACGAACCCGACGAAAAGAAGTCCCAGGCCTACCGGGAGAAATTTCCCCAGGCCAAGGTCGCGCGCTCGCTCGACGAGATCCTCTCCGACCGCGAAGTCCATGTCGTGGCCTCGGCCGCCGTCACCTCGGAACGCGGCCCGCTCGGTTGCCGGGTGATGGAGGGCGGCAAGGATTACTTCACCGACAAGGCGCCGTTCACCACCGTCGATCAACTCGAGCAGGCCAAGGCCATCGTCGCGCGCACCGGCCGCAAGTACATGGTTTACTACAGCGAGCGCCTGCACAACGAGTCGGGCATGTATGCGACCGACCTCGTGCAGCAGGGCGCGATCGGCCGCGTCATCCAGGTGCTCGGCCTCGGGCCGCACCGCCTCAGCGCCCCGTCGCGTCCGGCCTGGTTTTTCGAGCGCGAGAAGTTCGGCGGCATCCTCTGCGACATCGGCAGCCACCAGTTCGAGCAGTTCCTCACCTACAGCGGCGCGACCGACGCGACCGTCACCAACGCCGCCATCGCCAACTTCAACCACGTTGAGTATCCAACGTTTGAGGACTTCGGCGAGGCCAACCTCGTCGGCAACAACGGCGCCTCGAATTACATCCGCGTCGACTGGTTCACGCCCGACGGCCTGAGCACGTGGGGCGACGGCCGCACGATCATCCTCGGGACCAAGGGCGTGATCGAGCTGCGCAAGTATGTCGACGTCGCCCGCGAGCAGACCGGCGATCACGTCTATCTCGTGGACGAAAAGGGCGAGCATCACTTCCCCGTCTCGGGCAAGGTCGGCTACCGCTACTTCGGCGAGTTCATCCTCGACGTCCTGAACCGCACGGAAAAGGCCATGACCCAGGCCCACGCCTTCAAGGCCGCCGAGCTTTCGCTGCGCGCCCAGATCGCCGCCCGCCGCCTCGTCTGAGCCAGGCGTCTTCCATGTGGGGCGCGTGATCCCTCACGCGCCGCCATCACGCCCGCATTCCCTTTTCGAACGCCCTGCCGTAGTGCGGTGCTTCAGCCCGCTCTCGCTGCGCCCCCGGGCGCAGGCTGAAGCGCCGCCCTACCCGAGCAGCCGCCGTGCAGGCTTACCGCAGTCTCTCCGGCGAAGAAACTCCGTCCAATCGCGGATGGACGCGGATAAACACCGATCCACCCGCCCCCCGCACAAAACATTCCTCGCCCGGAAACCGCGCGGCTTGCGCCCTACCCATCATGCCCTCGCCTCTCCGCTCCCTCGCCCTCTTCGTGTTCGCCCTCGCCTCTTTCGCCGCCGCGCACGCCGCCGACGACCAGCCTGTCGTCGAACTTCGGATCTACACCACCGAGCCCGGCCGCCTCGACGCGCTCCTGGCCCGCTTTCGCGATCACACCTGTCGCCTTTTCGAAAAGCACGGCATGGTGAACCTCGGCTACTGGGTGCCGCTCGACGCCGGCAGCGGCGCGGGCACGACTTTGTATTACATGCTCGGATACCCCAGCCGCACCGTGGCGGAGGCGTCGTGGGCGGCCTTTCGTGCCGATCCCGACTGGCAGGCCGTCCGCCAGGCGTCCGAGGCCGGCGGCAAGATCCTCGCCCGTCCGCCCGAGTCGATCTTCCTCGCCGCAACCGATTACTCGGCGGCGCTCTCCCCGGCGGCGGCCGGAACCGCTCCGCGTGTCTTCGAGTTGCGCACCTACCGGACGCCCGAGGGAAAACTCCCCGCGCTGCACGCCCGCTTTCGCGACCACACGCGCCGCCTCTTCGAGGAACACGGGATGACCAACGTCGCCTATTGGGTCCCCCTCGACGAGCGGCAGGGCGCCGGCCACACCTTGATCTATCTGCTCGCCCACGACAGCCGCGACGCCGCGACCACCGCGTGGAAAGCTTTCCGTGCCGACCCGGCGTGGGTCGCCGCCAAAGCCGCCTCGGAGCGCGACGGCAGCCTCACCCTGCCCAACGGCGTGTCCTCCGTCTTCCTCGCGCCCACCGATTTTTCTCCGCTGCGGTGAAGAACTCCGCTGGCGGTGCGCGGGCCGTGCGGCGCGCTCCGCGCCGAAGCAGCCACCACCCCCGTGCGCCCCTGGGACTGGCGTTTGGCGCGTTTTGCCGGTGAATTGTCGCTCGCCGTCAGTGACGCACCGGGAGCTCCTCGTTATGATGAGCGCGAACGCATGGAACACCCACTCGCCGCCAGCGCGGCCCGAAACAGCGCTGTCTTCGCCTTCAACGGAACCCGACCGGTCGGGGAAGCCGACGACGCGCCGCGCTTTCACCCGCTCGAGTCCCGCCGCCCCCGTCGCCGGATGCGCATCGAGGACATCGCCCTCACCCAACTTCGCATGACCCAGCAACCCTATCTTTCCTTGAGCGACGGCAATCGCATCCCCCAGCTCGGCTTCGGCGTGTGGCAGGTGCCGAACGACCACGCCGCCAGTGCAGTTCGCACCGCGATCTCGTGCGGCTACCGCTCGATCGACACCGCCGTGATCTACGAGAACGAGCAGGGCGTGGGCGACGCGATCCGCTCCGCCGATGTGCCGCGTGGCGACCTTTTCATCACCACCAAACTCTGGAACGACGACCAGGGCTACGACCGAACCCTCAGGGCCTTCGAAGCGAGCCTGAAACGCCTGCGGCTCGACTACATCGACCTCTACCTGATCCACTGGCCGTCCGCCCACCGCGGCGCCTTCGTCGACTCCTGGCGCGCGCTCGTCCACCTGAAGAAAGAGGGCCGCGTCCGTTCGATCGGCGTCAGCAATTTTCAGAAAACCCACCTCGACCGGATCATCACCGAGACCGGCGTGACACCGGTGGTAAACCAGATCGAGCTACACCCGCGCTTCCAGCAACGCGAACTGCGGCCGTTTCACCTCGAAATGGGCATCCTCACGGAGTGCTGGAGCCCGCTCGGCCAGGGCCGGCTCCTCGCCGACCCCAAAATCGCGACGCTTGCCGCCCGCCACGGCAAGACCCCGGCGCAGGTCATCCTCCGCTGGCACCTCCAGAACGGCTTCATCGTGATTCCCAAGTCCGTGACACCGTCCCGCATCCGCGAGAACACGGACATTTTCGATTTCCAACTCAGCGCCGACGATCTCGCGGAAATCGCCTCGCTAGACGATCCGCGCGGCCGCATCGGGCCGAATCCGGATACGGCCATGTTCTGAGAACGAGTCATGCCCTTTTTCAGATGCTCCCCCGTGGCGCGGTGCTTTAGCCCGCGCTC
>DASWVO010000283.1:0-23685 GCA_036406235.1 Opitutaceae bacterium
AGTTCCCGGACGATCGGCAGGTCGTGCGTATAGCCCAGGTCGCAGTGCGAGTGATGAGTAAGATATACGGTCGATGGATTGCTCACGGAGGAGAACGACGCCGCCAAACGCCGGCGCCTGGAAGTCCGAAGGCATGCCTCCGGATCTTCGTGACGACTGCCCAGGCCGCCCAGCCGGCCGGGATGGCCGTCACTTCACTCGGGAATCGGAATGAAGCGCACCGCATCGATGGCCACAAAACCATCCACGCCGGCATTGGAGATCGTGACGGACGCCTCCTGCCCTGCCTCGAAACGGTATGTGCCGATCGGCGCGAAGGCGAAGGGCGCCTTCTTCCGCTTCTCGTTCACGGTGACTTTTGCCTCGCCTCCGGCGTGGCGCACGACGACGGGAACATTCGTGGCCCGGTTGCCGGTGGTCGGCCAGGCCATCGCGACGAGGTACTTTCCGGAGCGCGGCAGCTTGGTCGCAAAACGGGCGACACCGGAACCGTCCGCCTCCCGGTTGTCGACGAGCCCCACGCGCTGGCGATACTCGATGTCCGAGCCGCGGGTGCGCTTCCAGCGTCCCTTCAATGACGCCTGCTCGTAATGAACTTCTGTATACGCCGGCGCGGCGTCCTCGCCCACGGCGATCTCCGCCACGGCCGGCAGCGCGATCTTCTTGTCGCCGTCCTGGGCGATCAGCATGACCTGATGGCGTCCGGGTCCCGGCACGACCCAGCTCGCCTTCGGGGTCGTCGCCTGCACGGCGCCGCTGCCGTCGAAGTTCCACGCGAGGTTCGTCAACGGCGCGCGCACGTGACGCTCGACCATCTCAAACTCGATCCGCTGACCCGGCGCATACGGCGCCGGCGTCTTCACGCGGATGTCGACCACGGGGCGGTAAGGCGCCTCGAGCGGCACGCCGGATTTCTTCAGCGCCGCTTGCAGCGCCGGGACGGGCACGTCCTGCACGCTCACCTTGCCGGAGGCGGCGAGGTGCGCCGCGGCGCCGCCCGCCTCGCCGAGCATCATGAAGACCGGTTCCATGCGCAGACTCGAGTAAGCGACGTGCGTCGCCGAGATCGCCGCCACGACGAGCAGATTCTTCACCCCATACGGCGTGATGCTGCGGTAGGGAATCTCGTAGGGGTCGGCGGAAGCGTTGAAATGGCCTTCGCTCACGCGCCCGCGGTCGGTCTGGATCCACTGAATCTCGTGGCAGTCGGTGTTGTAGCTGCCCATGCAGATCGCGTCGGGCTTGAAGCGGTCGTATTGGACGTCGCGCTGCGTGAGCAGATAGCGCCCCTGCATGCGGCGGGCGACGCGCACGTAGACCTGCGGCGTTACGTGGCCGCTTTCGACATACTCGTCCTTTGGCAGTCCCCAGCGCCGGGCGGAGGCGCGGAACTCCTCGGAAAGACGGGGATCGTTCTGCAGCATCCACCACAGGCTCAGCCAGTGATCCTGCACGCGCCCCACGATGCGTTCGCGCGCCTCGTAGTCCGCCTCCGAATACGCAAAGTTCACGCCAATCATGTCGGCCTTGTTCGGGTCGCACTTGCCGTTGATCATGCCCCAGCGTCCGAGGTCCTCGAAGAGCTCCTCGAAGGTCTTGATGTTGTGCTCCTGCGCCAGCCGGATGAAGTTCTCGAACGGCTCCGGATCGTAGTGCGCCGGCTTCGGGATCGCCACGCGCAGGTCGTCGCGCGTCGTGAGCGTGCCGCGAATATTGTAGGACTGCACGCGGTGGTCACCCGTGCCGAGGTACTCGGCCGGGCCGTCGGTGAGGCCGGCCAGCGACTCGCCGTACTCGGAACGGGCTTCACGGCCGACGCGATACATGACGCCGGCCTGCGCCATGAGATCACCCTCGTAAGTGCCGTCGACAAAAACCCGGGCCACGTGACGCGTGACCGCGCCGGTCTGGTAGTTTCGCGTCACGATTTCCGTGATCACTCCGTTGCGCACCCGGGCTTTCTCCAGGCGCTCCTTCGTGCGGACCGTCACCTTCGCCTCGGCCAGCATCTCCGCAAAGACCTGCCCGGCCACCTTGGGCTCGAACAGGAGCAACTCGGCGCTGGCCTTTCCCTGCTCGGAGTCCGCGCCATAGGTTTTCCGGTAGTAGGCAACCACCCGGTCATAGAATTCCCGCGACAAGCCGCCGATCGTTTCCTTTTTGCCGATGTCGGTCTTGGTGAGTCCGCCGCTCATCATGCCACCGATCAGGTAACTCGGTTCAAGGAGCAGTACTTTGTCCCCTGCCCGTCCGGCCGCCACCGCTGACATCACGCCGGCCGACGTGCCGCCAAAGACGACGACATCATACGGCGGCGACTCTGGAGTATCGGCCGCCTCGATACGAGCGGACGCCAATGCAACGACAAGGGTGCAGAGGAGGGAGCGAAACCACGGTGATAACGACATGATGGGATAACGGGATGGTGGGTTGTGATGATCGAAAACGAGAGAGGACCTATTTCGCGCTGCGGATCGCGGCCAGCGGCACGTAGGGCTCTTCGCGCAGCGCGGAGGTCCGGCGGCCCGCGAGGAGCTGCCACCAGAGGCGCACGCAGGTGAGGAACACGACAAGGACCAGCACCAGAAAGCCCCCGGTGACGACCGCATTGATGTGATTACTCACCACCAGGTGCCGCCACACGGCGAGTTGCTCCGCGGTGCCGCCCGCTGCGATTTTCTGCTGCAAGGCGTCCGCCGCGCTGAGGAAGCCCAGGCGCGGATCCGCGGCGAAGATCTTCTGCCAGCCCGCGGTCATCGTGACCGCGAGGAGCCAGGCGAGCGGCGCGAGCGACACCCACAGGTAACGCGTGCGGCCCATCTTGATGAGAACGGTGGTCCCGAGGGCCAGCGCGATCACGGCCAGTAGCTGGTTCGCCACGCCGAAGATCGGCCAGAGCGAGTTGATGCCGCCGTTGGGATCGACCACGCCTTGGTAGAGAAACCATCCCCACGCCGCCACGAAGAGGACGCTTGCGAGGGAACTGGCAAAGCCCGAGTCGGTTCGCCCGAGCGGTTTCCAGAGGTAACTCAGCAGATCCTGCACGAGGAAGCGCCCGACGCGCGTGCCCGCGTCGATCGTTGTCAGGATGAAGAGCGCCTCGAACATGATCGCGAAGTGATACCAGAGCGCGAGCGCCGTCGGGCTCTTCAACACCCCCGCGAACATCTGCGCCATGCCGACGGCGAAGGTCGGCGCTCCGCCGGTCCTTCCAATCATCGTCTTCTCGCCAACGTCCGCGGCAAGTTTCGCCATCTGCGCCTCGGTCACCGGAAAGCCCATCGCCGTGACCGCGGCTGTGACCTCGGCGGCCTCGCCGCGGAGATTGATCGCGAAATACTCGCCCGGCGGCATCGCGCACGCGGCGATCAACGCCATCACACCGACGAGCATCTCCGTCACCATGCCGCCGTAGGCGACCACGCGGATGTCGCCTTCGCGGGCGATCAGTTTGGGCGTCGTCCCTGAGGAGATGAGGGCATGGAAGCCCGACACGGCCGCGCAGGCAATCGTGATGAAGCAGAACGGAAAGACTTTTCCCGCGAACACCGGCCCCGTGCCGTCGACGAACCGCGTGAGCGCCGGCATCTGCAGCGTCGGCGCCAGGATGACGATCGCGATGCCAAGCACGGTGACCGCCCCGATCTTCATGAACGTGCTCAGGTAGTCGCGCGGTGCCAGCAGCAGCCACACGGGCAGCACACTCGCCAGCAAGCCATAGCCCATGATACCCCAGGCCAGTCCCCGTCCCTCGAGGGTGAGCCAGCGCTCGAGCGCCGTCCCGTGTATCCATTGTCCGGCGACAACCGCGAGCAGCAGCCCGGCCACGCCGAAGGCGCTGATCACGCCGACGTGGAGGCGCCCGCTCTTCATCGCCAGGCCCATCAGCACCGCGATCGGCATCGTGGCGAGGATTGTGAACAGCCCCCAGGGGCTTTCCGCCAGCGCCCGCACGACGACGAGTCCCAGCACCGCGATCACGATCACGAGGATCGCCACGATGCTCACCAACGCGATGAGTCCCGCAAACGGCCCGACCTCCTCGCGCACCATCTGGCCAAGCGATTTGCCGCGCCGCCGCGTCGAGCAGAACAGGACGATCGAATCATGCACCGCGCCGCCGAGCGTGGCGCCGATCAGCATCCACAAAAGTCCGGGAAGATAGCCAAATTGGGCCGCGAGCACCGGCCCGACCAGCGGTCCGGGCCCCGCGATCGCCGCGAAATGGTGCCCGAAGACGACCCAGCGGTGCGTGCGGACAAAATCTTTGCCGTCGGCGTGCGCGACCGCCGGCGTGGCGCGCCCCTCATCGAGCGTGAGCACCTTCGCCATCAGCCACGCGGAGTGAAACCGATACGCGATCACGAAGACACACACCGATGCGATCACCACCCAGAGGGCATTCACCGACTCGCCGCGGACCCACGCGACCTGGGCGCCGGAGACGGCCAGCAGCAGGGCTACCAAGGCCCAGCCGACGGCCGCCTTCCGCGAAGGCTTGAGACGGGGCGCGGGCAAGGGACGTGACGACACCGGGGCAACGGGCGGGCGTGGGGAAGGCATTGGGAGTGACCTATCGGACCTAACCTAGGTCGCCCGACATCTGTCAAAACAATTTCACGCAAATATGAAGAATACAACACCGAGGAGCCACCGAGGTCTGCCTCCTCACTCGTGCAACCACATCCACGACAGAGCGCCCGGTTTTTCGAGGCCGCTCGGCGAAGAGTCGTGCACATTCGCTCAAAACAGCCATTGACATAGGTCACGTATTTTGACCTATGTCGGTTGTTCACCCAAATCTACCCATGAATCACTCGTCCAGCTGGTCTGGCTTTCGCGCCGTGACCTTCTCCCTCGCTCTCGTCGCATTCGCGTCTTTCTCGGCCTTTGGCCAAGCTCCGTCCGGCACGGCTAATTCCGCTTCCGATGGCGACTGGAGCAACAATACAACATGGGGCGCCATCAAGGCCCCCTCCTCCGTCGCGGTGAACATTTATCACAATGTCACCCTCAGTTCGGACATTATCGCAGCGCGCAATGCTGCTGTATATACCGGCAACTTGGTAATCGGCGATGCAAGCAACGCCAACGGTGACGGCTCGCTCACGATAACCTCCGCCGGAAACCTAGCGTTCATCGGTACGACTACAATCGCCCGCAACGTCGCTGGTAGCAATGGTGGTAATGGTGCACTCACCCTCGATGGTGGCATCTTTGGCGGTGCGGCGATCAATCTCGGATCCGGCTCGACAGGGGTGAGCTCTGCCACCGGCGTACTCACGGTAAAAAACGGTGCAACCCTCAACACCAGCGGAACCTTGGTCGTAGGCGGGAGCGGCGCTAACCAGCAGTACGGCTCGTTCACGAATATTGGCAGCACCAATGAAATCACTCTCTCTGGTCTCAACCTACGAAACGGACTGCTCAGCTTCACCGCTGATCTCAATGGCATCAGTACGATCAACGTATCCGGCAACACACTCTTCAACGATCCGAACAGTCGGCTCGCTGTAGATGGCGCGGCCTATGCGGGCGGATCGACAGAATGGTCGTTGATCGACGGCACGAACAACCTCGGACTGACGAACTTCGGCTTCGATACTCTCGCCAGCCGCACCACAATCACCGGCTTCGACTCATCCCGCTATCTCACCGCGCTGATCTACGACAGCGCCAACTACGATCTGAAGCTCCAGATCACCGCGGTCTCCGCCATCCCCGAACCCTCCACCTATGCCGCGCTAGCCGGCGGGCTGGCCTTGGGTGTGACGATGCTGCGCCGCCGTCGCGCGCGCCGCTGAACGTCACCTTCCTGTCGATACACCAGACCTCCGCGCTCTCGTCCATGGTTGCCACCCTCACGGTCCCGCACGCTGTTTCGTCGAACACCTTCGTCGTTCGCCTGCGGCGGCCGTTTCTCCGCACGCTGCTTGCCAGCTCACTGCTGGCGACGTCGGCGTGCGCGCAGACGACGACGACTTCATCGGCTTCCGGCGCGCCTGCCGCGCCCGTCGTGAAGGGTCGTCTGCCGGAGCGGCTGCATCGGATGAATCACCAGTCGCTCAACCGGGCCGAACTGGTGGCGCTCTCGTCCCTGCAAGGCATCCTGGCCAAGGAGAGCGCGGAGAACATTTACCTCGACGACGGCAATGCCGGCTACCGGATCTGGCTCGACCTCTTCCGCCGCGCACCGCACACGGAGGTCGTCGACGCACCGGCATTCCGCGACACGCTTGCCCGTTTTCAGAACAAGGTCGCCGGCTACATCCTCTGTCGCGCGGGCGACCCGCGCTCGCTCGACATCGCCGTGTCGCTCGCCGGCCCGGCCCGCGGCGTTGTCATGGATGAATCACTACAACCGGTCGCGGAGTCGCTGGGCTGGCACCCGCTTTACGACACACGCGACAAGGACTTCGCGTGGCTCGAAACGGTCCGCCCCGCCGCGGCGCCCGCCGACGTGCTGGTCGTCCAGCCGAAGGAGCTGCCCTGGCAGCTCCGCGATTACGCCGTCCTCGCCGACGCGCAGGCCATGCCCGCCTGGCACACCGCGGACGCGATTGAGCGGTTCCAGGCTCTCGCGCGCTGCCATCCCAACGCGACACTCCTCGGCTGGGGCGACAACGACAAGGAGGACGAGCTCACCTTCATCAGCCGCAGTTCGAAGGCCGGGCTCCCGCTGATTCCCGCGAACCACGTGCGCAATCTCTCGGTGCTGAGCAGCCTGCCCGCCACCGGTGCCCTGAAGCAGAAGCCAGCCCCGGCTGACCACGCGGCCGCCTCCCCCGCCCCTTCTCGCGCCCGAGTTCACACCGTCACCTTTGTCTTCACCGACGGCGACAACCTGAGCTGGCTGCTCTTCGATTTTCCCACGGATCGGCGCTGGTACGGCAGTCCGGCGCGCGGCGAGATTTCGCTTGGCTGGGGCATGGCCCCCTCGCTCGCCGAACTCGCACCGGGAGTCGTCGACTGGTATTACCAACAGGCCGCGTCCTCGTCGAAGGCGCGCGACGTCTTCATTGCCGGCCCCTCGGGCGACGGCTATTTCTTCCCGAGTCACATGCCGGCCGACGCGCTCGACCGCCACTGCCGCGAGCTCAACCGGCTCATGGGCGCCGCCGACCTCGGACTCGTCCAGATCATCGACACCGACGCCCTCGATCGCACCGACCTCTGGGGCGCCTACCTCGCCCAGCCGAACATCGACGGTCTCATCTATTTTGATTACGCCCCCTATGACAAAGAACACGGCCGGATCACGTGGGCGCACGGGAAGCCGGTCGTCTCCGCCGCCGCCCAGCTTTGGGGCGGCGCGAAAAACTCGAGCCCCGACGCCATCGTCGCCCGTCTGAACAAGGCGGCACGGGACTCGCATTCAGCGCGTGGATACTCGCTGGTCGTCGTCCATGCGTGGACGCACACGGCCGCGGATGTCGTTGCGCTCGCCAGGCGCCTGGATTCCGGGGTCGAGGTCGTCGCTCCCGACGAATTCTTCCAGCGCATCCGCGCCAACCTCGCGCCCGCCCCGGAGGGAACCGAATGATGTCCCGCCAGCGACAGCACCCCGGGAGCAACGGGCATTTTATGATCCGTCCGATGTCCGGGCGTGCATTGGCGTCGGCAAGCCGCTAACGGTTCCCGGATATGTCCACGCCCAAGCTCAACCTCGTGCGCAACGGCCCGGTGCCGGTCTACGAACAGATCGCCAATTACCTGAGGGCCCAGATCGCCGCCGGCACTTACCAGCCCGGCCAGAAGCTGCCCGGCATCAAGGTGCTCGCGAAGACCCTCGGGATCAATCACCTCACGATGCGCGAGGCGCTGCGCCACCTGGAAAAGGAGCGCGTGGTCGTCACGGAATCGGCCCGCGGTACGTTCGTCGCCACAAACGAGGTCGGGCGCCTGCACGTCGCGCTCGTGCTGCCCAACTTGAACGAGAGCTCGTCGCGCATCTCCGCCGGCGTGCAGGAGGTGCTCGCGGCGTCGAAGTCCAACGTCAACATCTTCCACTACGACGAGAACCCGTCGCTCGAGCGCGAGCACCTCGGCCGCCTGCGCGCCGAGGGCTACGACGGCGCCATCGTTTTCCCGAGCCTCGATCCGCTCTCGCTCCGCCCGCTCATGCAGATGCTGATCGAGGGCTATCCGCTCGTGTTCCTCGACCGCGGTCCGGGCGAGCTGCCGTTTTGGAGCGCCTGGGCGGACAATCTGCAGGGCGGCTATCTCGCCACGAAGCGCCTCATCGAGGACGGCTGCCGGCGTATCGCCTGCGTCGCTACAGGCCTGGGCGGCGTTTCCGACCGTTTCCAGGGCTACCTGCGCGCGCTCGGCGACCACGGCCTGCCCGTCGATTACACGCTGGTCCGCCAGGTGCCCCAGCACGACGAGCATCCCGAGCAGCTCGTCGACGAATGGCTCCAGCTGCCCGAGCCGCCCGACGGCATTTTCTTCACCAACGACTTCCAGGCGATCCGCGGCATGCGCCAGCTCGTGGCCCGCGGCCAGCGCGTGCCGGAGGACGTCAAGGTGATCGGCTTCGACGACCTTTCCATCTGCGGGCTCAGCACGCCCGCCCTCACCACCATCAGCCAGGATTTCGCCGCGATCGGCCAGGCCGCCGCCCGGCTCCTCGAAGAGCAGGTCAGCCTCCCGCGGGAAAAACGGTTCGGCGCGCGCCACGAAAGCGTGCCCGTCAAGCTCGTGGTCCGCGGCAGCGCCTAGTGCGCCGCCGCCGCGCGCCCCACCCCGCCCCATGTCGGTTTTCTCGATTCGCCCGCCTCTCTTTCCACGCCTCACGCTCACGATCGCGGCGCTGATGTCCTTCGCCGCAAACGGCCGGGCGGAGACCGTGACGGTCGCCTCCATCCACGCCGACCTACTGCCCGGCCTGCGCACGATCGGCGCGCGTTTCAAAGCGGAGACGGGAATGGATGTATCCGTGCAGGCGGTACCGTATGCCGCGCATGAGCTGTGGGTGCGCACCCGGCTGCTCGCTGGCAATCCGCCCGAAGTGCTCGTACTCGAGGCGACGAACCTCCCCTGGCGCTATGGAAACTCCGGCCAGCTGGTCGACATCGAGGCGGCGGTCGCGGGTGATCCGCCCGCGCACTCCTGGCTCGCGAAAATCCAACCCGAGCTCATCCAGCAGGCGCGCGACCCGGCCGGCAAACTCTGGTGCGTACCGTTCACCCAGTTCGGCCTCGGCTACTTTTACCGGCAGGATACCTATCAAAAACTCGGGCTGACCCCGCCGCTCACCTGGTTGGAGTTGAAAAGCAACTACGAGCGCATCCAGGCCGCCGGTGGCGTGCCGCAGATCGTCGCCGTGCGCAGCAACGATTTCCAGAGCGCGTGGACGGCGGACATCCTGCTCGAACTTTTCCTCCGCCCGGAAACGGTCGCCGTGAATCTCCAGCACGCGCCCGGCTGGCGTTACGATCCGCTCGATCCGACGTCCACGCACGGCGAGCTCGTTTCCCTGGAGGAGCGGATCATCGCGTTCGCCGATGGCCGCATCGATCCGGAGCGCGCGCCCGCGTTCGCCGAAGTCGCCCGCCTCGTCGCGGAGCTCGCGCACGGATGGCGCGGCGACTTCCTCAGCCTCGACGGCGAGGAAGTGCCGCTCCTTTTCGCCCGCGGCGAGTCCGCGCATTTCCTCAACGGCACGTGGTATCTGCGCGCGTTCACCGAGATTCACCACGCGATGGCCACGGTCGACCCGGCGACCGTTTTTCCGTGGGGAGTGTTCCTGTTTCCGGACCTGACGCCCGACTCCACCCCGCTGCCGTTGCTCGGCAACGTGAATCAAAACTCCGGGCTGCGGGCCTGCTTCTCCATTCCGCGCCAGCCGAGCCATCCCGAACGCGAGCGCGCCGCGATGGCGTGGGTGCGTTTCGTCTCGCGCCCCGAAGTCGCGCGCGAGCTGTTTGCCAACACCGACGTCTACGACCTGCCCGCGGTGATGGACGCTCCGCCCAAGCCCGCGGTCGAAGTGTTGCTGCCGAAGACGCGCTACGCGTTCCTGCCGCTCGCGCAGTTCCGCGGCTACGATGCGCAAAGCGAGACGGAGTTCTGGACACTCTGGCAGCAATTTCTCAGCAAACGCATCGATCGCGTCCAGTTCCTGCAGGCCCTGAGCCGCAGCCACCGCGGCGCGCTCCAGCGGCTCGCCCGCGCCCAGGGCGACCGCCTCGATCGCGCGTTCATCACGGCGCATCTGCAAGGAGGACACGAACTGTGAGCGCAAACGCCAACGTATCCGCCGCTTCGCGACGCGCCTGGTTCTTCCTCGCGCCCGCTCTCGCGCTCGTCACGATCTTCGTCGCCTGGCCGGTCGCCTCCGCACTTCGGCTCGCGTTCTTCGAGACCGACGGGCTCGGACACACCCGCTTCGTCGGCCTCGGCAACTTCATCGAACTCGCGCGCGATCCGCTGCTGTGGGTTTCACTGCGCAATCTCGCCGTGTTCGGCGCGCTCACCGTGCCGCTGCAGACCTTCGGCCCGCTGCTCGGCGCGAAGCTCCTGCACAGCCTCGGCACGGGCCGCAGCGCCTACTGGTATCGCACGCTGCTCGTCGTACCCGTGGTCGTTCCGGGCGTCGTCACACTCCTCACCTGGCAGCAGATCTACGCGAACGAGGGCCCGCTCAATCAAACTCTTCGCGCGGTCGGGCTCGACGCCTGGACCCATTCGTGGTTGGGCGAACCCGGCACCGTCATCCCCGCGATCGTCGCGATGGGCATGCCGTGGACCGGCGGCGTGTTCGTGCTGCTCTACCTCGCCGCGTTCATGGCGATCCCAAACTCGCTCTACGAAGCGGCCCGTCTCGACTGGGCGCGCAGCTGGCAGATTTTCTGGCACATCGAACTGCCGATGCTGAAGCCGCAAATGCGCTTGATCGCCGCGCTCTCGTTCCTCGGCATCGTCCAGAATTTCGAGAACATCCAGATCCTCACCAACGGCGGGCCGATCAACGCCTCGCTCACGCCAGCGCTGCATCTCTTCAAGAACGGCTTCGAGTTCGGCCAGCTCGGCTACGCGAGTGCGCTCGGCGTCGTCCTGCTCGTCGCGACAGCCGCGCTGGTCCTCGCCTCGCAGAAACTCGGGAGGGCGGCGTCGTGAACCGATTGCGGCACGTCTCCTGGAACTCCGTCGCGCTGCACGCGGTGCTGGGCGTGCTGGTGCTGCTCACGCTGCTGCCGCTGGCGATCATGCTGGCGATTTCCTCGAAAGATCTGGGACAGCTGACGCTGCGCTTCTGGCACTGGCCGAGCCCGATCCAGTGGGAAAACTACCTCTTCGGCGTGCGCGTGACGGCACGTTATCTCTTCAACAGTCTCGCGGTGAGCGGTGCGATCGCCGCGCTCACGCTGCTCTGCGCGGCACTCGCCGCGTTCGCGCTCAGCCGCCTGCGGTTCCCGCTGCGCGCGGCCGTTCGCCAGAGCCTGCTCGCCACGATGATGGTGCCCGCGGTGCTTACCTTCGTGCCCGTCTTCCTGCTGTGCCGCGCGCTCGGCCTGCTCGACAGTTTCTGGGGGCTGGTCCTGCCTCAGGTCGCGGGCGCGCTCCCGATGGCGATTCTGCTCCTGCAGACCTTCTTCGACGACCTGCCCGGTGATCTCTTCGACTCCGCGCGCATCGACGGCGCGCACGACGGCCAGGTCATCTGGCACATCGTCCGGCCGCTGAGCACGCCCGTCTTCTGTACGGTCGCGATCATCAATCTGCTCGCCACATGGAATAACTACATCTGGCCGCTCATCGCCGTGCAGCGCGAGTCGCTGCGCACGCTCCCGCTCGGCCTGGCCTTCCTCACCGCCGAGCACAATCTCCAGTTCGAGCCCGGCAAAGTCATGGCCGCGTACGCGGTCGCCACCGTTCCGCTCGTCGCGTTTTTCCTCATCGCCACGAAGCCCTTCGTGCAGGGGCTGACGAGCGGCGCGATCAAAGAATAACCCTGCTGTTCAACATGTTATACCTCCTCACCCGCCTCAAAACCGACCTAGGTTATGCTGCCCCGATCCTTCTGGCCGCCGCGCTACTCTTCTCGCCGACGCCCGCCGCCCTCCGCGCGGCCGAGCCCGCCCCGGGCGAGTTGCGCTGCGATGTCGCGATCCTCGGCGCCACGCCCGCCGGCATCATGGCCGCGGTCGCCGCGGCCCGCAGCGGCGAGTCGGTCGTGCTACTCGAGCCCAGCTACGTCGTCGGCGGCATGATGGCAGGCGGCCTGACCAAAACCGACATCGGCCGGCGCGAGACCGTCGGCGGCCTTTCGTTCGAATTCTTTGCGCGCGTCGAGGCGTATTACCGCGATAAATACGGTGCCGGCTCGCCCCAGGTGCGCGAATCCAAAGGCGGACTTTTCTTCGAGCCCCACGTGGCCGACCTGATTTTCTCCCGTCTGCTCGAGGAGGCGAAGGTCGTCGTGCGCCGCAAGGAGCGCCTCACCGACGTGTCGTTATCCGGCAGCCGGCTGGCGACGCTCACCACGCGCCATTATGAAACCGGCGCAGTGACGACGGTCACCGCGCGCGTCTTCATCGATGCGACTTACGAGGGCGATCTCCTGGCCGCCGCGCACGTCCCTTACCGGGTGGGCCGCGAGGCGCGGGCCGAGTACGACGAATCGCTCGCCGGCCGCACCGACGTGCCGGCCATCTATCGGGGCACCGGCGATCACCGCGTGCAGGCCTACAACTTCCGCTCCACCCTCACCAACCGCGCCGACATCCTCGTGCCGGTGGCGAAGCCGAAGTACTATTCGCCGGAGCCGCACCGCCACTTCATCTCCTACGTCAACCAGCACGGCATCCGCACCTTCGAGGAACTTTTCCACGACGCGCCGCTGTGGGGTCCGGTCAACGGCAAGAGCGATCCCAACAAGGCCGATCTGCCTGGCGCCAACTACGCGTATGCGGAGGCTGACTACGAGATGCGCGAGGTCATCGCCGCCCGCGTGCGCGACCACTGGCTGAGCCTGTGGTGGATGCTCCAGAACGATCCCGAGCTGCCCGAGGAGTTCCGGACGTCGGCCCGCCGCTGGGGTTTGCCCAAGGACGAGTTCGTCGAGAGCGGCAATGTTTCCCCGCAAATGTACATTCGCGAGGCCCGCCGCATGCTCGGGCGCTATTTTCTCATCCAGAACGACCTCGAGCGCGAGCGTTGGAAGGACGACACCGTGTGCCTCGGCAGCTACAACATCGACTCGCACGACGTCTCCTTCGTCCGCACGCCCGAGGGCCTCGCCAAGGAGGGCTATCTCATTTCCGCCGTCGATCCCTACGAGATCCCCTACCGGGTGATGACGCCCTTCGCCCCCGGCAACCTGCTCGTCACCTGCGCGGTTTCCGCGAGCCACATCGCCTACGGCAGCCTGCGCATGGAGCCGGTCTTCATGATGCTCGGCCAGGCCGCCGGTCTCGCCGCCCATCTCGCGCACCGCGGCGACACGACCGTCCAGGACGTATCCATTCCCCAACTTCAGGAAGGCCTCCGCAAGGCCGGCATCCCGCTCAAGGCCCCCTTCCGTCCCGTCGTCGCGATCGTCGCCCCGCCCGGCGACCGCGCCAACGTCGGCGAGCCCGTGCAGTTCGCCGCCCGCTCCGTGCACGTCCAGTCCGCCCTCAAGTATTACTGGAATTTCGACGGCAGCGGCGAGGTGCAGAGCACCGACGCGGCGCCGACGTTCACCTTCACGACGCCCAAGCGCTACACCGTAAGCCTCAAGGTCGTCGACGCCGAGGGCACCCATTCACTGGTCGAACAGCACACGATCGCCGTCGGCGAAAACGTCGATGCCGACACCGGCGTCACCGTTGCCGGCGCCACGCTCACGGGGCGCTGGGACCGCGGCTCCGCTCGCACGATGGAGGCCCGCGGCCGCGTGAACCATTTCGCGATGGACATCGATCGCAACGAGAAGACGGCCCTCTTCAAAGCCGTCCTCCCGCGCTCGGGCCGCTACCGCGTCGCCTTCGCCTTCGAGGAGGGCGGCGACCGCGCCACACGCGTTCCCGTCAAGATCAAGCACGCCGGCGGCACGGCCGAGCTCACGATCAACCAGCGCGAGCGCGGCACGCCCTTCGCGTTCCGCCCGCTCGGCGACTTCACCTTCCAGGCCGGCCAGCCCGCCGAGGTCCTCATCGAGACCGCGGGCACCGACGGACGCGTCTCCATCGACGAGGTCCGCTGGCTCTGGCTCGGCCCCTGATCCTTTCACCTTATGCGCATTCTCGAACAACCTTCTCCGCAACGCCCGGTCCGCCGGGGCCCGCGCGCCGTCAACGGCGCCCGCCCCGCCGGCACGACTCCGTCCTCGCGTCTGGATTACGTGGATACGCGCCAGGGCACCGACTCGCATTTCGCGTTCTCCCGGGGCAACACCATCCCGCTCACGACCATGCCCCACGGCATGATCGGCTGGACGCCGCAGACCGACGAGGGCCGCTGGATCTTCGACCGCCGCGCGCCCAAGATCCAGGGCTTCCGCGGCACGCACCAGCCGAGCCCGTGGATCGCCGACTACGGCCAGTTCCTCATCATGGTGTCCAGCGACGCCAGCGCGCCCGACAATCTCGGCAAGACCGAGTCGTCGTATTCGCCGGCCGAGACGATCGCCCAGCCGCATTATTTTCGCACGCGGCTCGATCGCCACGGTATCGTCGCCGAGATGACGCCCACCGAGCGCGGCGCGAGCTTCCGCTTCACCTACACGCGCGGTAACGAAACGTGGATTTCCTTCAAGCCCGCCCAGGGCGAGGTGCTCCAGGTCGATCGTGACCGCCGCCTCGTGATCGGCGTCTCGACCGCCAATCAGGGCGGCGTCACTGGCAACTTCCGCTGCCACTTTGTCGCCGAGATCGGTGCGGCGATCCTCGAGACCGGACGCTACGAAGCTTCCTCGATCGCCCCCGGCGCGGGCGCGATGGCCACCGGCATGTGGGTCCGCCTCAAGCGGCCGCGTGACGGCGTCGTCACGGTCAAGATCGCCACGTCGTTCATCAACTCCGACCAGGCGCTGCTGAACCTTCGCCGCGAGCTCGGCCGCACGCCGTTCGCGGCGACGCTCGAGCGCGCGCGCAAGGTCTGGGAGGAAAAGCTCGGCGTGATCGACATCGACGGCGCGACCGAGGAGCAGCGCCAGACGTTCTATCGCTGCCTTTACCGCTGCTTCCTTTTCCCGCGTCAGTGGCACGAATACGACGCGGCCGGGAAGAAGGTGCATTTCAGTCCGTTCGACGGCCAAGTCCATCCCGGCCCGCTCTACACCGACTGCGGCTTCTGGGACGTTCATCGCACCCTCCTTCCGTTGCTCACGATCATCGCGCCCGACACCCTCGGCGAAATGATCGAGGGCTGGCTCAACGCCTACCGCGAAGGCCGCTGGCTGCCCAACTGGGCGAGCCCGGGCTACCGCGAATGCATGGTCGGCTCGCACGGCTCCGCCGTCATCGCCGATGCCTGGCTCAAGGGCATCCGCTCCTTCGATCCGGAGACCGCCCTGGCCGCCATGATCAAGGACGCGACCGTCGAGCCGCCGTCCCCCGCCTACGGCCGGACGGGCGTTTCATTGTATCAAAAGATCGGTTACGTTCCCTCCGATCGCGCCAGCCACTCGGTCGCGCGCACGACCGACTACGCGCACTGCGACTTCGTCATCGACCGTTTCGCCCGGTCGATCGGCCGCGGCGCCGACACCCGGGAAATCGCCGCCCGCGCCGGCAATTACCGCAATGTCTTCGATCCGAAGACCGGTTTCCTCCGCGGCCGCCTCGCCGACGGCTCCTGGCGGACGCCGTTCTCCGAATTCTCCTGGTCCAGCGACTACATCGAGGGCAGCGCCTGGCAGCATACGTGGGCCGTACCACACGACGCGGCCGGCCTCATCAAACTCATGGGCGGCAACCGCCGCTTCGTCGCCAAGCTGGATCGCATGCTCGCCCTGCCGGCGCATTTCGAGACCGGCTACTACACGTTCGAGATTCACGAGATGACGGAGATGGCGGCGGCCCAGTTCGGCCAATACGCCCACTCCAACCAGCCGGTCCACCACGCGCTGTATCTCTACTCCTGCGCCGGCCGCCCGGATCGCACGCAGCACTGGGTGCGTCGCATCATGGACGAACTTTACACGCCCGAGCGCTTCCCAGGCGACGAGGACAACGGCGAGATGTCGGCGTGGTACGTTCTCTCCGCGCTGGGCATCTATCCGCTCTGCTGCGGCCATCCCGGCTACGTGCTCGGCGGGCCGCGCTTCCCGCGCGCGACGATCCGCCGTCCCGGCGGAAACGACTTCAGCGTCGTGGCCAAAGGCGACGTCGCAGGCACGCCCTTCGTCGATGCCGTGCGCCTCAATGCGCGCCCCTTCGAACAACTCGAGATTCCTCACGACGCGCTCGTCGCCGGCGGCGAACTCGTCTTCGCGATGACCGACGATGCGCGCCGCGCCGCCGCCCGCGGTCAACTCACCAAACCCTTCTCCGCTTCGACCCACGCGTAACTACCAACCCGCCCCTTCATGAACACCCCTACTCGGCCCTTCCTTCGGTCGCGGCTTTACACCCTGACATTGCTGTCGCTCTCCGCCGGCTCTTTCCTCGGCGCGCAAACCGCGGGTGAGAATCCCGACGACGACGTCATCACGCTCGAGGAATTCCAGGTCGCCGCCACGGCGGACATGGACACCTATGTCGCGACCGACGCCGTCAGCGGCACCCGCACGGGCGCCAAGCTCGTCGAGACCCCGTTCTCGGTCCAGGTCCTCACGTCAGAATTCATCAATGACTTCCAGCTCTTCGAGATGGCCGACCAGCTCCGCTTCGTCAGCGGCGCCTTCTCCGGCGCCGAGGACACCGGCGCGAACAACGGCAAGCGTCTGCGCGGCTTCGAGCCGCCGGTGCTGCGCGACGGCTTTTCCCGGGCGAATCCGCCGGACCGCACGACGGTCGACCGCGTCGAAGTGATTCGCGGGCCGGTCTCTACGCTCTACGGACAGTCGAGCCCCGGCGGCCTGATCAACTACGTCTCGAAGCGTCCGAAGCGCGTGCCGCGCTACAGCGCCACGGCGACCGTCGGCGCCGACTACGACTTCAAGCGCTTCGCCTTCGACGCCACCGGCCCGGTGAAGCAGGACAAGTTGTATTATTACGCCAACTACGCCTACAACTACACGGAAAGCGACCTCGATTACTTCTACACCGAGAAGGACCTCTTCGCCCTCGGCTTCACCTACCTGCTGTCGCCAAAAACCTCCGTCACCGTCTCCTGGGAGCGGCAGATGATCGAGTCGAACCAGGGCGACACGATCCCGCTGTACCAGGTATCCACCCCCAGTCCCACTCGCAGCGTCGGCATCTTTTGGGACCTCGCCACCTACAACATCCAGGGGCCTTACAACAAACTCGAGCGCGACTTCGAGAGCGGCAACATCCTGATCGAACACCGTTTCACGCCCAACCTCATCGGCCGCTTGAACCTGCAGTCCTACGACAAGGACTTCGAGGAGCAGCAATACCGCTACGGCTCGGGCAACGCCGTTACCGCCGACGGCACCATGACCGCCGAGGCATTTCTCCAAAACCAAGACGAGTCCGCCTACCTCGGGCAGATGGACCTGCTGTGGCGGACGCAGACCGGCCCCGTGAAGCACGCCTTCCTCGCCGCGGCCGACTTCAGCCTCTACGAGTATCGGAATACCACCTACGTCCGTCCGCCGGAAGACCTGGTCCTGAACAACACCACCGTGTTCCGCCGGCCAACGTTCGTCATCGACCCGTGGAATCCAGTCTGGGTCAATGTGCCTCGCGCCGAGATCACGCAACTGTTCCAGGACAGCGATCGAAAGATCAACAACTACGGCGTCTTCGTCAGTCACCGCGCGTTCTTCTTCAACGACCGGCTC
The DNA here is from genome assembly GCA_036406235.1 of Opitutaceae bacterium. Classification (GTDB taxonomy): domain Bacteria; phylum Verrucomicrobiota; class Verrucomicrobiia; order Opitutales; family Opitutaceae; genus DASWVO01. The sequence goes on from DASWVO010000283.1 coordinate 17,900, forward strand.
GTCACCCTCGCCGGCGTTCGTCAGGACGTCGTCGACTCGCGCCGGCTCCTCTCGGTCGACGCCACCCGGGTCACCTCCACGAATAACCACACGCCCGTCGTCACGACGACCGATGGCAGTGGCTCCAGTGAAGACGCGCTGAGCTATACGTTCGGCGCCAACGTGAAGCTCCTCGACGAACGCCTCGTGTGGTTCACCAACCACAGCACCGGCTTCGAGCCCACGGTCACAATCGACCAGGGAACGCAACAGGTGGTGCCCAACGAAAAGTCCTGGGGCATCGAGACCGGCCTCAAGGGCACGATGTTCGAGGACGCGCTGGTGTACACGGTTTCGATCTTCAAACTCAAGAAGACCGACGTCGCCATCAGCAATCCCCTCTACGATCCGTCGGCGGTCGAGAGAGTCTCGCAGTTCATCACCTCGGGCAACGAGGAGGCCAAGGGCTATGAGGCCGACCTGCGCTGGAACGTCACCCGCAATCTCTTCATCCAGGGCGGCGGCGCGTTCGTCGATGGCGAGGTCACCGCGCCGGTCTCCGCCCGCGATCGCATGATCAAATCCCCCCGTTACACCGGCTACGCCGCGACGCGCTACGTGTTCCGCAGCGGTCCGCTCAAGGGTCTGAAGTTCGGCGGCAACGTCACGTACACCGGAGACTATCTCTACAATGCCGGCGCCGTAAACGCGGCGGGCGTCCAGACTCGCTTCCGCCAGATTCACCCGGAGGTCACGCTCTACGGCGCCTTCGTCGGCTACGGCTGGCGCACGGGCAAAAAGTGGCGCCACAGCGTCACGGTCAACGGCATCAATCTCACCGACGAGTACTACCTGCAGGACACGTTCCGCCTCGCCCGCGGTCGCGAGTTCCGCCTGACCTATACGCTCACGTTTTAAGTGAAGGGTGCGGGCGTCGCTCGCCGACGCCCGCTTGGGCCAAGCGCGTGTCATGCCCTCTTTCGAACGCCTTCTCGTGGCGCCGTGCCTTAGCTCGCGCCGCTGTGCTCCCAAGCGCGGGCTGAAGCACCGCGCTACCTTGGACGGTCGCCGTCCCCTTGTTTCCCCTCCAACCACCCCATGAAACACACATCCCTCGCCTGCGGCCTGCTTTTTACCGCAGTCACCCTCGCTCCGCTCGCGGTCGCGCAGACCGCTTACCCCACGCCGGTCGACTCCAACACCAACGGCAAAATCGATTCCTCCGAAATCCAGGACGTGATCGACGCCGCCCCCGGCACGTCTCCCTACACGATCCTCCTCCCCGCCGCGAACACCTACAACATCAACGAAACCGTCCACATCACCACCAGCAACGTCACGCTCCTCGGCGAGGGCCATGGCATTTCCAGCGCCGGCGGCACGATCCTCAAGATCGCTGGCGACATCGAGGGCTTCGTCGTCGGCAACTGCACCGGAAGCGGACTCCGCTGCCTCAGCATCACCGGCACGTCCAGCCATCTCCAATATGCCGTCCGCCTCCAGTCCTGCACCGACGCGTTTGTCGACGACGTGCGCATTGCCAACACCTATCGCGGCATCGAACTCGTCAACTGCACGACCCCGTTGCTCACCGACGTCGCGCTGCGCGGCCAGACCGGCGACTACGGCGTGCGCGTCCGCGGCGTGAGCGGCGGAAGCACCACCGGCGCCGAATTTGTCCGGCTGAGTGGCTCATCAAGCAGCAACACCGTCATGGAATGGCTCGTGATCGGGCCCAACGTCGACGGCGTGCTGGTTCGCTCCTCCCGGCTGATCGGTTCCAGCCGCGGAATGCGTCTCACCGGCACCCCCGGCCCGACCAACGTCGTCACCTTGCGCACGGGAGTCGACAACCCGCTCAACGAGGGCGTGCGCGTCGATACCGGGGGCAACCTGACGATGATCAACAGTTGGATCGGCCAGCCCAACGGCAGCGGCATGATCATCGACTCCGGTTTCACGGGCCCGGCGGAGCTCACCAACCTCCGCATTCGCGGCGCCGGCCTGCACGGCCTGCACGTCGCCGGCGGCAGCGGCATCGAGCTTCGCAATCCGCTCGTCGGCGCCAACGGCACCGCCTATCCCGCCGGCAGCACCACGGGCGCCGGCATTCACGTCGATACGGGCGTCTCGTCGCTCCTCGTCCGCGGCGGCCGCGTGGGTCCGCTCTATTCGCAGGGTTCGATCGCCCGGCAGTATTACGGTGTCCGCTACACCGGCACGACCAGCCAGTCCGACACCGACAATGTGAAGATCCGCGGCGTCAGCACCGCCGGCAACGGGATCCCGTATGCTCCCGCCAACCTCATCGCGCCCTGAACCCCTACCCGAGCCGAATCACCCCATGAACACCCCTAAATTCCGGGTCTCCGTCCTCAGCCTTCTGTCCTCCGGCCTCTGGCTTCTGGTCTCTTCCTCGTTTGCCGCGACCGCTACGTATCCGATCCCCGGTGACGCGAATTCCGACGGCATCATCACCTCGTCCGACATCCAGGCCGCGATCGACGCCTCGAAAGGCGTCGTCTTCCTCCCGGCCGCCAAAACCTATCAGATCGACGCCTCGATCCTCATCGATCAGCGCCACGGCGTTTCGCTGCTCGGCGAAGGCGACACCACGGTGCTCACGATCACCGGCAACGTCGAGGCGCTCGTCGCCACCAACTCCACCGGCTGCGGCGTGCGCGGCGTGAAGTTCGTGGGCCCGGCCGGGCACACAAAGAACACCGTGCGCTTCCAGGGCTGCACCGATGCCTTCGTCAATCGCGTCACGTTCCAACAGACGTATCGGGCCGTCGAGGCGGTCGAATGCATCTCGCCGACCTTCTCGCTGCTCACGATGACGAACCTCACCGGCGACTACGGCATCCGACTCGGCAGCAGCGTGCCGAAGGTCGACGCCGCCATCCTCCACGACATCACCGGCAGCACCACCGCCACCAATCTCGACTGGCTGCTGATCGGTCCGAATGTCGACGGAGCCGAGATCCAGACCGCAAGCTTCACCGGCGGCAAACGCGGGCTTCGCACGCTCGGCAGCCCGGGCCCGAAATACGTTGACCTGAACGAGGTGACCATCACCGGTTGCGCGCAGGAAGGCGTGCGCATCGAGGCCGGCAACGACCTGCTGGTCAACGCGACCACCATCTCGCAAACCGCGGGTTCGGGCTTCACCATCACCTCCGGCTTCACCGGCGGCGCCGTGCTGACCGATCTCACCATCTCCAGCGCCGGTCGCCACGGCCTGCAGATCGACGGCGGACGCGACATCGGCATCCTCAATCCCCAAATCGGCGGCAACGGCACGGCCCTCACCTCCGGCGCTGCCGGCATCTACCTCGGGGCGGCGGTCTCCTATGTGAGCGTGACCGACGGCTGTGTCGGCTCGACTTGCGGACTCGGCTCCAGCACGGGCCAGACCTACGGTATCCGTTTTGCGGGCACGAGCGCACAATCGGACTCGCAAGACGTGAAGATCAAGACCGTGAACACGACGGGAAATCCCACGCCCTATACGCCGACCAACCTCCCGGGCAACTGAGTCGATCATGCAGCCGAGAGCTAAGAGCTGAGAGCCTGACAGCCGGTATAGGGCGCCGCCAGATGAGTTGAGGCACGGTCTTCTTGCTCTCGGCTCTCGGCTCTCAGCTCTTAGCTTTAAACTGAATTCTCTCCCATGAAAACACATCGTTCGCTCCCCACAATTTCCGCACTCTGGCTCGCGGCCGCCGCGTTGCTTGCGCCGCTCGTGGCTCCGGCCGCGCAAGCCGCCGATGCGCCGCCCGCGAGCCGGTTCATCCAAAACCTGCGCGACGGCAAGAAGCAGACGCTCGTCATCTTCGGCACGAGCCTCAGCAAGGGCGGCAAGTGGGTCGCTCCGCTCCAGGCCAAGCTTGAGCAGCAGTTTCCCGGACAGCTCACGGTCATCAACGGCGCCGAGAGCGGACGCAATTCGCGCTGGGGCCTGAAGATGGTCGAAGAGAACGTCCTCGCCCATCAGCCCGACTGCGTCTTCATCGAGTTCTCGATCAACGACGCCGTCGCGCGCTTCAAGCTCTCGCCCGAGGAGTCGCGCAAGAACATGGAGCAGATCCTCGACCGGATCGCAAAAAAACGCCCGGGGTGCGAGGTCGTGCTTCAGATCATGAACCCCGTCGTCGGAAAACCCGACGGCGACAAGAGCCAACGCGTCAACCAGGACGCCTATGACCAGATCTACCGCGACCTCGCGCGCAAGCGCGGCCTGCTGCTCGTCGACAACGCGCCCGCCTGGAAGAACGTTCTCAGCACCGACGGCGAAGCCGGCTTCCTGCAACTCGTGCCGGACGGCGTGCACCCCACGGCGAAAGCCTACGAGAAGGTCGTCGTGCCGGAGATCTTCCGGACGCTCGGTCTCGCGCGCTAACTCTTCGTCTGTCACATGAAGCCGCCGTAGCGCGGTGCTTCAGCCCGCGCTCGTTGCACTCCCGAACGCAGGCTGAAGCACCGCGCTACCTTGGGCAGTCGCAGTGCCAAGTTTATCACAGCCTCTAGCAAGCATGTCCGCCGTCACCCTCTCGAAACTCTTCAAAACCTATCCCAACGCCGCGCAGCCCGTCGTGCACGGCATCGACCTGGAGATTCGCGCCGGCGAATTCATGGTGCTGGTCGGTCCCTCCGGTTGCGGGAAATCGACCACCTTGCGCATGATCGCGGGTCTCGAGGAGATCTCCGGTGGGTCCATTGCGATCGACGACCGGGTGGTGAACGACGTGCTGCCGAAGGACCGCGACATCGCGATGGTCTTCCAAAACTACGCGCTGTATCCACACATGTCGGTCTACGAGAACATGGCCTTCGGCCTGAAGCTGCGAAAGCTGCCGAAACCCGAGATCGACCGCCGCGTGCGCGACGCGGCGGAGATGCTCGGACTGGCCTCGTATCTCGAGCGCCAGCCCAAGGCACTCTCCGGCGGCCAGCGGCAGCGCGTGGCCGTCGGGCGCGCGATCGTGCGCCAGCCGAAGGTGTTTCTTTTCGACGAGCCGCTTTCCAATCTCGACGCCAAGATGCGCGTCTCCACGCGCACCGAGATTTCCAAACTCCACGATCGCCTCGGCATCACGATGATCTACGTGACGCACGACCAGGTGGAGGCGATGACCATGGGCGACCGCATCTGCGTGATGAAGGACGGCCGCATTCAGCAGGTCGCCGAGCCGCTCGAACTCTACAATCGTCCGGCGAATCTCTTCGTCGCCGGTTTCATCGGCAGTCCGCCGATGAACTTTTTTCCCGGGCGGCTACGCACGGAGGCCGGCCGCACCGAGTTTGTGCAGACTTCCGCAAACGGACGCGCGGCGGTCATCGAATTGCCGCCCACCTTCGCCCGGCACGCCGCGAGCGCGGCCAACCGCGACGTGGTCTTTGGCATCCGGCCGGAGGACGTGCAGATCGTCACGGACTCCGCGCATCAGCACATCGAGGCCCAGGTCGACGTCGCCGAGCCCATGGGCTCCGAGACGTATCTCTACCTGTCGAGCGGCGCGACCAACTTCATCGCCCGCGTCACGCCCGAGCATCAGGCGAAGCCGGGACAAGGAGTGAGACTCGCGTTCAATCTCGAACGCGCCCACCTCTTCGACGCGGCCAGCGAAATCGCGCTACGCGAAAATTGAAGAGGACGCTGTTGCAGGAGCGCGTGTGAAACACCGGACGCCGCCGCGGCGACGCCCGATTCTCGGCCTTTCCCCACAAAAACCGGGCCTTGAAATCGCGTTTTCAGTCTTTGCCCCGCCGACGGACTCCGCAATCGCTCTGACAGGCCCCACAAT
>DASWVO010000284.1:0-44860 GCA_036406235.1 Opitutaceae bacterium
ACCACCAGGGTCACACGCGGGTCGTCGCTCCGGTGGTGACGTGGAAGATCGACGACAACACCTCGCTCACCGTCGACTATCAGTGGTTCGAGCGTCGGGAGAAGGCGCAGGTCTTCTTCATGCCGCAGATCCAGGTGCCGCTGAACAACCGCAACCTCTATCCCGCGGCCAACGGCGGGCAGCGGTTTCCGTACGCGTATTTCGGCCCGCAGATCGACCTCGGCGACGACCGTTTCAGCGTGTCCGACCCGAACGATTTCCGCGATACCGACTTCAACACGCTTTACGTCGAACTGCACCGGAAGTTCTCCGATCACTGGAGCGCGCGCGCCGTGTTCACCTACGACCGTAGCTACATCGAGACCCGGCAGCACGGCCGCGGCGACGTCGACATGATCATCCCGGCCGCCGATCTGGCGAACCTCTCTTCGGATCCGGCGATCTACCTCCGGGAGATGATCGATCTCGCGACGCTGGAGCGCTACGGCGCAAGCACGACGCTGACGCGCCGCATCACCTACCAGCAGGTGAAGAGCTGGAATCGTTATTCGCAACTCGAGGTGACCGGGCGTTACGACTTCGACGCCTTCACGTGGAAACCACTTTTCGGATACACCTATAACAACTTCGACAACGCCAACTTCACCAACACGCTCAACACGACCCTCTCGTGGAAGCTGCTCGACCCCTCGACGTGGGTGGAGAGCAACATCCCGAACAGCGCGATTCCGGCCGGACCGCGCGCGAAGGGCGGTGGCTACAACCACGGCGTCTATACGGTGCAGCCGTTCTCGCTGCTCGACGACCGGCTGCAGGTCGTCGCCGGCGCGCGCTGGTCGAAGGGCTTCGCCGAGGCGACCAGCAACGCCCCCTCCTTCGAGATCACGCGGACCACGCCGCAGGTCGGCGTCGGTTACAAGCTGCGGCCCGACCTGATGGTCTACGCCAACTACAGCGAGTCCTTCCAGGCCAACAACCGCCTGCTGCGCCTCCACTCGAATGTCGCCACGATTCCCGCCCAGCCGTTTCTCGGCGAGGGCTACGAGGTCGGACTCAAGAGCGATCTCTTCGACGGGCGCATCTCGGCCACGCTCGCGGCGTTCAGCATCGAGCAGAAGAACTCGATCATCGTCATCGCCGAGATCCAGCCCGACGGCACGACGTTCGGGTCGGACCTGCAGCAGGGCAACGCCATCAAGAACGAAGGCGTCGAACTCGAGGTCGTCTATTCGCCCACCGACAACTGGCAGGTGTATTTCGCGGCCAGCTACAACGACCCGCGCTTCGCCTCGGTTGGGGCGGGGAGCGAATACCTCGCGGACACCCAGCCGGAATACACCGCCAAGGAAATCGTCAACCTGTGGACGCGCTACAGCTTCTCCGGCGGCGCCCTGGACGGGTTCTGGGTCGGCGGCGGCTTTTACTACACGGGCTCGAAGGCGCTTTCGGCGAACAACCCGTATTTGTTTTTCGACGACCGCATCGTCTTCGATGCCGTCGTCGGCTACGACTGGAAGTGGCGCGGCCACGATTTCACCTCCTCGCTTTCGTGGAAGAACCTGACCGACGAAAACGATTCGCCCTCCAGCCGCACCCGCGGCCTGCCCGAGCGGCTGATTTTTTCCGTGACGGCGCGATTCTAGCGCCGCGTGGCGCGCGGGCTTCGGCCCGCGCGCTCCGTCACGCACCGAAGAAAAACAAACCCAACCAAACCCATGAAGACCTCGACTACCAACCTCCGGCTCACCGGCTCTGCTCGGCCGTGGCGCCGGTCCGCCGGCGCGGGCGCCCTGGCCGCGTTTTCCGTGTTGATGCCCGTCCTCTCGGCGCAAGCGCCGGCAAACGACGAACGCACCGATCCGCGCGCCGACGTGGTGACGCTCGAAGAGTTCAGCGTCACCACCAGCTCGACGAGCGAGTACGTCGCCGCCGAGTCCATCACCGGCACGCGCGTGGCGACCAAGCTGCGCGACCTTCCCTTCAGCGTGAACGTCGTGACCGGCGACTTCCTCGACGATTTCGCCGCGTTCGAGTTTCGCGAGCAGTTCGGCTACACCAGCAGCGTGTCCGTCTGGGAGACGCTCTCCACCGGCTACAGCCTGCGCGGCTTCGACGCCGACGTGCAGCTGCGCAACGGCTTCCGCCGCATCGGCCTGATCGACAAGGTCAATGTCGAACGCGCCGAGATCATCAAGGGTCCCGCGGCCTCGATCTACGGCACCGTCCTCCCCGGCGGCACGATCAACGTGATCACCAAGAAGCCCAAGACGAAGCCGGAACAGCGGGTCGCATTGAGCGCGGGCAGCAACAGCCTCCTGCGCGGCCAGGCCTCCTCGACCGGCCCGGTGGGGGCGAGCAAGACGCTCTTCTACCGCGTCGATACGGCGTATGATGAGAGCGAATACGACCAGGCGTTCAAGCGCCGCGAGTCCAAGACGATCGCGACGCAGCTCCTCTGGAAACCGGGACCGGCGACCAGCCTGCTGGCCGAGTTCGAATGGCTCGACCGCAGGGAGGTCGGCATCTCCAGCGCCACCGTGCCGTTCCGGATCCAGACCGGCGTGCTCGATCCCTATCGCGTGCAGCCGGCCACCGGCACGCCGCGCACGTATACGCGTTATGTCGGGATCGCCGAGGAAGTCTTTAACTTCAACGGCCAGGGCCCGCAGAACTTCTCCAATCGCGACGTCTACAACCTCACGCTCACCTTCGAGCACCGCATCAACGACATCTTCTCGCTGCGCAGCGGCGCCAACTGGTTCGATCGCGGACTCGAGCGCCAGGAGGTCGGCGGACGCGATCAGTTCAACCCGGTGACACGCACCGTCCAGCGCGGCACCCCGCGGCTGCGCCCCTTCGGCGAGGGCGGCGCGAGCTGGCAGACGGACCTGCTCGCCGCCTGGGAAACGGGCCCGGTGAAGCACAAGACGCTGCTGACGGTCGACTTTCAGCGTCAGACGGAGAAGCCCGAGCGCTGGGACATGAACAACTTCGCCGCCGGCATGCCGGCGAGTGTCGTCGCCTCGGGGCTCAGCGTGGACAATCCCGATTACGCGTTTGTGAGCTTCTATGAAGACCCGTCGCTCTATCGTCTCGCGCAGAAGGAGAACAACTCGATCGACCTCTACGGCCTGTTCCTCAGCGAGCGCGCGACGTTCTGGCAGGATCGGGTCAACCTGATGGGCGGCGTGCGTTACGACTACATCGACAACCACTCGAAGGACCTCGCTTCCGGCGAGGCCAGCGAACGCCAGGAGGACGAGATCAGCTACCAGCTCGGCGCCAACCTGCGCGTGCTGCCGCAATTCACCGTCTTCGCCAATCTCAGCCGTTCGTTCGTGCCGCAGTTCCGCATCGGCCGCGACATCGACGGCAACACGTTCGAGCTGCCGAACGAGTTCGGCAAGGGCTGGGAAGTGGGCGCCAAGTCGAGCTTCATCGACGACCGCCTGACGTTCACCACGACCTACTACGAAATCGAGCGCGAGAACGTCGCCCGGGACACGACGGACCCGCTGACCGGCACCGCCATCACCGTGCTGTCCGGCAAGGAGTCCTCGAAGGGTTACGAGGTCGACTTCAATTGGGTGGCCACCCGCGAGCTGCAGTTCTTCGGTGGTTACGGCTACAACGACACCGAGGTCGAGAGCAATGCCCAGGCCCGCCACCTCGAAGGCTCGCCGCTGCGCCGCTCGCCGAAGGACAATCTCGGCATCGGCGCCAAATACGAGCGCAAGAGCGGTGCGTTCAAGGGTGTGTATTTGACCGCCGGCTACAAATACTACGGCGAGTCCATCGCCAATCCCTCCACCGGCCGCAACCTGAACGCGAGCGCATCGAATCCGATCGTGAACAACCCGATGCCCAACGGCCTGCTGCCCTTCCCGAATCAGCCGCAGGGCGCGCTCATCACGAGCGGCAGCGTGCGTGTGGATGACGGTCGCGAATCGATCTACAACGACGCCTACGACGTGGTCGAGGCCGGCCTCGGCTACAAGTGGAAGACGAGCAACCGCTTCAACCACAAGATCCAGGTGAACGTGACCAATATCTGGGACGTTCGCTATACCTACGGCTCGACCGGCCAGGGGCCGGGTCGAGGCTACGTCTTCACCTACGATCTGCGCTTCTGAGCAGCGAGGACGTGAAAGCCCGCGGCGCTGGCCGCGGGCTTTTTTTGCGCCCGGCGGGGGCGCACCTGCCGGCTTCGTTTGGAGGGCCGGCGGCGATGCCTCCGGAGCTTTTTGAGGCTGTTACGCACGTTGCCCGGCGACGGCCCGGGGTTGGCCTGCATGCATAAAAAAGGGGCCGGTCGGAGACCGGCCCCTTGGAGGGAGTCGTTGCGCGGGGCGGGGCGGTCAGAACGCGATCGTCACCACGCCGTGGGCGCCGTGATCCTTGGTTTCGCTCGAAAGGCGACCGCTGTAGCTCAGATCGATGCGGGTGTTCGGCGTAACATTGATGCCCACGCCGCCTTCAACCGCGACCATGTCCCGGCTCAGCGGGACACCGGAGACGCGGAACGCCTCGCCGCCGCCGACGAAAGCCAGCCGCTGCCGGGTGCTGAGCGACTCGAAGGAGTGCTGCCAGCCCAGGCTGCCGATGAGGCGCACCTTCCACGGCGAGGAATCCAGCTCGTATACCGCGCGGGTTCCGAGGGTGCCGGTCGGGTTGTCCCGCTTTTCGGAGCGACCGGTCAGCGCGGCGGTGCCGCCAGTCTCCTTGAACGCATCCGTTTCCAAGTAGACGAGACTCGCCGCGGCGAACGGCTCGAGTCCGCCATTTTTGAACGGGATGAAGTAGCCGGCCTCGCCGAAGCCCTGGATCACGACGGCCTCGCGGTTCGCGGCGAGGGTCTCGCGATAGTCGGGCACGGAGAAGGCGCGCCGCGTGTTGATGTCGTGCCGGGTGTAGCTTGCGCCGCCCCGCACGGTGAAATGGCCGTATTTGTAATTGCCATACGTGCCGAGGTGGAAGCTGTCGAGATCGGCGGAGGCCGAATGGTCGGCGACGTCGAGCGAGCCCTTGGTGTAGCCCAGGAGCAGGCCGATGCGGACGGTGTCGCTCCAGCCGCCGTCAAGGCCGGTGAGGACGCCATACGTGTTGCGCCGCACGCTCGCGGCGTTGCCGTCGTCGTCGGTGGTGGCTTCGCCGGTCACCACCTGCGCCCAGCGAACGATCCCGCGGTCGCTGGCGGGGGCCTGCGCGAAGGAGCGGCCACGTTCGAGCGAGACGACCCGGAGCGCCCGCGCATCGTCAATCAGTGCGCCCTGCAGCGAGGCATGGATGTCGCCGGAAAGCTGGTCGAAGCCGGCCTGCACCGTCTCCGCATCCGGCAGGCCGGTGACGATGCGATAGAGCGTATTCTCCGCGCCGAGGCTTTCGACGGCCCGCGCCGCCGCGCGCTGATTGGGGGTCTGCGCGTATTCCTCGAAGGCGATCGTGTTGCGCTTCACGTCGAGATAGACGTTGTTCGCATCCTGACCGAAGAGCAGGTCGATGAAGGGCTGCTCCTGCGTGAGATTCGCGAAGCTGCCCGTCACGCCTCCGCTGGCGGTGAGGATGGTGTAGCGCGTGCCGTAGCTGTAATCGCCGGCCGCTTTGGTGACGCTGACGGTTGCGTCCGACTGGATCGTGGCCGTGCCGGAGACAACGGTGCGATCGGAGGCACCGGTGGCGTCGAGCTCCACCTGATAGATCGAGCCGGAAGCGAAGGTGAGGTTGCCAGATACGTTGAGGGTGCCGATCGAATTGCCAGGCGAGAGGACGCCACCGCTGGCGATGGTGGTGGTGCCGACGGTGCCGATGCCCTGCAGCCGCGCGCCGGAGGCGATCGTGAGCGTGCCGCCGAGGCTGCCGTTCACCGTCAGCGCCCCGGCTCGCACGGTCGTGCTCCCACCGAAGCCGCTGCTGTTGCCGGTGAAGACCAGGGTGCCGGCGCCGGATTTGGCGAGCGCGCCATTGCCGGAGATCACGCTGGCGTAGGTGTTCGTCCCGCTCAATGCGAACTCGAGGGTGCCGTTGTTGGTGACGTTGCCGGTGCCGAGCGCGCTGACGTTGGTTGCGAGGAGGGTGCCGGCCGAGATCGTCGTGCCGCCGGTGTACGTGTTGACGCCCGAGAGCGTGAGGGTGCCCGTGCCCTGTTTCACCACGCGGCCGGTGCCTGAAATGACGCCGGAGAGCGTGGTGTTCGCGGTGCCGCTCGTAGTCAGAGAAGCACTACCGAGGGAGATGCTGCCGGCGCCGGAGAGATTGTTCAGCGTCTGGTGGTGGTTGTTGAGGTCGAGCGTCGCGCCGCCGGCGACGTTGACCTCGCTGCTCTGGGCGATGGCGTTGGCGGTGCCGAAGCGGAGGGTGCCTGCGTTTACGCTGGTCGTCCCGGTATAGGTGTTGGTGGCGGAGAGGACGAGCGTGCCGGCGCCGGCCTTGGTCAGGCTCGTGCCGTCCCAGCCGGCGGAATTGGCCGCCCGGTTGGCGAGGACCGTTCCCACTTCGAAGCTCTCCGAGGCGTCCGTCAGCGTGAAGGTGCCGTTGGCTCCGCCGGCCGCCGAATCCCAGAGAAGCTGGGTGTTCACGACGTAGTTGTTTCCGTCCTTGAAGGCGGAAATGACGATGTAGTCGGTGCTGCTGCCGCCGCTGCCACCGACACTGATATCCGCAAAATCGCCGGTGATTCCGCCCGAGGTGGAGACGAGCGTGAACGGCATCGAGGTCGAACCGGTGACGCCGCTCACGTTGAGCTTCGTGCCGGTCGTGCCGATCGTCGCGGTGTTGGCGCTGACGATCGGTGCCGTGCTCCCGACGACGAGATTGAGCGTGCTGTTGTCGGCGAGCGCGAACGTGTCGGCGATCGCGAGCGTGGAGTCCTTCTGGACGGTGAGCGCCGCGTTGGCTCCGACGGTGGCGGCGCCGGCGGTGAAGGACTGAGCAACCGTGCCGTCGCCGAGCGTCAGGTTGCCGGCCTCGACCGCGAGGTTGCCGGCGGAGCCGGTGGCGGCGGAAAGGGTGAGCGTTCCTGCGCCGGTTTTCGTCAAGTTGCCGCTGCCGGCGATCGTGCCGGCGTAGGTCCCGTCCGCCGCGACGTTGAACTCGAGCGTGGCGTGGTTGGCGACATTGCCGGTGCCGAGCGCGCCGGTGTGGGTCGCGATGAGCTTGCCGGCCGAGATCGTCGTGCCGCCGGTGTAGGTGTTGCTGCCGGACAGCGTGAGCGCGCCGGCGCCGATCTTGATCAGACGCCCGGTGTCGCCGGCGATCGCTCCCGACAGGACGGCGTCGGTCGCTTCGTCAGCCGTGAGCGCCGCGGCCCCGAGCTGGATGGAACCCTCGCCGGAGATTTGGTGCAGGGTCTGGTTGTTGCCGTTGAGATCGAGCGTGGCCCCGGAGGAAACGGTGACCGCGCTGCTTTGCGCGATGGCGTCGGCGACGTCGAGTTGGAGCGTGCCGGCTTCGATCTTGGTCGCTCCGGTGTAGCTGTTGACCTGGCCGAGCACGAGTGTGCCGTTGCCGGTTTTGGTGAGGGACTTGCCATCCCAGCCGGCGAGCGTGGAGGTAAACGTCGTGTTGTCCGCCAGCGCCACGGGCGGCGTGAAGACCGCGCCGGAGGCGATATTGAACGTGCCGTGCGCATCCGTGGTGGCGCGCCAGGCGAGATCAGAAATGAGCTGGAGCTTGGTGTTGCTGGCGGCGGTCTCGAGCCGGAGCGTGAGATACTGATCGATGGAGGACGCCACCGCGACCCCGTCGAAATGCAAACCCAGTTGGGACAGGTTGGCGGTGATGGCCGACGAGGAGGAAACAAGATCGATCGCGCCGAGGTTCGTCGCCGAATAACCGACGATGTTGATGATGGAGCTGTCGGCGAAGACCACCTGTGCGGCCTCGATCGAGGCGGTCCCCGCGGACAGGCCCAGGGTCGCTCCGGCTTCGACGGCGAAGTGGCCGGTCGTCGTCAGCGTGCCCCCGTTGACATTCAAGGCGCCGCCGCTGACGAGCACATCGGCGGCGAAGCCGGCGACTGCGGGCTGCGCACCACTGAGGGCGAGGGTGCCGGCGCCGGTCTTGGTCAAGCTGCCGCCGGAGCCGCCGCTGAGCGTGCCCGCGTAGGTGCTCGACGTTCCCGCCGCGGCGTTCACCGTGAGGTCCGCGGTCCCGAGCGCGACTTCGCCCGCTCCGGAAAGTGACGCCACGGATACATCGTAACCGTTGAGGTCGAACACGGCGCCGGTTCCGTCGCCGAGCGCGACGCCCGCGGAGGTCGCCAGGCCGGAAACGGCGGATGCCGAGCCGACCATGAGCGTTCCCTGGTTGATGGTGGTCCGGCCGGAGTACGTGTTGGCGCCGCTCAAGGTGAGCGTGGCGGCGCCGGTTTTGGTGAGTCCACCGGAGCCGGCAACTCCGCCGGCCAGGGTGTCGTCCGCGGCCAGATCAATCGTGAGGCTGGCGTTGTTGACCACCGGACCGGAGCCGAGGGCGGCCACTGTGGTCGCGGTCAGGTTGCCCTCGGAAATGGTCGTGCCGCCGGCATAGGTGTTGGCTCCGGAGAGGATCGCCGAGCCCGCGCCGGTTTTCGTGAGCGCGCCGCTGGCGCCTTCGAGCGCGGCGGCGATCGTGACATCCTGCCCGGCGGCCGCCGTGACGGTGGCGGCACCGGCCAGCGTGAGCGGCGCGTCCGTATTCAGCGTGCCTCCGCTGCCGGAGGTGCCGAGGGTCCCGCCGGCGCGCAGCGTCGTGGCGTCTTTCAGCGTGAGGGTTGCGGCGTGGTCGACGGAGATGGACGCCGCTGTGAGGGGCGCGCCGGCCTCGATCGATCCGTTGCCGGCGAGATGGAGTCCGGTCGTGGTGTCGATTGTGCGGTTGGTCGCGAGGAGCGTGAGCGTGCCGGCGTCGGCGGCGCGGAGGGTCGAGCCGGCCTCGAGGGTGAGGTCGTTCGCCTGGATGGTGCCGCTGCCGGCGAGGCTGGCGCCCGCCTTGAGCGTGAGGGAACCGGCGGTCGGGCTGGCGCCGTAAATGGCGCCGCTGGCCACCTGTAAGGTTCCTTCGGATACAACCGTGGTGGCGTAGAGGTTGGACTTGTGGGGATTCGACGGATCGGTGCCGCCGTCGAAGAGCACGGTGCCGGCTCCGGTCTTGTTGACGATTGCGAGCGGATTGTCGCTGTCGTTGCTCTTGCTCACGACTGGGTCGTAGAAGGCGATGGTCTTGCCGGCGCCGGTGACGAGGTCGAGCGTCTGGGTGATGGTGTGGCTCGCGTCGGTGGAAAGGCCCTGCGAGAGATAGATGGCGTTGGCGGCTCCGTTGGCGGTGTTGCCGCGGAACACGATGTCGCCGGAGGAGGCGTCGAGCTTGAGGGTGGTGCTCGCGGTGGCGGCGGACGCGGTGGAAAGGTAGATGGCGCCACCGTTGCCGCCGGCGGTGTTGTTCGTGAAAATGGAGCCGGAGCCAATCGTGAGGTTGCTCTGCGCATAGATGGCGCCGCCGCCTCCGCCCGCGCTGTTGCCGGTGAAGGCGCTGGAGCCGAGCGAGGCGTTGCCGTTGACGTTGATCGCGCCGCCGTTGCCGGTCATGGCGATGTTCTCCGTGAAGGATGCTCCGGAGCCGAGGGTGGCGCTGCCCGTAACCGAGAACGCGCCGCCGTGGGTGACGGCGCTGTTGTTGGTGGCGGTGACGGCCCCGTTGATCGTCAGGTCCTGGCCGACCAGGAAGCCGCCGCCGCTGACGGACAACGTTGCGTTGACGGCGTCGTCACGGTTCGCGCTGTTGTTGGCCAGCGTGAGGTTCTGGTCGAAAAGCACGTTGCCGTTGGCGCGCATGGCGCCGCCGTTGCCGTGCGCGGTGGAGTTGCCCGAGAGGACGGCATCGCCGAGAAAACTCACCGTGTAGCCGGCGGTGTTGGCGTAGATCGCGCCGCCGTAGGTGCCGTTGGCGTTGAGCCCCTTTGTCTGGTTGTTTTCGAGAATGGTCGTGCCCTGGAACGTGAGGTTTTCCGTCACCGAGATCGCCCCGCCGTTGTTGCCGGTGCTGACGTTCTCCCTGAACACCGCTGCGCCGTCGAACACGACATTGATGCCGTTCACCGCGGCGCCGCGACCGGAGGCGGTGTTGTTCGTGAACGTGACCGTTTCGTTGTCGCCGCCGAGCAGGATCGTGCTGCCGGCACCGTTCGAATAGATGGCGCCCTGGCCGTTCGTCGTCGTGAAGCCGGTGACGGTGAAAGTGCCGGCCAGCGTCGTCGTGGTCCCGATGGCATTGGTGGCGCTGATGCTGATCGCCGTGGCCGACGAGGTCTGCGCACCGACGCCCTGAAAGATGAGGTTGTCGAAGGTATAGCTGCTGCCTTGCGTGACTGAAAATACGCGCGCCCCGCTGCCGGCCGTGATGGTGACGGGCGAGAGGGGATCGGCGGCGGTGAACGTGAGGTTCTGTTTGGAGGCGCCGATCGAGGTCGAGCCGCTGAGGGTGATCGAACTGTCGAAGATGATCGTGTCGCCGGAACTCGCGCTGGAGATCGCGCTGGAAAGCGTCGAGTCGGTGGGCACGCGTATGTCCGCCGCGGATGCGACGTGAGACGACGCTGCGCCAAGCAGGGCGAGGGTGTTGATCCAGGAGAAGCGCCGGAGTCGCGAGCGCAGCGGCCGCGAGCAACCGCCGCTGAACGCGAGCGATGGGTTAGTTGACGTAGGTTTCATGGAGTTGGTTGAAGTGATCTGGAGGCAGGGATCAGGAGAGGGTTAGGGCGCTGCGGGGCCGTTTCGAGAGCTCCCCCGCATTTGCGTAATTACTATTACAGCTGTTGTCGGGGGCGGATTTTCGATCGCGCCCGGCATCGCCGGAGGTTTGCGCAGGCTCCCCTCGAGCGCTCCCACGTGTACCCGGCGGGATTCGAACACGCGCGATGCCGCCACGGGCAATCGAGGTCTGAAGAAGGCATGGAGAGTTGAAGTGGGCCAGGGGAGGATAAACCCGACTGCGGGCGGGCCTGCTGCGAAAGCAGGCAAAACTTGAAAGCGAGAGGTCACCCCGGGACAAGGAAAAATTGATAACTATTAAGACGAGTCCACCGCGCCTCGACTGGCGGCCGCCGGGGAGGCGCTGCGGTGCGGCGCGCGGTGCAATCGGTCGGCGGATTGCCGTCGGCCCGGCCCGGCTGGGCGGGACTTCAGCCGGCGGTCAGTCGCGGCCGCGCGGCCGCGTGGCGACGATGGACATCGATATAGATGTCGTCGCACAACTGATCGGCGTCCGGCGCGCTGGGGAACTTCGCGCTGAATCCGGGCATGTCGGGATCGATCGCGAGGCGCACCGTTTCGAGGAAATCGCGGATCAGCTCGCGCGGCTCTTCGTCGCCGACCGCGATGCGGATCGTCGTCGGCGCGATGCCCGCGGCGCGTAGTGCCTCGGCGGATAGCTCGCTGTGTGACGTGAGCGCGGGACACAGCACCACCGTGTTGCTCTGGCCGAGCGACACCATGTGGCCGAACATCGGCGACAGAGAGTCGAAGAACCGCTCGAAGGTCATCCGGTCGAGCCCGGCCCGCTCGAATTCGATCGTGAAGAGCGGCGCCGGCAGGCCGAGGTAGCTCAGGCGCGCGGCGACCTCCGCATTCGCGTCGCCGGGGTGGGCCGGTCCGCTCACCTGGATGGCGGGGTGCGCGGCGAGCCAGCGAGCGAGGATCAGCGTGTTGATGCACTTTTTCAGCATGCGCATCTCCAGCGTCTTCATGCCGCTGAGCACCTCGAAGGCGCCGTCGGCCTCGAGGAACGCGCCTTTCACGTAGTAGACGTTCCAGAACAGCGTGTGCTCCCAGCCCGGGTCGCCTTTGGGGAGAAACATGTCGGCGTTGCGCCCGATGACGACGCCGGCCGTCGTGTTGCCGTCGCCGACGAGGTCCTTCGTGTAGCTGTGGATGACGAAGTCGGGTCGTTCAGCCGGATCCTCGCGCCTCAGCGGCCGGAGGAGAAACGGCGTGCCGATCGTGGCGTCGAGCAGCACGGTGAGACCCGCGGCATGCGCGCGCCGGCAGATCGCGGGCACATCGAGAAACACGCCGTGGGGATTGCACGGGCTTTCCAGGAAAACGTAGATCCGCCGGCCGCTCGCCAGTCGCGTGTGGTGCTTTTGCTGGACGAGCGACAGCGCGCGGGCGAAGTCGTCGACGGTGAACCCGTCAAAGAACTCCACGGCGACGTTCAGGTTGGATTTCCTTCCGAACCAGTCGTGAAGGAGCTGATACGTGCCGCCGTAGATGTTGCGCGAGGCGAGAACGACGTCGCTGTGGCCGACGAGGTGCGAAAGCACACCGTCGATCGCCGCCATGCCGCTGTTGAAGTTCCACGCCAGGTATTCGCCGGCGAGCGGGCCGGCCTCGACCTCCACGATGTGATTGGCCAGCGCGATGGAGGTGGGGTTGAGCAGGCGCGAGTAGATTTCGTGCAGGAACTCGCGGCCCTGGAAGGCGTCATCGATCCATTCCGTGCACGCGAAGATGTAGGTGGCGGTGCGGGCGATGACGGGGTTGGCGGAAAAGATCGCGGTGATGTTATCAAATGTTGGATACGGCCCCTTCGCGAGGGTGGTCGCCGCGGAGTGGCCGAGCGAACGATGGACCGCGCGCGTCGGGTTCTGCAGGAGGTCCAGGAGCTTCGCGAGCTGGAAGGCGATGAACTTCTTCGCGTTGAAGAGCGCCAGCCGGTCGCCGCGCGGCAGGCGAGCGAGCTCGCGGGTGGTCGCGGTCCACAGCTCGAGCAGATCGTCGTGAGCGGCGTAGAGCTTTTCCGCGAGGCGGAGCAGCGGCGCCCCGGCCGGCGAGGCGGGGTCGAGGTGGAAGTGGGCGAGCTGCTCCCGGGCGAGTTCGGCAACGGTGCGCGCGCGGGTGGTTTTGCGGCGCGGGGAGAGCAGCTTCGCCTCGGGGCTCGACGACGCGGCGGGCGCGACGCGGCGTGGGGGCTGGGGCGTTCGCATGGGAGAAACGATGCGCCGGCTTTTGAGATGGGCAAGCGCCCCGCCGCGTGACAGGGGAGGGCATGCGCTTTTCGAACCGCGACCTGGAAAAAGCCCGTCGGCTGCTCTGCGCCCTGCAGGACCACATCCGCGACGCGGTGCTCGAGGCGCGCGGACGCCACGCGCGCTCCTTCGCCCGCATCGCCGCGGTGACCGCGGCCGACACGATTTATCAGGTCGACCGGATCTCCGAGCATGCGGTGACCGCGTGGTTCGCCGAGCACTGGCCGAAGTCGTGGCCGGTCGAGCTCGTCATGGAGGGACTGGAGGACGGTACGGCGACGACATTCCCGCAGGGGACGCCGGCCGGATCGACCCTCTGGAAATGCATCCTCGATCCGATCGATGGCACGCGCGGCATCATGTACGACAAGCGCAGCGCGTGGGTGCTGGCCGGCCTCGCGCCGCAGCGCGGCGCACGCACGCAGCTGCGCGATATCGTCGTCGCCGCGATGACGGAGCTGCCCACGAGCAAACAGTGGCGGGCGGATCAACTCAGTGCGGTGCGTGGACAGGGGTTGCGTGCGGTGGCGGTCGATGTGCTCACCGGAAAACGCACGCCATTGCGGCTGCGACCCTCGCAGGCGCACGACTGCAAGCACGGCTTTGCGGCGATCGTGCGCTTCTTCCCTGAAGGCAAGGCGCTGACGGCGCAGCTCGAGGAGGCGCTCTGGGCCGAGTTGCACGGCTCGGCGCGGGGCGGGTCGCCGCTCGTATTCGACGATCAATACATCTCGACCGGCGGTCAGCTTTACGAAGTGATCGCGGGACACGACCGGTTTCTCGCCGACCTGCGCCCGCTCGTGTTTCAGAAGCTCGGCTGCGTGTCCGAACTGGTCTGCCACCCCTACGACATCTGCACGGCGTTCCTGCTGGCCGAGGCGGGCGGCGTGATCGAGGCGCCGCGGGGCGGACCGGTGACGGCGCCGCTCGACACGACGTCGCCCGTGGCGTGGGTGGCGTATGCCAATGGAACCCTGGCGCGGCGGATTCGTCCGGTATTGAGGCGTCTGATACGCGAGCGGCTGGAGTGATGCGGGCGGCTCCATCCGCCCGCCTGCGCGCCCCGTTTCCGGGGCGGGAGCAAGGGGGGCGCTACTTGCCGGCGGCGGCGGCGGCTTGGGCCCGGACGGTGGTGCCGGACACCCAGGAGCCGCTGATCAGCGTTGCGCGGGGAAAGGTCGGCAGGCCGATCTCGTTGTTGTGCAGCATGCCGACGAGCATGTCGACGGCCGCTTCGCCCGCGAGGTCGTTGTGCTGATCCATGCCGGCCCAGTGTTCGCTGCCGCGCCGGCGCTCGAGCTGGATCAGGCCGAGGTCCCCCGGCACGCGCAGGCCGGCCGCCTCGACCCACGTCTTCACCACGGTGTAAAGCGTGAACAGCACGTCGGGTTCGTGCCGGCGCAACCACGCGTGAAATGCGGCCGGGTCCTGGCGCGCCACCTCGACCGCGTAAAAACCCGGGAGGCGCTGGCGCGCCGGGAGCGCTTGCTGGCCCACCCACATGCCGGAGCTGAAGCGGCCGTCGACGAGCCGGTCGATGCCCTCGTCGACCACGAGCGCGGGGCGGCGGTAGCCCAGCGCGCGGGCCTCCTCCATCGCATCGAGCACCAGGGCGTGATGATCGACGCAGCAAAACGGCAGGGTGGGGTGCCGCGTGCGCACGCCGGTGACCACGCATGCGTGTTGTTCCCACGTGGATACGTAGCGCTCGGGCAGTTGATTCTCGTTCATCAACCCCACGACGAGCAGGCCGCGAATGCCGCGCGTGCGGAGGATGCGGTTGAGCCGCTCGCCATTGAGCTCGCGATCATGGAGCCAGAATTCGTCGAGACGGTAGCCGTGCGACTCCGCCCGCCGCCGGCAGCCCTCCACGTAGGTGGGGATCGTGGGGTGCGCCCGAAACGCATCCGGCGCCCGGTAGGCGTTGAGCAGGGCGAGCGTGCGCTGGTAGCCGGCCGGGTGGCTCTTGCGCAGCTCGGTCATGAGCTGGGCCACCACCGGGTTTTTGGCGTAGCCCATCGCCTTGGCGATTTTCGCAATGCGTTGCCGAGTGTCCGCGGGAATCTGCGGATCGTGGCGCAGCGCGAGCGAAACGGTGTTCTTGGAGACACCCGCCCGGGCGGCGATCATGGCCATCGTGACGCGCGACATGGGACACATGACTGTAATGTTGTCCCGGCGTTTACCAGCCCGAAGCAACTAAGATTTATGAATGCCGATGGACGATTGCTGATTTAAAGGCGCCAGCGCCACCCCGGGTGGCACGGCACGCCGGCTCCGCCGACGGCGGCCGCTGGCCTCGCCAATCATGGATCGTCGGTCATAAATCGTAACTCCCACCCCATGTTCACCCTAGGCATCGACTACGGTACGAATTCCGTCCGCGCACTGGTCGTGCGCTGCGCCGACGGCGCCGAGCTCGGCAGCTGCGTCGTCAATTACCCGAGCGGAGACCAGGGCGTCCTGCTGGATCCCCGGGATCATCATCTCGCCCGCCAGCACCCCGGCGACTATCTCCACGGACTCGAGAAATCCGTCAAGGGCGCCCTCGCCCAGGCGAAGAAGACCAGGGGATTTGACGCAAAAAAGGTCGCTGGTATCGGCGTTGACACTACGGGCTCGAGCCCGATCCCGGTCGACCGGAAGAACGTTCCGCTCGCGCTGAACAAGAAATGGGCAAGGAACCTCCACGCCCAGTGCTGGCTGTGGAAGGACCACACGAGCTGGCGCGAGGCGCAGAAGATCACCGAGCTCGCGGCGCAGCACCGCCCGCAGTTCATCGCGAAGTGCGGCAACACCTACTCGTCCGAATGGTGGTGGTCCAAGATCTGGCACTGCCTCAATGTCGCTCCCACGATCTTCGATGCCGCCTACTCGTGGGTGGAGCTGGCCGACTGGGTGCCGTCGGTCCTCGCCGGCATTTCCGATCCGACCCAGATCAGGCGCGGCGTGTGCATGGCCGGCCACAAGGCTCTCTACGCCGATGACTGGGGCGGCCTGCCGGACAAGGAGTTCCTCTCCCTCCTCAGCCCGAAGCTCGCCGACCTGCGCGACCGGCTCTACGACAAGGCCTACGACGCCACCGTCGCGGCCGGCGAGCTCTGTCCCGAATGGTCGAAAAAGCTCGGGCTGCCCGCGGGCATTCCGATCGCGATCGGCGAGATGGACGTGCATTACGGTGCGATCGGCAGCGGCGTCGCGGAGGGCACGCTGGTCAAGGTCATCGGCACTTCCACCTGTGATTGCGGCGTCGTTTCGGCGGAGAAAACCGTGCCGGACATCCCCGGGATCTGCGGCATCGTCAAAGGCGCCATTCTTCCCGGCTACTATGGCATCGAAGCCGGCCAGTCCGCGGTCGGCGACATTTTCAAGTGGTTCGTCGAGGGCGTGCTCGCGGACGGGAAACTCCACGCGACGCTCACGGCCGAGGCGGCGAAGCTGAAGCCTGGCCAGAGCGGACTGCTCGCGCTCGACTGGAACAACGGCAATCGCACGATCCTCGTCGATCAGCTGCTGACAGGCCTGCTCGTCGGCCAGACGCTCTACACGACCAAGGCGGAAATCTACCGCGCGCTCATCGAAGCGACGGCGTTCGGCGCCCGTGCGATCATCGAGCGCATCCGCGACTACGGCGTGCCGATCGATCGCGTGGTCTGCGCCGGCGGCATCGCGGAGAAGAACCCGCTGCTCATGCAGATCTATGCCGACGTGACGGGCTGCACGATGCTCGTCGCCGGCTCCAGCCAGGCGTGCGCGCTCGGCTCGGCGGTTTCGGCCGCGGTGCTTGCCAGGGCACATCCGGACTTTGCGACGGCGCAAAAGAAGATGACCTCGCTCAAAAAGGTCGCCTACAAGCCGAAGGCCGCGAGCCGGAGGGTCTACGACCAGCTCTACGCGCTGTATCGACAGCTCCATGACAGCCTCGGCGGCCTGAACAAGAACGCCGATCTCTCCCGCGTGATGAAGGACCTGCTCGCCATCAAGGAAGCTCAGGCAGCCTGAGTTCCTTCACAGAAGATAACGAAGAAAACCACGAGGTGCTCCGACTGCTGGATGCTCTTCGTCACCTTCGTTGCCTTCTGTGAATGGTCTTAAATCGGCACCCCACTTTCACCCATGATCCAACTCGCCTCTCCTGAAATCTGGTTCGTCTGCGGCTCGCAGCATCTCTACGGCCCCGGCCCGCTCAAGCAGGTCGCCGAAAACGCCCAGAGGGTCGTCGACGGCCTCGCGAAATCCAAGCGTCTGCCTCTGCCGCTGAAATTCAAGGCGCTGCTCACCACGCCCGACGAGATCGCGAAGGTCTGCATCGAGGCCAACTCCGACGCCAACTGCGCCGGCCTCGTCCTGTGGATGCACACGTTCTCGCCGTCCAAAATGTGGATACGCGGCCTCACGACGCTGAAGAAGCCGTTCCTGCACCTGCACACGCAGTTCAATCGCGACCTCCCCTGGGGCACGATCGACATGGACTTCATGAACCTCAACCAGGCCGCGCACGGCGACCGCGAGGCGGGGTTCATCCACACGCGCCTCCGTCTCGGACGGAAGGTCGTCGTCGGCCACTGGTCCGACACCGAGGTCCAGGATCGCATCGCCGCCTGGATGCGCGCGACGCGCGCCTGGCATGACTGGCAGGGTGCGCGTTTCGTTCGCTTCGGCGACAACATGCGCCAGGTCGCCGTGACCGAGGGCGACAAGGTCGCCGCCGAGATGAAGTTCGGCTTCGCGGTCAACGGATACGGCGTCGGCGACCTCGTCGCGAAGGTCGATGCCGTTGCGCCGGCCGCGATCACCGAACTCGTCGCGAGTTACGAGAAACTTTACAAGGTCGTGCCCGCGCTCAAGAAGGGCGGTGCCCGCCACGAGGAGCTGCGCTACAGCGCCCGTCTCGAGCTCGGCATGGCGGCGTTCCTCGAGGAGATCGGCGCGAAGGGCTTTACGGATACATTTGAAGACCTCCACGGGCTGTGCCAGCTCCCCGGCATGTCCACCCAGCGCCTGATGGGCGCCGGCTACGGGTTCGGCGGCGAGGGCGACTGGAAGACCGCCGCGCTCGTCCGCGCGATGAAGGTCATGGGCGAAGGCCTGCCCGGTGGCACGTCGTTCATGGAGGACTACACCTACCACCTCTCGCCCAAGGGCCACCAGGTGCTCGGCGCGCACATGCTCGAGATCTGCCCCTCGATCGCGGAGGGCAAACCGGCGGTCGAGATCCACCCGCTCGGCATCGGTGGCAAGGAGGATCCGGTGCGCTTCGTGTTCGACGCGCCGGCCGGCGAGGCGCTCAACGCGTCGCTCGTCGACCTCGGCAACCGCTTCCGCCTGATCGTCAACGAAGTCACTGCGGTGAAGACGCCAAAGCTCCCGAAGCTTCCCGTCGCCCGGGCGGTTTGGGAGTGCAAGCCCGACTTCAAGACGGCCTGTGCGGCCTGGATCTACGCCGGCGGCGCGCACCACACGGGGTACAGTTATGCGGTCACGAGCGAGATGCTCGAAGACTTCGCGACGATTGCCGGCATCGAGACGGTGCACATCAACGCCGACACCACGCTGCCGCAGCTCAAGCAGGACCTCCGCAACAACGAGGTGTATTATCACCTCGCCCAAGGCATCCGCGCCTGAGGAAAGCGGATGAAATGTGGAAAGCTGGAAAGTGAGTTGGCGGGCCGTTGACCGGTGGGCCCTTCCTGCTTTCCAGCTTTCCACATTCATTTTTTCGTCTCTTCCCATGCTCGAAGAACTCAAACGCGAGGCCTACGAGGCCAACATTGCCCTGCCGCAGCACGGGCTGATCAATCTCACGTTCGGCAACGCCAGCGCGATCGACCGCGCGAAGGGCATCTTCGCGATCAAGCCCAGCGGCGTGGACTATGTTTCGCTCAAGCCTGAGGACATGGTGCTCGTCGACCTCGATGGCAATCAGGTCGAGGGCCGGCTGCGGCCGTCCTCCGACACGCCCGCGCACCGCCGGCTCTATCTCGGTTTCGCGTCGGTCGGCGGCGTCGTGCACACGCATTCCTCGAGTGCGACCGCCTTCGCGCAGGCCGGCCGGCCGATCCCGATCTTCGGCACGACGCACGCCGATTATTTTTATGGAGACGTGCCGGTGACGCGGAAAATGACGCCCCAGGAAATCGCGAGCGCCTACGAGTGGGAGACCGGCAACGTGATCCTCGAGCGTTTCAAGGACCTCGATCCGCTCGATTTCCCCGCGGTGCTCGTGAACCGCCACGCGCCGTTCACGTGGGGACCGACGGTGAAGAAGGCCGTTGAGGTCGCCGTCGCCACCGAGTGCGTTGCGCACATGGCGCTGATGTCACTGCAGCTCGAGCCGTCGCTTGCGCGCATCGAGCCGGAGCTGCTCAACAAACACTTCAAGCGCAAGCACGGGCCCGGCGCCTACTACGGCCAGACGGGCAATTGCTAGGAAACCATCGCGGCCGTCAGTATCCGCGTCCGCCCTTGGCCTGCTCGACGACGGTCACTTTGCCGTCTTTGAAGTTTACGCGTATCCGCTCCTCCTCGTGCTGGGAGTAGACGGATTCGCGCACCGGCTCGTAATAGACGCGATACGTTTTCGAGCGACGGTCGAAGAAGACAACCCGGCGGTAGCCGAGCAGGGCCTCGCCTTGGTATTCCTGCCAGTAGGCATTGTAGATCCACACGGTCTCGGTGCCGGCGCGCTCGACCTTTTCGCGTTTCTCGTCCGGCGCGCCGAGGGCGATGTAAACCATGTCCATCGTGTCGCCGACGACGATGTTGCGCTCCTTCAATCTCGCCCGCGTGGCGGGATCGAGCGTGTTGAACACGTAGGATTTCTCCTTCGAGCGGCTCTCGAACGTGCTGCAGCCGGCGGCGACCAGCGCGAGACCCGCCAGCACGAAGCCGAGCAAAGTGAGGTTTTTCATCAGTGGTTTGACGCCAAAATGCCCCTCCCGGTTCCGCCGGCGGGCGTCGTCCCGAGCCCAAAGTGTAACGCGGTGGTTACCCTCGGGAACTCAGAGGCGGGCGCGGCGAAGGCGGAGGGCGTTGGTGACGACGCTGATCGAGCTCAGGCTCATCGCGACGCCGGCGAGCATCGGATTGAGGAGCCATCCAGTCAGTGGATACAGGAGGCCGGCTGCGACGGGCAGGCCGAGACCGTTGTAGAAGAAGGCGAAGAAGAGATTCTGCTTGATGTTGCGCAGCGTCGCGCGGCTGAGGTGCACGGCGCGCACGAGGGCCTGCAGGTCGCCCTGCACGAGCACGAGGCCGGCGCTATGCATCGCCACATCCGTCCCGGTGCCCATCGCGATGCCCACGTCGGCGGCGGCGAGCGCGGGCGCATCGTTGAGACCGTCTCCGGCAAACGCCACGCGGGCGCCGCCCTGCTGGTGTTTGCGGACAAGTTCCTGCTTCAGCGCCGGTGTGACCTCGGCCTCGACGCCGTCGAGCCCGAGTTCCGCGGCGATCGTCCGGGCGGTGGCCGCGCGGTCGCCGGAAACCATGACGATCTTGAAGCCGAGCCGCTGGAGCTCGCGCACGGCGGCGGGCGTGGTCGGCTTCACCTTGTCGGCCAGGGCGATCGTGCCGGCAAACGCTCCATCGATGGTGACGCCGACGAGCGTTGCGGTCGTTTCTCCCGAAACAACGCTCGCGGGGGCACGCCCCACGTGCACGCGGCGGCCGGCCGCCGTCGCCGTGACGCCGATGCCGGGCTCGGCGAAAAACCCCGTGGCCGGGGGCAGCGTGAGGTGGCGGATTTGGGCGGCGGCGACGATCGCCCGGGCGAGCGGGTGTTCGGACGCGTGCTCGGCCGCGGCGGCGAAACGGAGCAGATCGTCGGCGGAGAAGCTTGCCGCCGGCTCCACGGCGACGACGGCCGGCCGGCCGGTCGTGAGGGTGCCGGTCTTGTCGATCAGGAGCGTGTTGGCGTGGGCGAGCCGTTCTAGGGCAGCGGCGTCCTTGACGAGCACACCTGCATGAGCGCCGCGGCCGATTCCGGTCACGAGGGCAACCGGCGTGGCGAGGCCGAGCGCGCAGGGGCAGGCGATGATCAGCACCGCGACGGCGTTGATGAGCCCGTGCACGAGCGCCGGTTCGGGGCCGAAGGCGATCCACCCGGCGAGTGTCGCGAGGGCGATCGCCAGGACCGCGGGTACGAACCACGCGGATACGCGGTCGGCCAGCCGCTGGATGGGCGCCTCGCTGTTCTGCGCCTCCTCAACCAGCTGGATGATGCGGGCGAGCAGCGTTTCGCGGCCCACGCGATCGGCCCGGAAGATAAACGCGCCGGTGGTGTTGAGCGTACCGGCGCTGACGCTGTCGTCCGCGCGCTTTTCCACGGGAACCGGTTCGCCCGTGAGCATCGATTCGTCGAGCGCGCTGGCGCCCTCGAGGATCCGGCCGTCGACCGGCACCTTCTCGCCCGGCCGGACGCGCAGCGTATCCCCCACATGGATATGCTCGAGCGGCACGTCTTCTTCGCGTCCGTCGCGGTCGATCCGGTGCGCGAGGGGCGGCGTGAGGTTCATCAAGGCCCGGATCGCGGCATCGGTGCGGGCGTGGGCGCGTTGCTCGAGTATCTGGCCGAGAAGGACGATCGTGGTGATCACGGCGGCGGCCTCGAAATAAAGCGGCACACCATGGGCGCTGCGCAGCGCCGGGGGAAAGGCGTCGCCGAAGAGGACGGCGGCGACGCTGTAGAAGTAGGCGGCGCCGGTGCCGGTGACGGTGAGCGTGAACATGTTGGTGTCGCGCTCGATGATCGAGCGCCACCAGCGGCGCAGAAAGAACCAGCCGCTCCAGAAAAACACGGGTGTCGTCAGGCCAAGCTGCAGCCAGCCGGAAAGGCCGGGGGCGGCGGTTTGAAGGCGATGCGCGAACGAAGGGGCGACCATTTCGCCCATCGCGAGCGCGAGGACGGGCAGGGTGAAGACGAGCGCGACCCAGAAGCGCGGACGCAGGACGCGCTCGTGGGGGAGGCCCATGTACACGGGCGCCGCGGCATCGGGGGCGACGGGCGCTTCGGCAGCGGCGGCGTGGGAATGGCACGACGACGTGGCGGGAACGGCGGATGGAGCCGCGGACGGATGCGATGGAGGATTCATCAACTCGGAGACGGAGAGGGCGCACGAATCTTACGGCCCAAAACCTCCCGAGCGCGAGGAAAGCAGTGTCGGAACCCTCCCAAAGTTCCGCTCTGGAAAGCTGGCCGCCGGTGCGGGCGCCGGCGGAGGCGTATCAACGCCGCGCTCTCCGGTTACGTGTCGGACTCCTCGCAATCGCAATCGAGGCACGCGCCGTCCGCGCAGGGACCGCAGAAGGCGGCGAGTTTCTCGCGGAGCGCCGCGCGGGCGCGGTGCAGCGTCACGCTGGCGTTGTTCGCCGTCAGGCCGAGGGCGCTCGCGGCGGCGGCGACGGACTGGCCCTCGAGCTCGACCTTGCGCAGGAGGGCGGCCTGCGTGGGCTTGAGCGTGTCGATCAGACGCTCGAAACAGCCGCAGAGCTGACGCTCCGCGTCGGGTTCGGCGTGCAGATCGGCAAATGCCGTTTCCCGCTGCCGCGCCGACTGGCGGCTGCGCACGTGATCGGCGAGCGCGTTGCGCAGCAGTTGATAGAACCAGGCAACGAGGCGGGTTTCGTCGCGCACCTCGCCGGCGCGGTGCAGCGCCTTGACCAGGCCGTGCTGGAGCAAGTCCTCCGCATCGGCCTCGCTGCCGAGGCGGGCGGCGAGGAACGCCTTGAAGCGGTCGCGTTGGGCAACGAGGGTCGTGACCGCGGCGTGGGTTTCCATGTCGGGACAAGCAACGGCCGGCTGCGAAAAACGCAACCGGCCGAAGGATCAGGGGCGGTTTACGAGCTCAGGCAGCTTTGGCCGCACCCGCGGGCCGGCTGTTGACGCGGACCATTGGCGCCGACGCGGCGCGCGGCCGGGGTGTCGGCGCAGCCGGTGCCGCAGCCTTTGGCGACGGACGCGGCCGGGGTGCAGCTGCCACAGGATTGCGCGGCGGGCGCAACCTTGGCCGCCGGCGCGGGCGCGGCGACGAAGTTCGTGCGTTTGGCAGGTGGAGCGGCAAACGCAGTGATGGCGCCGACCAGCGAGCCGGCGGCGAGAAGAAGGGCGAGACGAGCGGAGGGTTTCATGGACGGGGGTTGAGTTAGCTGCGTGGAATGTGTGCCGCGGAATGATACGCACGACGAAGCCGGGCCCCGCGCGTTTTTTTGCGAAATCGTCGTCAGGGCGCCGGCGAGTGCGCGGGACAGTCGGAGACCTGGTCGGCCAGCTCGCAAAGCGTCGCGTAGTAGTCGTCCTTCGACAGGCCGAGGGCGTGGGCGCCGAAGGTCTCGGCGTCGTCCGGCGAGGCGAATTCGCCGTAGTTCACGAGCACGAGCTGATAAAGGACGAGGTGAGGCACGTTTGCCAGTTGCGTGAGATAGCGGGGGTGGACCTGGATCGTGAAACCATCCTCGGGCGACTGCGGGTTTCGGGGCAGCGGATGCGCGAATTCGCCGGGCTGGAGCGCCTCGGCGGAGAACACGAGCTCGCAGGGGTAGCGCACGAAGGCGCGGTCCTCGAGAATGCGCATCAACTCCGCGAAGCCGATCACCGGACCATATTTCGCGTGCAGTTCCGCGCCCTTGAGGGCGACGTGGGCGTTCAGCGACTGCCTGGCATCATCGGCGGTGAGTCGAGTGGACATTTCAGCGTGTAATCAGGATTTGGTGACGACGGGTCCGGGCTCGTGCCGGTGGTTGAGGGAGAGCCTGCCCTGGAGAATCGGCACCGACATCCGCAGGAAAATCGTGTAGCACAGCAGGCCGAACGCCCAGATCCCGAGAGAGATGAGGGTCTCGTGCAGCGAGGGCTGATATTCCAGGATTTCTCCGAGCGGAGTCGGCACGAAACCGGGGATGACAAGCCCCATGCCCTTCTCGATCCAGATGCCGACGATGCTCAGGACGCAGCTCACGTTGAGCCAGCGCAGGCTGCGGCTGAGCGGCAGCACGAGGAGAACCATGGCGACGAGGTTGAAGGTGATCGCGGTCCAGATCCAGGGGACGAGCGCGTGGTGGCCGTGCAGGCCGAGAAACAGATACTTTGAGGAGGCGACGTGGAGATTGCCCGAGTAGAACTCCTTGAAGACCTCGTTGAGCAGGAGGAACACGTTGATGAGCATCGAGACCTGGACGATGCTGCGCAGCGTGAGCAGCGCCTTGTCGGTGATGCGGTAGTGCGTCGTCCGCCGAATGATCTGGAGGGCGAGGATGATGAGCGCCGGGCCGGCGGTGAACGCCGAGGCGAGGAAACGCGGGCCGACGATGGAGGAGTTCCAGAAGGGGCGGCCGCCGAGGCCGACGTAGAGGAAAGCGGTGACCGTGTGGATCGAGACGGCCCAGACGATCGCGACAAACACGAACGGAATGTAGAACCACTTGCCCGGCTTCCGGTCGCAGTAGCGGCAATACAACAGGTAGCCGCAGATGTGGACGTTGAGCAGAAGGTAGCCGTTGAGCACGATGACGTCCCAGCTCAGCATCGAGGCTGGAAAGTTGAACTGGCCGATGCCCGGGATGAGATGCCAGAAGCGATCGGGGCGGCCGAGGTCGACGGTGACGAACGCGAGGCACATGAGGATCGCGGCTACCGCGAGCAATTCGCCAAAGATCACGAGGTCGTGCAGCTCCTCGTTGTCGTAGATGTACACGGGGATGACCATCATCACCGCGGCGGCGGCGACGCCGACCAGGAACGTGAAGTTGGCGATGTAAACGCCCCACGAGACCTCGTCACTCATGCCTGTGACGACGAGCCCGTGCACGAGTTGGTGGGCGTACGCGTTGAGGCCCAGCAGGCAGACGACCGTGAGGGCGCCCATCCACGCATAGTAGCGCCAGTCTCCGACGAACGCGATGCGCCCGCAGCGCCAGAGGAAAACCAGATAATTGTGCACGCCGGCTTTCATACGTCGAAGTAGTAGAAGAAGCGGGGCGAGGTCCCGAGCTCCTCCTTCAGCTGGATGAAGACGCGCTTGGTGCGCAGGATCTGGGAAACCTCGCTGTCCGGATCCAGGATATTGCCGAACTTGCGGGCGCCGGTCGGACAGACTTCGAGGCAGGCGGGGTAGCGGCCGGCGCGGGTGCGCTGCAGGCAGAAATGGCATTTCTCCATCACGCCCTGCCGACGCGGCCGGTTGCCGAGGTAGGCCATGTCGGGGTTGATCTGGTCCGCGGGGATCGAAGGCTTCGTGAAGTTGAAGCGCCGCGCCCAATACGGGCAGGCCGCTTCGCAGTAGCGGCAGCCGATGCACCAGTCGTAGTCGATCACGGTGATGCCGTCGGCTTCCTGCCAGGTCGCGTGCACCGGGCAGACCTTGACGCACGGCGGATTGGCGCACTGCTGGCACTGCACCGGCATGTAAAAGAAGCCCTTCTCGGGCACCGATTCCGCGTCGTAGTCGTGCTGCGCCTTCTCGATGTCGAGCGAGCCGTGAGGCATCTTGAGCACGCGAATGTATTGGATTTCTGGATTCCGCGACAGGTTGTTCTCCGCGACGCAAGCGTGCACGCACTTGCGGCAGCCGATGCAGCGGGTGAGGTTCAGCGCGTAGACGAACTCGACGCCGTCCATGGGCTTCAGATCGCGGACGTGCGGGCGGATTCCGTATTGCCGCTCGACCTCGCGCTCGATGCGCCGAAGGACCCGGGCCATCTCCTCCGGCGTGAGCTCCTTGTAGTATTTCTGCATGAACTGCTCCGCCGAGGTGAAGTCCTCCAGTTCGAACAGCGGACGCAGGCTGGCCGCCATGGCGGCCAGCCCGGTCGCCAGGACCGCGGAGGTGCGCAGGAAGCTGCGCCGGGTAATGCCCGGGGGCGACGGTTCGGGCGGCGGAGCGGAGTTGAACGAATCGGCGTTCATCTCAGGAGGGCGGCGGAGCTTCCGCCGGGCGGTCGTCGGCCGGCCGCAGCGGGTGCGGGCCGGGCGCAGGTTTGCGCGGGGGGAACTTGGGCGCGTGGGGATTGTGACAGTTGACGCAATCCAGCCGTGTAGCCGGACCACGACTACGGTCCCAGTAGCCGCTCGTGCGGCCATGGATGCCGGCGTCGTAATCGCGATAGGTCGGGCCGTGGCAACTGCCGCACAGCGGGGTGCTTTCCTCCAGCTTCAATTCCCGCCCGTCGCGCGCCTGGAGGAGCAGCAGGTTGTGCTCGTCGTGGCAGTTGTAACAGAGGTTGTTGCGGCCGTGGCGCCCGTGACCCATGACGATGTTCTCGTGCTCGCTGGGAATGAGCAGCTGTCCGGCTGCGTCGAAGCGCAGCGGGGTGGGCTGGTCCTTTTCGTGGCAGGCGTAGCAGTCGAAGTCGGAGACATCCGCGTTGCGGCGGAGGAGGTCGGCGTAGGAAACGCGCACGGGCGACGTGTCGAGAAACGCGGGATCCACCAGCGGTATCGGCGGGAGCGGGTCGATCCGCCCCCAGGATTGCAGCCAGAACGCGACGGCGAGGGCGGCGAAGACCGCGCTCACGATCCAGAGGGCCCGGGCTGTTTCTTTGCCGTCGGTGCTCATCGTGAAACGCCCTTGAGGGCGCGCCGCCAGCCGGTGGCGGGGCCCGCCCTTATTTCTTCAAGCCGCGCACATACCGCACGAGGGCGGTGGTGTCCTCCGGGGAAAGGCCTTCGATCGCCTTCATGCGGGTTTTGCCGTTCTCGTCTTTGACGCCATCGTTGATCGCTTGGACGACGTCCTCATCGGTGAACTGCGCCTGGACCGCGGGATCGGTGTAATCGCGGATCTTCAGTTTCTTGCCCATGTTCGTGTCGCCTTTTCCTTCGGGCCCGTGGCATTTGGCGCAGTGGTGAGCCCACAGGGCGGGGGCATCGGCGGCGGCGCTCAGCGCGGCGGAGCCGGGCAGTAGCGCCACGATCGCGAGCAGCAGGGGAGTCTTCATGGTCTTGCTCCTTTCAAAGCGGGGTTGCAGAGCGGAACCAACCAGAGCGATGCCATTATCGCTTTGTCGTGGTTTCGGCACTACGTCGCCGTTGCCGAAGACTGTGCAATTCTTGCGGTCGGCCGCGCCTCGGCCCGGGCAGAAGCCCGCGGCGGCTGCGGCCGGGCGGTAACTGGCGCCGAGCCAGTTGTGCGCCGGCTCCGCATCTTTTGGCCCGAAGCGATCGGGCCGCGCGTGCTGCTAATGCTGCGCGCGGGTTGCCATGCCCGCGCGCGTGGAACGCGTCCGGTCCGACGGCTTAAGGACTCTGCAGCTTGCCGTTGTGGCAATCGTTGCAGAGGAGGCCTTCCGGCGGATCGCCGTCGGGATGCTTGAAGGGGAAGCCGGTGAGGGAGAACTGGGCAAGGTCGTCGCCGGAGCCTTGCGCGGTGATCGTGTGGCAGGACTGGCAGTCGCTGGCCGGCACGGTGCGCTCCGGATTGCCGACGGCCTTGTGCTCGCTGCTGTGGCAGCGGAAGCAGCCGGGCGAGTCCTTGTGGCCGGCGTGGACCGGGTAGGCGCTCCAGTCGGCTTTCATCTCCGGGAAGAAATTCGCCTGGTAGATTTCGGTGACGGTGGCGATCGTGCGGTCGAGACCCGGCCCGGTCTGCGCGGCGTAAGTCTCGCGCAACGACTTCTCGAGCGCGGCGGTCGCTTCGGCGGCGGTGGCGTAGGGCTTCGTGAGCAGCTCGACGACGGTGCGCTTCACCGCGGGCAGCGAGCGGTCGATGCGTTCGTAGGCGAGGGCCTGGTCGACGGCGTCGTTGGGGGAGCGGAAGTTGTGCGCGGGCCGGTTGTGGCAGTCGAGGCAGTCCATCGTGCGGATATCGCGCTCCGGCGGCTCCTCGGTGAATTCGTCGGTTTTGTACACGGTCACCTTCCCTTCGCGGTCGGTGACGCGGATCCACGGAATCGTGAGGCGCTGGGGATCGCTGGCGTAGTATTCAACCTTGTTGTCGGGATTGATGTGCCAGTGGATGCCGCCGACCGGGCCGTGTTTTTCGGCGGCGCCGCCGACGTGCAGGAGGAGGCGCACGGTGAACGGCGAGGTCTCGTCGTCGGCGAGGAAGCGGCGGTAGGTGCGATCGATGTTGCCGACAAATTTTTCCGGCCAGTGGCACTCCTCGCACGTCTCGCGGGCGGGGCGCAGGTTGGCGATGGGGGTCGGGACGGGGCGGCTGTAGTTGTCGCGTAATGACGCCCAGACCTGGTGGGCGCCGTTGACCTTGGCCTTCACATACCAGGTGGCGCCGTGGCCGATGTGGCAGTCCACGCAGGCGACGCGGGCGTGGGCGCCGTCGCGGTGCGCGGTGGCCTCGGGCGACATGATCCGGTGACAGACCTGCCCGCAGAACTCGACCGACTCGGTGAACTGGTAGGTCTGGTAGCTGCCGAGCGACGTAAAAAAGAGGAACGTCATCGCGCCCAGTGCGAACCAGCCGAGCCGGCGGCGGTCGGCCGAACGGGAGAGATCGATGGCGAGCGGGTGCAGGCGGGCGTTGGGATTGCGCGCGAGTTGGCGACGGCGCAGCCACGCGCCGACGAGGATGAGGGCTACGCCAAGCGCACCAAATCCCGGGGCGACGAGGTAGGAGAGGACGCCGACGTAGGGGTTGCCCGCGCCGGGGCCAAACTGGTCGATGGCGAACAGGAGGATGAAGGCGAACAGGGCGGCCCCGCCGAGGATCGCGCCGGCGAGGCTGATCCAGTTCTTCCAGATGGAGGGCGGGCGCGTCGGTACGGGTGTGGGAGCGTCGGGCGCGGGCATGGTTGAAAAGCGGGCGGGTGCTGTGGCCTGTATTCAAAAAGGGCTGGAAGGCTTCAAAGCCTTCCAGCCGGGGAGAGCATCGTCGGGACAAGCCGGCTTGGGCCGGACTTGCCGCGAGCGCGAATCAACGATTCGGGCGGGTCACTTCTTCAGACCGCGAACAAAGGCAACGAGGGCCTTGGAGTCGTCTTCGGAGAGCTTCTCCTTGTAGGCGGGCATCTTTTCCTTGCCGGCGTCGTCCTTCACGCCTTCGACGATGGCCTTGAGGCCCTCTTCGTCGGTGAACTTCTGGCCGTCGGCGGTCGTATAGTCTTTCAAGCCAAGCTTCTTGCCGACCTTGGTGCTGCCGGAACCGTCGGCGGCGTGGCAGCGGGCGCACATCTTGGTCCAGTTGGCTTGCGCATCAGCCAGGGCGAGAGCGGGCAGGGAGAGGGCGGCGAGGGTCGTGAGGAGGAGGCGGGAGCGGGTCGTTTTCATGGGACGTGGTCTGGAAGCGGTTGTACCGAAGAGGGCCGGCCAGGTAACCGGCCCTCAGAGCGGATGTTAGAAGCGATACTGCACTTTGCCGTAAAGTCCATGCGCTTCGTAATCGCGGCTGCCACCGGCGGCGCGATCCGTGAAGTTCGCATAGGTGTACTTGAAAGTGTAGATGAGGTGCTCGGACTGGCGACGCACCCAGGTGAGGGTGGCGACATCCTGCTCTTCATCGGCACCGTAGGGCATGGAGACGGCGGAGTTGTTAATGTAGTTATCAGCCTGATACCGGTAGTAGTCGGCGTAGAGATCGTCGCGGTCGCTGAGCGCATACCCTGCGCCAAGGCTGGCGTTGAAGTAGTTGTTGTCGCCGTTCTTCACGATGCCGGTGTCGATGGCGGGCGTGGCGACCTGGTCGAAGGTGACGTTGGCGCTCGCGGTCACATAGAGGCGGGGGATCGGGTTCACGGTCACACTCTGCGCGATGATGTGCGAGGTGTAGTCGGAGCTTTCCACCGGGCCGAGGCCGGCCTCCTGGCTGAGGATCGTGGAGTTCTGGTAGTCGTAGCGGGTGACCAGGCTCACGAGGCTGGCGGGGCGCCAGGAGAGGCGGACGTTGAAGTCGTGCGTCTCGAAATCCTGGTCGGTGATGTAGGCCGGATAACGGTCCGCGGTGGAGACAGTGCTGTCGCGGACGTTGTCGTTATCGTTCACGCGGACCTTGTAGTAATACTGGCCGGCGAGCGAGAGGCCGGGGCGCGCATACCAGTTGGCGGTATAGGCGTATTTCTGGGTGAGGCGCGTGATGTCGGTGTCGCGGTCCAGATCGATGACGCCGGTGTGCTCGGCGATCTCCTCGGAGAGTTCGCCGTCGCCCTGGAGCCACTCGGCTTTGAGACTGTGGGTCCAGTTGGCGATACCGGTGTAACGGACCTCGACGCTTTCGGTGAACTCGGTCCAGTCCTTGTCGCTGTCGGCCTCGAGTTCCTCACCGACCGAGACGAAGGCCGGGCCCGCCCCGACGTTGGTCTCGATGAAGTGCGCGAGCGTGTCGGTGCGCGTGCTTTCGAAGCGCAGGGCGGGTCGGATCGTCCAGTGCTTGGCCGGCTGATACACGAGGTTGGCGTTGAAGACATACTGCTTCATCTGCGAACCGCCGCCGAGATCATAGAAGCCCTCGTCGCGCTGCTGCCGGCGGAAGTAGGCCGGGTCGTACACCGGATCGTAACCCTGGCCGTAGATGCGGCTGCCTTCGAGGTTGGTGTCGAGCGTCGTGATCATGCCGCCGGTCGAGAAGGTGAACTTCTCGCCGAACTTGCGCTCGGTGTAGGCATGGGCGCTGAACATGTCGGTGACCGTCTGGTCCTTGCTCGTGACCTTGCGATCAGCTGCAGCGCCGGGCTGGCGGTTCGTGCGGCGCTGGTTGTCGAGCTCGCTACGGTCGTAGCGCGCGCCGACCACCCACTGGTAATCCTCGGCCTCGCGCGAGAGGTCGACGGTCACGATGTCGCGGGTCTCGTCGAGCTTGTAGAGCGACGGCACGAAGGAGCGGGTGCCGAAGACCGGCACGTTGTAGTCGCCCTGGATGGTCGAGCCCTTCTTGCCCTCGCGGAACTGGTGTTCGTAGCGGATCTTCAGGTTGGGCCGGTCGGCCCGGGTGGTCGCGGCTTCGAACCAGAACGAGCCGCGATCGACGTAGAGATCCTCATTGTTGAGATGGATGATCGTGTTTGTCGGCGGGAAATAGCCGCCGGTGCCGTCATACCAGACGCGGAACTGTTGGTAGCCGAAGGTCAGGTAACCGACCTCTTCTTTCACGATGCGGGCGTCGAAGAGGTAGTCCTCGTCGCCATACAACGCGCGGGCGTCGAGGGTGAAGATTGTGTCCTTGGAGAGTTCCTTGGTGAGGCGGAACTCCTCGATGCCGCCAAAGCCGTCCTTCCGATGCTGGAGGTCGCTTTGGAAGTTGGCGCGGTTGCCGGACTGGAGGAAACCGCCGCCACCGACGGCGAAGACGCCTTCGATGGTGGCCGGGGAAGTCTGGCTGAAGCCGAGAGCGGGGGCCGCAAGCGCGGCCGCGAGAGCGCAGGTGCGAAAGGGATTCATCGCGGAAGTGGAGTTGAGTTTGGCGACGAAAGGTTAGAAGCGGAGAGACGAACTGATGTGCGAGCCGTGGATGGCCTCGTGGCAGCCGGCGGTCCAGCAGGTGCCGCGGGAGACGAACGAGCGGTGGTCGCGTCCGCCGATCAGCAGCGCGCCGGAGGTGGTCTGCTGCTGGTAGTGGCACTGCAGGCACAGCGCCTGGTTGCGGGCCTTGAGCATCTTGTCGTTCACGCTGCCGTGTGGGTTGTGGCAGGCGACGCAGCCTTCGCGGGAGGCCTCGTGCTCGAAGACATAGGGTCCGCGCTGGGCATCGTGGCACTTGAGACAGCCCTCGTTGGCCGAGGCGAGCTGCGTGCCGCCGGTCATGATGGCGTCACCCTTGTGCGGGTCGTGGCAGTCGGAGCAGGTGACCTTGCCAGCCATGACGGGGTGCGCGTGCGGGAGGTTGAACTCGCCGCGCTTGTCGAGGTGGCACTGGAAGCAGGTGCTCGGATCGCTCTTCGGATTGATGATCGTGCCCGGGCCGCCGCCGGCTTCGACGTGCTTGCTGGCGGGACCGTGGCAGGATTCGCAGCCGATCGCCTTGGCGTTGTCGCCTTGGGCCATCAGTTTGGCGTGGGTGGCATCATGGAAGGGCCCGGTGACATTCTCGTGGCACTGGACACACTCACCGGAGCCGACGAACTCCGCGCCTTCCACATGTGGGGGCGCAATCATCGTACGGTTTGCCACCATACAGGAAACGAGAAGGAGGCCCCACAGTGCGGTGCCTCCGAAAATAAGCGTGTTTTTGGTCCAACGACGCGGCTTGGGGGTCATAGATCAACAGTTTGGCTGGCTGCGGAGAGGGCAGAATTTCGGCTAATACGACGGGCGTGACTGTGCCAGAATCGGCGACGAGGGGCTGCGCATGCCTTGTGGACGTGTGCGCAGTTTTTGGCGGGTGCGAACAGTAAAACGGGAGTGCAATCGGGAGGCAATAATTTCGCGGCCGCTCCCAAGCAAAAAGAAGTCATGCATTTATTGCATCTTCACTTGTTGTCCAAACCCGGTCGCCGACCCGATGCGGCCCCTTGGCCGCGATATGTTACTACGCTGGTTTGGACGGGGCATCCTTCGACGCGCGGTTACGGCGAACGGATAAGGACGTTCGGTTCTCCCTGTACGCTTCCCTGGTCGCGACCGTCCGCTCGCGGGCCGTCCTGCTACTCCTCCGACGCGCCCCGCCGCGCGGAAAGCACCGCATCTACGGGAAGGCAGTCGAAGCACCCGACGACCGGCCGTTTTAGCGGGCGAGCTTTCGTTCGTGCAGGATCGCGAAGATGACGGGTGTCACAACCAGGATGTGCACGAGTGACGAGACCATGCCGCCCACCACGGGCGCCGCAATCGGTTGCATGACCTCCGCGCCGGTGCGGCTGCTCCAGAAGATCGGCAGGAGCGAAGCGACCGTGGTGGCGACCGTCATCACTTTCGGACGCAGGCGCAGGCGGGCGCCGGCCTTGATGGCCGTGACGAGTTCGGCGCGCGTGAGTTCGCGGCCGAGTTCCTTCCGCAGGTTTTGCACCGCTTCCTCGAGGTAGACGACCATCACGACGCCGGTCTGGATCGCGGTGCCGAAGAGCGCGATGTAGCCGACCCACACGGCCGTGCTGAAATTGAAGCCCAGGATCGCCTGCAGAATCACTCCGCCGGTGAGGGCAAATGGCACCGCGAGGATCACGTGCGCGGCTTCGGCCACGCTGTTGAATGTCATCACCAGCAGCGCGAAGATGATCAGGATCACTGCGGGAAACACGTACAGGAGCGTGCGATTGGTGCGCAGCTGGTGCTCGTATTGACCGGAGTACTCGACCGTCATCCCGGAGCCGAGCGTCACGTCGCGGGCGACGCGTTCCTTGATCTCGGCCACGAAGCCGCCAAGGTCGCGGTCCTGCACGTTGGCCTGCACGAACACGCGCAGCCGGCCGTTTTCAGAGGCGATTTCGTTGGGCCCGATCACGCGCTTCACCTCGGCGACCTGGCGCAGCTGCACCGTTGCGCCCGAGGGTGTCGGGATGAGCAGCTCGCCCAGTTTTTCGAGATCCTCGCGATCGGCGCGCTCGAGGCGCACCTGGATCGGCCAGCGCTCGCGGCCCCTGATCGTCGTGGTCACGGGCATGCCGCCGAGGCCGGTCTCGACGTAGCGAAACACATCCTCGACGCGCAGGCCGTAGCGGCCCATCGCCTCGCGCTTCACGGCGATCTCGAGATAGGGCTTGCCCTGCACCCGCGACGGCGCGACGCCGGTGGCGCCCTGGACCGAGGCGATGACGCGCTCCACTTCGAACGCCTTCTGCTGGAGGGCGTCGAGATCGTCGCCGAAGATCTTCACGCCGACCTGGGCCCGAATGCCTGTACTGGTCATGAGGATACGGTTTTCGATCGGCTGGAGGAAGCCGGGCACGTAGCCGGGCACCTGCGTCAACTGTTCGGTGAGCTCGGAAATGATCTGCTGTTTCGTCACGCCTTCGCGCCATTGCGACGGCGGTTTCAGCATGATGGTGGTCTCGATCATCTCGACCGGCGCGGGGTCGGTCGCGGTCTCGAAGCGCCCGAGCTTGCCGCCGACGGAGGCGACTTCGGGGTGCTGGCTCATCACCTTGTCCTGCCAGCTCATGATGCGCTTCACCTCGGTGAGCGAGGTCGCCGGCAGCAGCACGGGCATGAACAGCAGCGAGCCTTCCTCGAGCGTGGGCATGAACTCGGTGCCGAAGCCCTGGGGCAGCTTCGCTGCCAGTTGAGGGTTGAGCGTTGAGAGTTGAGAGACGAGCCGGCGCGGGACGCCGAAGGCGAGCACGAGGGCGACGGCGAGCAGCGCCGCCGCGAACGCGAGGATGCTCTTGCGATGGCGGAGCGCCCAGTTGAGCACCGGATCGTAAAGCCGCAGGAGGAAATGCATCAGCCAGTTTTCGTTCTCCGGCTTGAACGGACCGCGCACGAGCAGAGTGCAGAAGACCGGCACCGCAGTGATCGCGAGGAGTACGGCGCCGATCAGCGCAAAGGTTTTGGTGTAGGCAAGCGGGTGGAAAAGCTTGCCCGCCTGGCCGCCGAGCAGGAACACCGGGACGAAGGCGAGGATGATGATCGCCATCGAGAAGAACATCGGCCGGCCCACCTGCGTCGCGGCGGTGAGCGTGTGCTCGAAAACCTCCGCGGGCGTGAGGCGCCGCCGCAACGCCTCCTCGGCGCGCTCGCAGTGGCGGATGACGTTTTCGGTCATCACGATGCCGGCGTCGACCAGCACACCGATCGAGATCGCGATGCCGGTGAGCGACATGATGTGCGAGGGGATGCCGAACTGTTTCATCAGGATGAACGAGATGAGGATCGAGGCCGGCAGCGGCAGCGTGACGATGAGGATCGAGCGGAAGTGAAAGAGGAAGAGCACGTGGGCCAGGGTCACGAGGATGATCTCCTCGGTGAGCGCGTGCTTGAGGGTGTTGATCGCGCGTTCGATCAGGTCGCTGCGGTCGTAGAACGACTCGACGGTCACGCCCGCCGGCAGGCCGCGCGAGAGCTCGGCGAGACGCGTCTTCACGTCCTGGATAACCTGATACGCGTTTTCGCCGTAGCGCATCACGACGGTGCCGCCGACGACCTCGCGGCCGTTGAGGTCGAGCGCCCCGCGGCGGAAGTCGCCGCCGATCTGCACCGTGGCGATGTCGCGCAGGTACAGCGGCGTGCCGTTGCGCGCCATCAGCGGGATCGCCTCGAGATCGGCGGCGGATTCGACGAGCCCCACGCCGCGCACGATGAACTCGGCTCCATTTTCCTCGATGGTTTTGCCGCCGACGTTGAGGTTGCTCTGCTCGACCGCGTCCATCACCTCGCCCAGCGGGATGCCGTATTGCTTGAGCTTCAGCGACGACACCTCGACCTGCCACTGGCGCACGAAGCCGCCGATGCTCGCCACCTCGGCCACGCCGGGAACCGCGGCGAGCTGGTAGCGGATGAACGTGTCCTGCAACGCGCGCAGCGAGCCGAGATCGTGTTTCCCGGATTCGTCCTTGAGGTAATATTGGTAAACCCAGCCGAGGCCGGTGGCGTCGGGCCCGAGGCGCGCGACGACGTTCTGCGGCAGCAGGTCGCCGAGCGAATTGAGCCGCTCCAGCACGCGGGTGCGGGCGAAGTAGTTCTCGATCTTGTCGTCGAAGATGACGGTGAGGAACGAGAAGCCGAACATCGACGTGGCGCGCACCGTGCGCACCCCGGCGAGGCCCTGCAGCGATACAGAAAGGGGATACGTGATCTGGTCCTCGACCTCCTGCGGTGAGCGCCCCGGCCAGTCGGCATAGACGATGACCTGGTTTTCCGAAAGGTCGGGAATGGCGTCGATCGGCACGGTGCGCAGCGCGACGACGCCCCACGCGCAGAGCGCGAGGAAACCGGCGATGACGATGAACCGGTTCTGCAGGGACCAGGTGATGATGCGGTTGATCATGGAGGCGCGAATCAGGCGGGTCGTGGGCGAAGTCGGACTGTGGGCCGGGCTTTACGCCCGACATCCGCCTCGGCGGGACGTGTCGGGGATAAACCCCGACCCACAAGTTGGATCATTTGATCTCCTCGCCGCACTCGAGCATGGCGGAGCCGAAGAAGGGATTGCGGAGATTGTCGCCGCGCTGCACCCAGCGGCCGGTGCCGAGCACGGGGGACATCGGGCATTGGAAGATCTTCACGCCGCGTTCGGCGGCGGGCTGCGTGCGCACGACATCGGCGACGGCGGTCGCGAAGGGCTCGAAAGCGGCGCGCGCGGCGTCGAGATCGGGGCCCGCGACGAGCTTTTGCGCGAGGGGCATCAACGTGTCGTGCGCGGCGCCGGTCTGGTGCACGCCGTCCTTCAGGGCGGGCACGAGCTTCGCGTAGGCGGCGAGATCGTCGACGGCGAGCGCCTCCGCGGCGTCGGCGATGGCGAGAACGTAGTCGCGCGGGAGGACGACCACGGCGGCGGTTCCGGGCGAGGCTGTCGGCTCCGCCGCGTCGGAGGCTGACGGCGACGCGGGCGCCGCCGCACCATGTTGATGCCCGCCGCCCGCGCTGTGCGCGAGCTGGGCCTGCCCGTCGAGGAGCAGGGCGCCTTGCGTGACGATTTTTTCGCCGGCGCGGAGGCCGGCGAGGATCTCGATTTCGGCGTCGCCGGAGCGGCCGAGTTGGACGGGGCGAGGCTCGTAGGCTTCGCCGCCTTTGGCCACATAGACGAGAGGCTGCGCCTGCGTGCGGACGACGGCGCTGCGCGGGATGACCAGCGCTTCGGCCGCGTCGAGTTTCACGTGGCCGTAGGCGGTCTGGCGGTGGAGGAGGCGGCGCGCGGCGTTGTCGAGGACGACGCGCACGCGCGCGGTCCGGGTCATTTCGTTGAGGTTGGGATCGATGAACGCGATCGGCGCGCTAAAGACTTCGCCGGGCCGCGACGGCGTGGTGACGTCGACGGTCTGGCCGACGCGCAGCCATGCGAGGTCGGGCTCGTAGGCGTCGAAGATGAACCACATTCTGGAAAAGTCGCCGATGGTGAAGAGCCGCGTGCCCGGCATCACGTAGCCGCCCTCGTAAGTCATCTCGTCGCGGGCGACGACGGTGCCGGTCTTGGGCGCGAGAATCTCGGTGTTGGTCGTGACTTCATCGGCGGTCGCGAGGGCATCGATCTGCGTATCCAGCAAACCAAGACGGCGGAGTTTTTCGCGGGCGGCGGCGAGGAGCGGCGAACGGGAGTCGCGACGCGCCAGCGCGTGAAACTCCTGGCGGGCGACGAGAAACTCCGGGCTGTAGAGCACGGCGAGCGGCTGGCCGGCGACGACCTCCTCGCCGATCGTGTTGACGAAGAGTTTTTCGATGCGGCCCTCCACGTAGGCGGAGACATAGCGGTGCTGGGTCTCGTCGTCGTCGAGGACCCCGGTGACGCGCAGCGTGCGCGCGAGCGGAGCGCGGCGCGCCTCGCTCGTTTGCACGCCGATCACGGCGGCACTGGCGGGGGCGAGCGTCACGAGGTTGCCGTCCTCGGAGAAGCCCTTGTCGCCCTCGTAAACCGGCACCAGATCCATGCCGCAGATCGTGCATTTGCCCGGCTTGTCGGACTTGATCCACGGGTGCATGGGGGACTGGTAGAACTTGATCTTGCGCTCGCCGTTGGCGGCGGCGGTCGCGGCCGGGCGGTGCGCGCGTGTGGCGGCGAACCAGCCGGCGCCGGCGGCGACGGCGGCCGTGAGAAGGACCAGCGTGAAGGTTTTGGCGTTCATTGAGGGAGCGGGAATCAGTGTGGGTCGGGCTTTACGCCCGACAGGGGAGCGTTTGATGTCAGGCATAAAGCCCGACCCACAGGAAGAGTGGTTACGGCGAAGGCACGAGGCCGGCGGCTTCGTCGAGATCGGCGAGCATGAGGTGGTAGTCGCCGAGCGAGGCGTAGACCTCGGCCTCGACGCGGAACACATTGCGGTGAGCGTCGAGCAATTCGCCGAGTGGGATGCGGCCGACGGCAAAATCGCGTTGCGCGGCGGCGAGCTGCTGCTGGGCCAGCGGGAGCGTCTGCTCACGGGCGAGGCGGGCGTTCTGGCGGGCGGCCTCGAGCAGGTGCCATTGCTCGGCGACGCGGCCGAGCACGGTCTGCTCGCTGGCGGCGCGCGCTTCCTCCGCGGCCGCGCGGGCAGTGCGGGCTTCGCGCTCCATGGCCCGATATTTCCGGCCGTTGAACCAGGGGACGCGCACGGCCACGCCGGTGTCGTAGCCGTCGACGACGCGGCTGGAACCGTTCATGCGCTTGAGCATCAGGCGCAGTTCGGGGTCGGGCCGCCGCGCGCCGCGGGCGACATCGATGCGCGCCTCCGCGGTCGCAAGCGAGGCATCGGCCATCGAGAGCTCCGGATGCCGCAGGCGCGCCGCGGCGACGTAATCGGCGAGCGCGCGGTCGCTGGCTGCGAGTGCGAGCGCCGGCAGCGGCGGGAGCGAGGTATCCACGGGCTGCGACATCAGCGTGTTGAGCTGGGCGCGCAGAGCGGCGCTGCGACCCTCGAGCGTCGCAATCTCCTGTTTCAACATCACCTGTTCGACTTCGACGGCAAAGACCTCCGACTGGCCGCGCTGGCCGGCGGCATATTTGGCCCGGAGGTCGTCGGCCAATTGCGTGAGCACCTCTTCGGTGCGCCGGAGGACGCCGAGCCGCGCCTGCGCCGTTGCCAGATCGACAAAGGCGCGGCGGGCCTGGCTCACGAGCTCCAACTCCGTCTGCGACACCGCCGTGCGGGCCTCGGCCGCCTCGGCCTCGGCCACGCGGGCGCGGCGGCGGTTGTTGCCCGAGAGCGGCAGGGCTTGGGCGATCTCCAGCTCGAATTC
Organism: Opitutaceae bacterium; assembly: GCA_036406235.1. Lineage (GTDB taxonomy): Bacteria > Verrucomicrobiota > Verrucomicrobiia > Opitutales > Opitutaceae > DASWVO01. The sequence goes on from DASWVO010000284.1 coordinate 38,682, forward strand.
GGAGTGGGAGAGCAGCTCGCGCTGGTCGTTGCGGACAAAATTGCCCGCGACCATTGGGTCTTCCCAGGCGCGCTCGGCGTCCACGCGGGCACGCATGGCCTCGGCCGCCGTGCGGCCGGCGGCGAGGGCCGGGTGGCGTTCGCGCACGGCAGCGAGGACGGTGTCGAGCGAGAGCGTTGACGAGGCGTCGTCGGGCGCGGCGTCGAGCGCGCGGACGGCGGCGAGCGCAGCAAGGAAAAGAAGGGCGGGGCGGAGGTGCATGAAGAACGGAAGAAGGCGGTGTAGAAATGGCCCTTGTCAGCGCGCGCCTCAGCTTGTGGGTCGGGCTTTGCGCCCGACAGAGGGAAACTCGATGTCGGGCGTAAAGCCCGACCCACAGGAACCCAGGCGTCGGGCGCGTTAGTTCTTCTTCGCCTTGGCCGCGGCTTCGGCGGCGTCGAGCTTGGCGAGATATTGCGCCGGATCTTTCTTGAAGTCCTTGATGCAGCCGCGGCAGCAAAACTGGACCACGCGGTCGGGTTTGCCCTCCTCCTGGTGCACGTGGACGTAGGGCTTGCCCATGCTGCCGAGCTTTTCACCGGAGACCACGCAGGTCGTGAGCGGGTAGTCCGCCGGCGCGGCAGGAGCGGCTTGGTCGCCGGCGCGCAGCGCGGTGCCGCCCAGGGTGAAAACGAGAAGAGCCAGGGAGAGGAGTGATTTCATGCAGCGGGTCATACGCTTCCGGAGACGGAATCCCTGTGAAATTCTTACAACGCGGCCGCTCCGCGGTTGTCGTGCGCGCGCCGGCGCGTTTGCGTGGCGGCATGATCTGGCCCGGACTGGTCTCCGTCACGTTCCGCCCGCACGCGCCGGCGGAAATTGTCGCCCTGGTGAAAAAGGCCGGGCTGGTCGGCATCGAGTGGGGCGGCGACGTGCATGTGCCTGCCGGCGACGTGGCGCGGGCGCGCGAGGTGCGGGAGCTGACGGAGCAGGCCGGGCTGCGCGTGGCGGCCTACGGGAGCTACTACCGGGTGGGCGCGAGCGAGGGCGCGGGGCTGCCGTTCGAGCGCGTGCTCGAAACGGCCGTCGAACTCGGCGCGCCGACGATCCGCGTCTGGCCCGGCACGGCTGCGTCGGACGCAACCGACGATGCCGCGCGCTGGCGCATCGTGCACGAGCTGCGCCGCATCGGCGACCTCGCCTCCCGCGCGCTGGTGAGCATTTCCACCGAGTTTCACGGGGGCACGCTGACCGACACGAACGACTCCGCGAGCCAGCTGCTCGTCGAGGTGGATCATACGAACGTGTTCACGTATTGGCAGCCGCACAACGGCGAAGCCACCCCCGAGTGCGTGGCGGGCCTGCGCGCGGTGCTGCCGCGGGTGAGCAACGCACACGTGTTTCATTGGTGGCCCACGGCGCAGGAACGTCACCCGCTGGCCGACGGGGCCGCGCGCTGGCGCGAGTTTTTCGCCGAGCTCGAGCGCGCTCCGGGCGATCGCTACGCCCTGCTGGAGTTTGTGGCGGGCGATGCGCCCGAGGCGTTTTTGCGCGACGCGGCGACGCTCAAGCGCTGGCTGGCCGGCGATTGGGGACCCGCGGCTGGCGTGTGACGGTCGGGCTGCCGGAGGGACGGGGCGTCACGACGCTTCGGTCCGCGGTTCCCGAAGCTCGAGTTCCGCAGCCGGACGAGCGGGCGCGGCGGGCGCCGGTTTGGCCTTGTTCTTCTGCACCGTGATGATGGCGACGGCGAGGACGATGATCGCCGAGGCGACGAGCGTGCGCGGCGTGATCGGCTCGTCGAGCAGCAGCCAGCCGAGGAAAACGGCCACCACGGGATTGACGTAGGCATACGTGGAGACCCGCGCCGGCGTGCTGTGCTTCATCAACCACGCGAAGGTCGAAAAACCGATCAGCGAGCCGAACGTGATCAGGTAGCCGAATGCGATCCAGGCCCGCGGCGTGACGGCCGCGAGGTCGAGTTCGCCGAAGTCCCCGTGCAGGACCGCAACGATCGCCAGAGCCGTGCCGCCGCCGAGCATCTGCAGCGAGGAAGCGAGGAAGGGATCTGCGCCGTTCCGGGCGTGGCGCAGGAAGATCGAGCCGAAAGCCCAGAAAACGCAGCCAGCGAGAATCGCAATCACGCCGCCCGCGTGCAGCCCTCCGCCGGTGGCGGACGATTCCCACGGCGCGGCAAGCCACGCGACGCCGCCGAACCCGATGAGCAGCGCCGCGACTGTGAGCGCACCGGGCCGGTGGCCGCCGGGCCAGGCCCACTCGGTCAAAACGAAGAAGAGCGGGCTGACGCCGATGAGCAGCGCGGCGATGCCGGAAGGGATGAACTGCTCGGCCCAGGCGACGAGTCCATTGCCGCCGAGCAGGAGGAACGTGCCGACGATGATGTTGTCCCGCCACTGCGGCCAGGTCGGCCACTTCGCGCCGCGAAGTCTCAGAAACGTGAATACAAGCGCGCCGGCGATGAGGAAGCGGCCCGCCGCCATGGCGAAGGGCGGCATCGCTTCGACGGCGACACGGATGCCGAGGTATGTGGAGCCCCAGATCAGATAGATCGCGGCGAAGGCCGCGATGAGCTGGGTGCGGGTGGCGGTGGCGGGAGACATGAGAGTGTCGGGCGGGGGCCGGGACCGGGAGGGTGTTATGGACTTTTGGGCTGCGATTGCCCGAGGTAGCGCGGTGCTTCAGCCCGCGCTCGAGAGCGCAACGAACGCGGGTTGAAGCACCGCGCTACGGGAGTGCGTTCGGAAAAGTGCATAACACGCTCCAAGGGGACCGCGGGCGCCGTCAGGCGCCCTGCGCGTGCGGGCCGTACTCCATGTAGCGCATCGTGGTGTCGGCGGCGGCGGGACCAAGCAGGCGCGCGACGACGTGCAGGGAGCAATCGATGCCGGCGCTGATGCCGGCGGCGGTGAGGACGGGGCCGTTGTCGTGGAAACGGCGCGATGCATCAACCGTGGCCTTGGGCGCGAGTTCGGCGAGCATCGCGAGGTTCTCGTGGTGCGTGGTGACGCGCAGCCCGTCGAGCAGGCCAGCCTGCGCGAGGACCAGCGCGCCGGTGCACACGCTCATCACGACCTCGGCCCGGCGCGCGCGGGAGCGGAGCCACTCGAGCAGCGCGGGCTGCCCGAGGAGCGGGCGCGTGCCGGCGCCGCCGGGGATGATCAGGACGTGCGGAGGCGGGCAGGTTTCCACGCTGAAATCCGGGATGATCTTCAGGCCGTTGCGCGCGCGCACGGTGCCGGGCTTCACGGCGACGGTGAACGTGTGAAACGGCTCGTGGCCGTGCAGCTCGTCGGCGACGGCGAAGACTTCGAACGGGCCGGCAAAGTCGAGCACTTCGACTTCGTCGAAGACGAGGATCGCCACATTGCGTTTCATGGGAAAAGGGGGGCGGCGGCGCGCCGGCCACCGGCTCGCTTAAGACAGCTGCTTCTTTGCGAGGTCCCCGAGCGTTTTGAGGGCGCTCTCGATGCGCTCCGTCCACGGGATGCCGCAGTTCATGCGCAGGGCGTTGCGATAGCGCTCCTTCACCGAGAAGAGCTGGCCGGGGGCGGTGTTGATGTGGTGCTTGAGCGCGTCGGCATGCAGGCGCGTGGTGTCGACGCCGCCGGGCAGCTCGATCCAGAGGATGAAGCCACCCTGCGGGCGCGAGAGCCGCGTGCCCTCCGGGAAGTAGCGCACGATGGCCTGCGAGAAGAGGTGCACCTGGTTCTGATAGGCGCGGCGGATCGAGCGCAGGTGATGATCGTAGCCGCCGTTGCGCAGGAAGTCGGAGACGGTCTTCTGCAGCACGACGGGCGTTCCGAGTGTATTGGTAAACTTGAGACGCCGGACGCGCTCGAGGTAGCGGCCGGGGGCGATCCAGCCGACGCGCAGCGACGGCGCGAGCGTCTTGCCGAAGGAGCTGCACAGCAGTACGCGTCCGTCGGTGTCCCAGGCCTTCAACGGCTTGGGCCGCCGCTCGCCGAAATACAGATCGCCGTAGATGTCGTCCTCGATCGCGGCGAGGTCGTAGTCCTGAAGGAGCTGGTAGAGCCTCTCCTTCTTCGGGTCGGGCATGCACGAGCCGAGCGGATTCTGGTAGCTCGGCATCACGAGCACGGCCTTGATGCAATCGCAGGCCTTGATCGCGTCGCGCAGCGCATCGAGGCAGATCCCCTCGCGCGAGTCGGTGGGAATCTCGAGCGCGCGCAGGCCGAGGCTCTGCATCGTCTGCAGAAAGCCAAAATAGGCGGGCGTCTCGAGGGCGATGGTGTCGCCGGGCTGGGCGACGGCGCGCAGGGCGAGGTTGATCGCCTCGGTGCAGCCGAGCGTGACGACGAGTTCCTCATGCGAGAGCGGGGCGCCCGCCTGCAGATAGCGCCGGGCGATCTCGCGCGTGAGCGGGTCGTAGGCCCAGTTCATTGCATAGCGGCCGAGCAGGGCCGGATCGTCGCGACCGACGGCCCCCATGAGACGGGCGAGCTTCTTCGTCGGGAACAGCGTGTAATCCGGGCAGGCCGCGCCAAACGGCACGTAGCTCGGGTCGACCGAAAAACTCATGATGTCGGCCGCGAGGTCGCTCACGCCGACGTTGGTCGGTTTGGCCATCGGCTTGGCCATGCGCGGCTCGGGCGCCTCGAAGGGCAGACGGGGCCGCACGTAGTAGCCGGATTGCGGCCGCGCCTCGAGGTAGCCGCGGTTTTCGAGCAACGTGTAGGCTTGAATGACCGTCGAGATGCTCACGTCGCGCTGGATCGACATGCGGCGGACGGAGGGCACGCGGTGGCCGGGGCGGAGCGTGCCCTGTTCGATGAGCTGCTGGAGCGAGTCGGCGAGACCGACGTAGAGCGGTGTGTCGCTCTTCGGTGGGGTGAGCGTTTGGATCATGGTGGCGGCGGCGGAGGGCGGAGACTGTAGGCGAGAACCGAGGGCGACGGCAGCAGCAGTGAGTGGGATTGGCGACAAGCACAGTTATGCAATGAGCGGACTGTGACCAACACAATTAAGCCGTCCTGCCTCTGCCGTTCCGCGGGAGAATCTGCGATTTTCGCGGCATGCCGAAAAAGCACGACCACTTCGCCGGGCCCCGCGTCTCCTGCGCAGGGCTTTTCGAGCGCTTGATGCAGGCTTCGTCTGGCGACAGCGGAAGCGGGCGTCCCGCGGGCGCGAGCTGGCGGCGGGTGCTGGCGGGTCGCTTGCGTTCGGTGACGCCGGCCGCGCTGGCGGAGTCGACGGATTCGTGTGACGCGCGGGTGACGACAGGGCCGGGCTCACGCGATCGGTGAAAACTCCGACCCCGGGCCGGTTGATTGTTGAAACGCACGCTTGCGGCAACCCCGCGCAATTAGGTAACAACGATGTGCGAGCATGCAAACTCCCGCCAAACCAGTCCCGGTGATGCCGTCCCCGCACATCGCGTTGATTGAGGACGAGACGGTTTTCCGCCAGTTGCTGAAACGAGCCCTGCAGAAGAACAAGGGCTGGGAAAACGTCGCCGACTTCTCCGACGGTCGTGAGGGCCTAAACTACTGTCTGCGCACTCCGCCGGAGTTGCTCCTGGTCGACCTGCACCTGCCGGGCAAGCACGGGCTCGACATCATCCGTGAAGTTCGCCGCCACTCGCCCCCGACCCGCATTTTGGTGCTCACCGGCCACGTTGACGGCAAACTTCCCGGCCAGCTCATGGCGATGGGCGTGGCGGGCTACGTGGACAAGACCGCGCCGCTCAACTACGTGATGCAGGCGATCGAAACCGTGATGACCGGCGGGATGTTTTTCGCGGCGCATGTGCCGCCGGATCCGACGGCCATTTCTCCCGCGGCGCTCACTCTCGCCAGCGAGGCCAAGCCCTCGGTGCTCTCCGAACGCGAACTCGAGGTGGCGCGGCTGGTGGCGGGAGGCCTCTCGTCCAAGGAGATCGCCGCCAAACTCAATCTGAGTGCGCGCACGGTCGAGAAGCACCGGGCCAACATCATGGACAAGATCGGGGTGCGCGAAGTCGCGAGCCTCGTGCGCTGGTGCCTGCAGAACGGCGTCGTCTAAGTTTTGGCGGCGCAAAAACCTGGAGGCTGTCTTGAACGTGGCGCTTCTGGGTACGGCCCGATCTCCGCGCGGGTCGTGATGGGGGTGCGATTCGCCAGCGGATTTGGCCCGCGTGCGAGCGGAGTTGGCCGTCTCGCCAAGGCCGGCGCCGGGCTGCC
>DASWVO010000285.1:0-3716 GCA_036406235.1 Opitutaceae bacterium
CTCGATAGATCTCGAAAGCTGGCCATCGTGGAAGCGCCGACTGTCCTCGATAGATGTCGATTGATGGTAGTGCAGGCCGCGATAGGGAAGGGGCGCCGCACGGGCGAAGCGCCTCACGAAGTGTTCAACAGCACCGTGATCGTGTCCTCGGGTCTGGTTGGCGATGGGTACAGGGATGGGCGTAGGGTCCTTGGTTGCAGATACGGACTTCCGCGGAAAAATGTCGGATCGCGGCATGAGGGTTGAGGCCGTCGCTTTTCGGTTTCTGGACGGGTGATCTTCACTGAACAGCAAACATCGCCATCTCGTCGAATATCGGAAGCAGCGCCGCCCCGGGGCGGGACGACGAAGTTGCGTCGGCACGCTAACAACAGCGATGTTGTCGTGCGAGCAACACGTTATCCGTGAGGAGGATGGCTGCGGCCTTCGCAGGTACGGGCTCGAAGGTCACGAGATCGTTCGTGTCCCAAGCGACGCGGCAATGAGGTCCTTGGCGGACGATCGTGGACCATCCACCAACACGCGGATTCGCCTCTCGATCTCGTCGGTCCATCCGCCGTTCCTCGCGGCAGCCAGCGTGCTCGAGCACGCGGCGCGTACGTCGACACCCGTGATCTCGTAGCCATCGCCGGCGGCGATCCAGCGCAGGGCGGCGAGCCCCGCCTCGACGGCGAACCGGGGTTGCGTGGCGGCGAAGTCGCGAGCGGCCCGCGTCAGCGTGCGCGGGTCGCACGGCGTCCGTTGGGCGAGGGCGATCGCCTCGTCGTAGAGTCCGGCATCCTTCGCCGCGGCGAACCACTTGCCTTCCTGCCCCGGCGTGCTGGCGATCGGATCATCGAGGATCTGCGCTGACGCCTGGGTCGGGTACTTCTTTCGATTGCACGGAAGGTCGCAAGGAACGTCGTCCCCTGGTTGGCCGCGATCGCGTATCTCGCGTATGCCTCGTCGGCGATGCCCGACGAGAGCGGGATCTCCTCGCAGACGCGTGCGATCGCGATCTGGTTGTCGTTCAGGCTGCGGCTTGCTTCAGCGTATCGGATCGCCTCCGCCTTCCGCCCCAAGGCCACCAGTGCCTTGACACTCCACTCGCGGTAGTGCCACATCGAGTGGGGCGCCTTGTCGAGGAGGGCGAGCAGTTCCTCATGTCGCCCTGCGTGGAAGAGGGCGCTCAGGCAGGCGATCGTTCCGTGGAAGTAGCCTCCGGGGTTCCGGTTCGAACCCCACATGCTCTCGACGGCATCAATCAGTCTGTCGGCCCAAGCAGAAGCGCGCGTCTGCGATGCACAAAGCTCGCCCCAGTAGTCGGCCAGCCGTTCGATGTAGGCGATCTCGTCGTTCTGATGCGCTTCCCAGAGCCGGTCGAGCCACTGATCTCGCGTTCGGTCGTCGACCGGCGCGGCGGCGATGATCGTCGCGCAGGTCTCGATCGCGTGATTGACAGCGGTGCCGATGGCGCCGGAGGAACCGTCGACCTGTTCGAGCGCAGGCGACACCTTCTCCAGGAATAGGACCGCGCCGGCAGCGGCCAATGCCGGGTCTTTCCTCGCAACCTTCTGGATCTCGGCGCTAGCTTCCCTGACCCTCTGCGCGGCGGGTTGCGAGCGCCAGCCGAAGGCATGCCGGCGAAAGCGCGGCGCGAACGCCCGCCTGTATGCAGCGGGTCTGGTCATCAATAATCACGCTTGTCGTTAATCACGCAATGCGTTACTATTCTGCCTGTGGCGATCCGGTCGTTCAAGTGCGCCGACACCGAGGCGCTGTTCCAGCTGCGGCGCGTCGCGCGCTTCGCCAATTTCGAGCGCCCGGCGCTGCGCAAGCTGAAGCAGCCCGACCTCGCGCGCCGCATCGAGGATCTCCACGCGCCGCCGGCCAACCGGCTCGAGCAGCTGAAGGGCGATCGCGCGGGCCAGTGGAGCCTGCGGGTGAATGACCAGTTCCGCATCTGCTTTCGCTGGACGGGAAGCGACGCCGAAGACGTCGAGATCGTGGACTATCACTGAGGCAGAACGACATGAGCAGGAAACTCAAGCCGGTGTCACCCGGCGAGATGCTCGCCGAGGAGTTCCTCAAGCCCTTGAGCATGAGCAACTACCGCTTGGCGAAGGAGATCGGTGTCCCCGCGCAGCGCATCGGCGAGATCGTCGCCGGCAGGCGCGCCGTCACTGCGGACACCGATCTGCGGCTGTGCCGCTTCTTCGGGCTCTCGGATGGATGGTGGCTGCGCCTGCAGGCGGACTACGATACCGAGGTCGCGAAGGCCGGCCTGGCGAAGACGCTGGCGAAGATCAGGCCGTGGAAGGAGGCGATGGAGGAGACGACGGATGCGCACTGATCGACGCGCTCGTTCGGCAGCGTCGTGACGGTAAAAAATCTGCCACAAAGATTCGATGCGACAAGACGTTATGCCATTTGATGCCGGAGCGTTGTCGCTCTCGACTCGAGTGCCCGAGGGGCTGCTTCCACCTGCGGGATCGCAGGCAGCGACGCGATAGATCCCGATAGATCTCGAAAGCGAGTGATTGTGGAAGCGCCGATGGTTCTCGATAAATGTCGATCGATGGTGGAAGCTGCGCTCCGGGGATCCCAGTCAAAATGGCGGTAAGAATGACGGTAAAACTCAAGCGTTGCGAGGCAAGCTTCAAGCCGGACAACGACTTACCGAAGCTGTGGATGATTGAGTGGGAGTAGGTGCTCCTCGCTGGCGATAGCGCCCGGAACGTGTCGCTCGGCGGCCGCGAGGAGGGTCAGATTCAGGACTGCAGCAAGTAAGCGAACTTTTCCGTTGCCAGGCGCATGTCTTCGGGGCTCATGCGGTTGACCAGCGGGAACCGGTCGCGCCAGTGGAACGGCCGGCAGGCGTCGATGATCGCGCGCGAATTCGTGTAGTTGCCCTTCTCGCGGTCTTCTGGCGCGAGCCGCGGGTCGAGCGGCGTGCTCCACGAGCCGGTGATGACGTCGATCGACGTGGCCGGATCCGAGCGTGTGGTCACGGCCCACATCAATTCCTCGAGATTAGACACGTCGACATCGTCGTCGACGACGACCACGTACTTGCCGGCATAGGCCCCCACGTGGCATTGGCTCGCCACGTGCCCCGCCTGCTTCACGTGCCCCGGATAACGCTGGCGGATCGAGACTGCGAGCAGCATGCGTGCGCCGCCGCACTCGTGCGCCCACGCGGCGGCGATGTCGGGCACGCCCGCTTTCTCGATCTCCTGCTTCAGCAGCGCCGAACGCGTGACGGCACGGTAACGCGCCATCTCGTCCGGCGGGCACAACGGCGGACAGCCGAGGATGATCGGCTCGTTGCGGTGGTAGATGGCCTTGATTTCGAGCACAGGCTCTTCGCGCACATCGCTCGCGTAATAGCCGGTCCACTCGCCGAAGGGACCTTCCTTGCGCCGCCGCGTGGGATGCACGTAGCCCTCGATCACCAGTTCGGCGTTCGCGGGAAACGGAACGCCGGTGACCTTGCCGCGCACCATCTTCTGTGCCTTTCCGCGCAGCGCCCCGACCATGTCGAACTCGCAGACGCCGTACGGGACTTCGCTGCACGCCATGAGGAACGTGAGGGGATCACCGCCGACGACGATCGCGGTGGGCATTGGCTCACCTCGTGCCGCGTACTTGTCGCGATGGATGCGGCCGTGCTTGCCCGGTGAGATGTAGAAACCGACCGTGTTCCGGTCGTGGATCATCACGCGATAGGTGCCCGC
>DASWVO010000286.1:0-1892 GCA_036406235.1 Opitutaceae bacterium
TGAGCGCGGGAGATTAATGACCAAGGACCAGAGACCAGGGACAAGGGACCAAAGACCAATGACCCATGACCGATGACCGATGATCGCAGTCCGATGACCGATGCCTGGAGTCCCAACCCGTAAACGCGAAGACGCGAAGAGGAGAAAGAAAGACCGCCAAGTCGCGGCGTAAAGCCGCTCCCACAGCCCGATCCAAGCCCTCAGCTCTCAACGCCTCCCCTTCGCACCATCGCCTCTTCGCGTTTAGCACCCACACCTTTCCACCTTCCGTCGACTCCCCACGTTACTGTGGGAGCGGCTTTACGCCGCGACTCGTCAGCGCTCTCAACGCCTCCCCTTCGCGCCTTCGCGCCTTCGCGTTTAGCCCACCCCCTTTCCATGTTCCGTCGCATCCTCATTCACAGTGGCAAGCACCCGTACGAGCCGTTCGACTACGGCTCCAGCTGGTCGGACGCCATGGCCACGTTCGGCCTGAACACCGGCAACCTGCTGTTCGCCGATGCCGTGTTCAAGTACCTGCACGTCTCTCCCGAGCAGGAACTCGCCACCGACCGCTACCGCTTTCCCACGAGCGACGCGACGATGTCCCCCGAGCTGCTCAACGAGCAGTTCGACTGCCTCGTGCTGCCCGCCGCCAACTGGCTCGCCCGCTACTACCGGCCGATGCTCCCGCTCTACGCCGAGAAAATCCGCCGCCTGCGGATCCCGTGCGTCGTCATCGGGCTCGGCGCGCAATCCGGCGGCGAGGACAACTTCGATTTCCTCCGCGAGATTCGCTCCGAGGCAAAGGACTTCCTCGCCGCGGTGTCCGATCACTGCGCGTCGATCAGCGTCCGCGGCGAGTTCACCGCCGAGTGCCTGCGCCGGCTCGGGTTCAACAACGTCAACGTCACCGGCTGCCCGTCGTTCTACCGCAACCTGCAGGACTTCACCGTCACGCGCCGGCCCGTCGACCGCGGCGACTTCCAACTGGCGGTCAACGGCAACAAGAAGCTTCTCGCGAAAATGGTGCCGGAGCTCTTCGGCCGCTACCCCGCCGTGCTGTTCTCGCAGGGCGACATCCTTCGCGTCGCGCTCGACCCGGCGCGTGCGCCCTGGCACGACCTGCAGCGGGCGGTCCGCGACGGGTTCAGCATGCGGCTGCTCGCCGAGGGCCGCGTGCGCTGCTTCGGCGACATCACGCCGTGGATTGAAGAGCTCCGCCGCTTCCCCTTCTCCCTCGGCACGCGGATCCACGGCAGCATCCTCTCGCTGCTCGCCGGCACGCCCGCCGTGCTCATCACGCACGACTCGCGCACCGCGGAGATGGCCGGGTTCTATCGGATCCCCACCGTGCCGTTCCGCTCGCTGTCGCGCGGGTTCGATCCCTACGAGCTGTTCGTGAACGCCGACTACGCGCCGATGCACGCCGGGTACGCCGCCCGGCTCGCCAACATGGCCGGATTCCTCGAGGCCAACGGACTCGACCACACGCTCCACGCGCGCAACGGCTCCACCGTCTACGACGCGCGGATCCGCCAGCTCCGTTTCGCCTCGTCTGGCTACGCGTTCCACAGCCCGCTCTTCAGCGTCGGCCGCGGGCTCGCCGCGCTCACCGCCGGCGCGCGCCGCGTCAAACGCAGCCTGCGCCCCGCCGTCCCCGCCGGTGATCTCCCGTCCACTTCCCTCGCCGCATGAAACCCGCCTCCACGCTCACTTTGCCCGCCCCCGCTGCCGGCCGCGACGGCTGGCCCTGGACCACGCCCACGACGCCGCTCCCCGCGACGATGCCCGACGGCCGGCCGTGGCCGCGGATCAGCCTCGTCACGCCGAGCTTCAACCAAGCCGCCTACCTCGAGGAGACCATCCGCTCTGTCCTGCTGCAGGGATACCCGAACCTCGAATACTTCATC
>DASWVO010000287.1:0-2769 GCA_036406235.1 Opitutaceae bacterium
ACCGTACTACGCCGCTCGCATCCATGCCGAACTGCTGCGCCGCATGGGCCGCAAGCGGGAGGCCTATGACTGGTTGGTGCGACTTTATCCGACGCTTCCGCGATCCAGGGACGGCGCTCCGGCGTCGGCGGCAATGCTCGAGGCCGCCATGCCCGGGGTGGTGCTCCAACGTATTCGCGAACTGGAGCAAGAGCTCGGAGTGCCTGAAGCTCAGCGGTTTATTCCTTAATCCCCAAACTGCAGGGGGTTTTTACTTGCTGGCGTCGAATTAACTTATAAAAGTCCATCAACTAACTAAACTTTATGGCCGCCACGGATAATCTGCACCCGATCCATGACCGCATGCTGTCCCGGACGGAAAAGGAGGCGCGGTTCGGCCACCGGGCGCGGGTGCTGTGGTTGTACGGGTTGTCCGGATCGGGGAAAAGCACGCTGGCCGTGGCGCTCGAGCGACGGCTGGCGGCGGAAGGGATCGCGACGGCGCTTCTGGACGGCGACAATGTCCGCAGCGGGCTGAATCGGGGCCTCGGTTTCGGCGACGCTGATCGGGAGGAGAACCTGCGCCGGGTCGCGGAAGTGGCGAAACTCTTCGTCCAAGCCGGGGTGGTGACGCTGTGCTCCTTCATCACTCCGCAACGCGCGCACCGGGCGCTGGTGCGCGACATCATCGGCGCCGATGATTTTCTGGACGTTTACGTGGCGGCCTCCTTCGCCACGTGCGCGCAACGTGACCCGAAGGGCCTCTACGCCAAGGCGGCGGCGGGAAAGGTTGGGCAGTTCACGGGTCGCGATTCGTCCTTTGCGGCGCCGGCCGACGGCGAAAGCGCACTCGTAATCGACACCGAGACGGAGTCGCCCGAGGCCTCAGTGTTGCGCCTGCACGCGTTCCTCGCGCCGCGTCTGAAACTTTCCACATGAGCTCTTATAACCTCACGCACCTGGCTCAGCTCGAGCACGAGGCCATCTTTGTCATGCGCGAAGTGGCCGCGCAATTTGAGCGACCGGCGCTGCTGTTCTCCGGCGGCAAAGACTCCATCGTCATGGTCCGGCTCGCGCAAAAGGCGTTCTGGCCGGCGAAGTTTCCGTTCCCGCTCGTGCACATCGACACGGGCCACAACTTCCCGGAAACCATCGCGTTTCGCGACCAACTTGTCGCGGAGACGGGCGCGCGGCTGATCGTGCGCTACGTGGAGGACTCGATCAAAGCGGGCCGCGCCCGCGAGGAGAAGGGGCCGAACCCGTCGCGCAACGCGCTGCAGACCGTGACGCTGCTCGATGCGATCGAGGAATTCAAATTCGACGCGTGCCTCGGCGGCGCCCGCCGCGACGAGGAAAAGGCGCGCGCCAAGGAGCGCTTCTTCTCGCACCGCGACGAGTTCGGCCAGTGGGACCCGAAGAACCAGCGTCCCGAGCTCTGGAACCTTTTCAACGGCCGCAAGCACGTCGGCGAACACTTTCGCGTCTTTCCGCTCTCCAACTGGACGGAGATGGATGTGTGGCAGTACATCGCCCGCGAGAAGCTGAGCATCCCGACGATCTACTTCAGCCACCACCGCGAGATCGTGAACCGCAACAATGTGCTGCTGGCGAAGTCGCCCTTCATCACGCTCGTCGACGGTGAACGCTATGAGCAGAAGCGCGTGCGTTTCCGCACCGTCGGTGACGCGACCTGTACGGGCGCGGTGATGAGCGATGCGTCCACCCTGGCCGACATCATCCAGGAAGTCGCCTCGGCACGCGTGACCGAACGCGGGGCCCGTGCCGACGACAAGCGCTCCGAAACCGCGATGGAAGACCGCAAGAAGGCAGGGTATTTTTAAACTTTCCGATGACCAATGACGAATGACCAATGAGGCACGACCTCGGACGGTCATTGGACATTGGTCAATTGGGCTTTGGTCATTTTTCAATCATGTCCACCGACTCTCACTACCTTTCCATGGACCTCCTGCGGTTCACCACCGCGGGCTCCGTCGACGACGGCAAGTCCACCCTCATCGGCCGTCTGCTCTACGACTCGAAGGCGATCTTCGACGACCAACTCGAGAACCTCGAGCGCGTGACCGAGCAGCGCGGCGAGGAGCACCTCAACCTCTCGCTCCTCACCGATGGCCTTCGCGCCGAGCGCGAGCAGGGCATCACGATCGACGTCGCGTATCGCTATTTCGCGACGCCGAAGCGCAAATTCATCATCGCCGACACGCCCGGCCACATCCAATACACGCGCAACATGGTGACGGGCGCCTCGACGGCCAACCTCGCCATCGTCCTCGTCGACGCGCGCAAGGGCGTCGTCGAGCAGACCTGCCGCCACTCGTTCATCGCGTCGTTGCTGCGCATCCCGCACCTCGTGGTTTGCGTGAACAAGATGGACCTCGTCGACTGGTCCGAGGCCCGCTTCAACGAGATCGTCACGCAGTTCTCGCGCTTCGCGTCGCGCCTCGATGTGCCCGACATCAAGTTCATTCCGATCTCGGCGCTGCACGGCGACAACGTTGTCGAAAAGTCGACGAACATGCCGTGGTATCAGGGCGCGCCGCTGCTCTACACGCTCGAGACCGTCTACATCGGCAGCGATCACAACCACGTCGACGCGCGTTTCCCGGTGCAGACCGTCATTCGGCCCAACAACGACGAGCACCACGATTTCCGCGGCTTCGCGGGCCGTGTGGCTGCGGGCGTCTTCAAGCCGGGCGATGAAGTGGTCGCACTGCCGGCGGGGTTCCCCGCGCGCATCAAGTCGATCCGCGGCCCGGACGGTGAACTCGC
>DASWVO010000288.1:0-18097 GCA_036406235.1 Opitutaceae bacterium
TGAAGGCGGCGTGCGCATGCCGCTGATCGCCCGCTGGCCCGGAAAAATCCCGGCCGGCGCCACGAGCGCGCAATTCGTGTCGCTGGTCGACATGATCGCGACCTTTGCCGCGCTCACCGGACAGTCGCTGCCCGCGGACGCCGCCGAGGACAGTTTTAATTTGCTGCCCGCATTCCTCGGCACCGACGGCAGCCGGCCCATCCGCGAATCGATCGTGTTGAAAGCCGCCGCGTTCCAACTGGCCCTGCGCTCGGGCCGGTGGAAGTTCATCGACCGGCCGGCTTCGGCTTCCGCGCCGGCGGCCAATGACATCGCCCCCCCGGGACAACTCTATGATCTGGAGGCCGACCCGGCCGAGACGGCCGACGTCGCTGCGCAGCATCCGGAGATCGCGACGCAACTCAAAGCCCAGCTCGACGCGCTCGTCCGCGCATCGCGGACCGCGCCGGTCCGCGATGCCGGCGATCGCAGCACTCCGGCTGATTGGACCCAGCCATAACAATTCAGTTGAGCACTGAGCGCCTGACAGCAGGCGCCACGCACGCGCCGGACCCGCGTGGCGGAAGGATGCGCGCGCCGCTCTTCGACTCCGCCCCTGGCAAACTCCTCCCTATGAAATCCACCCTTGCGACAACCGCGCTGTGTATCGGCGTTCTCGTTACAGCCGGCGTTTCCAGCCTGCGCGCGGCGGAACCGCGGCCAACCTACCTCGATCCGGCGCAGCCGCTCGAGGCTCGCGTCGAAGACCTGCTGTCGCGCCTTACCTTCGAGGAAAAAATCGCGCTGCTGCACGCCGATTCGAAGTTCACGACCGCGGGAGTCCCGCGATTGGGCGTGCCGCGCAGGTGGCTTTCGGATGGCCCGCACGGCGTGCGCGAGGAGATCGGCCCCGACAGCTGGGCGCCGGCCGGCAACACGAATGATTTTGCGACCTGCTTTCCCTCCGGAATCGCCCTCGCCGCGACCTGGAATCCCGACCTCGCGCAGGCCGAGGGCGCGGTCATCGGCGCGGAGGCCCGTGCGCGCGGCAAGCACATCATGCTCGGACCGGCGGTGAACATCATGCGCACGCCCCTGTGCGGCCGGAATTTTGAATACATGGGCGAGGATCCCTTCCTCACCGCCCGCATGGCCGTCGGCTACATCCGCGGCGAACAATCCCAGGATGTGGCTTCGTGCGTGAAGCACCTCGCCGTGAACAACCAGGAGACCAACCGCGGCTGGATCGACGTCGCGGTCGACGAACGCACGCTCCGCGAAATTTACCTGCCGGCCTTTCGCGCCGCCGTGCAGGAGGCGGGCGTCTGGACCGTGATGGGCGCCTACAACAAACTGCGCGGCGACTTTTGCTGTCACAACGACTACCTGATCAACGACGTCCTCAAGGGCGAATGGGGATTCCAGGGCCTCGTGATGTCCGACTGGGATGCGGTGCACGACACGCGCGGCGCCGCCATCGGCGGGCTCGACCTGGAGATGGGCACCGAGAACCGCGCCTACGCCGACTATTTTCTCGCCGCCCCGTTTGCCGCGGCCGTGCGCCGGGGGGAAATCCCGATGACCGTGCTCGACGACAAGGTACGGCGCAACCTGCGCGTGATGTTCGCCACCCGCATCCTCGACGGCCGCGCACCTGGCGCGATTAACACCAAGGAACACCAGCACACCGCACGCCGCGTCGCGGAAGAAGCCATGGTGTTGCTCAAGAACCACGGCGGCGCGCTGCCGCTCGACCTCGCGAAAATCAAGTCGATCGCCGTGATCGGCGAGAACGCGACGCGCCTGCAGTGCCACGGCGGACAGAGCTCCGAGGTGAAGCCCTTCTACGAGATTTCGCCGCTGGCGGGCATCATCGCGCGCGCCGGCCGGCAGGTGAACGTGAGCTACGCGCTCGGTTACGATGCACCGCCCGAGAAAGAGCAGAACCAGCCGGCGGTGTCGGCCCCCCCCCTGTCCGCGGCGGAGCTGGCCGAACGTGCGGTCGCGATTGCGCGTGCGGCCGACGTGGTGATCTTCGTCGGCGGATTGAATCACAACCGGCACAACGATTCGGAAAGCTGGGATCGGGCCGATCTGAAGCTCCCCTACGGCCAGGACGCGCTGTTGGAGCGCATCATCGCCGCCAACCCGCGCACGATCGTGGTGCTCGTGAGCGGCTCGCCCGTGGAAATGGGGCCGTGGCTTGCAAAGGCGCCGGCGGTCCTGCAGGCGTGGTATTCGGGCATGGAGGGCGGCAACGCGCTCGCTCGGGTCCTCTTCGGCGACGTGAACCCGTCGGGCAAGCTGCCGTGCACGTTCCCTCGAAAACTCGCGGACTCCCCCGCGCACGCGCTCGGAGAATTCCCGGGCAAGGATGGCGTGGTGCGCTACGTCGAAGGCCTGCTCGTCGGCTACCGCTGGTTCGACACGAAAGCGATCGAGCCCCTGTTTCCCTTCGGCCACGGCCTCTCCTACACCACGTTCGCCTACTCCGGACTCAAGCTCGTGCCGGCGGCCGACGGCAGCGGCTTCGTGAACGCCGAATTCGAGCTCACCAACACGGGCACGCGCGAAGGCGCGGAGGTCCCCCAGGTCTACGTGCACCAGGCGAGCCCGCGGCTCCCCCGCCCCGCGAAGGAGCTCAAGGGCTTCAAGAAGGTGTCGCTGAAGCCGGGCGAGAAACAGATCGTATCCATTCCGCTAGGACATGATGCCTTCGCCTACTACGATCCCGCGCAGCACGGCTGGGTCGCCGAGGCCGGCGACTTCACGATCTCCGTCGGCAGTTCCTCCCGCGACCTGCGCCTCGAGAAAGCACACCGCCTGACCGAAACGACAGTCAGGAAGTAGCTGCCGGTCCCGCCCGGACCATGGGGCCGGTGGGTCGGGCTTATGCCCGACGGCTTGGCCAGGCCCCAAGGTCGGGCGCAAAGCCCGACCCACAAGAAAGGCCCACGGCGCCGTCACTCCTTTGGGTCGCCGCCCCCGTCCCTACCCGCCGCGCTTCAGCGCCTCGAGAAGCGCCCGCGCGTCGGCCCGGTTGGGATCCAGCGCGATCGCCCGTTCCGCCGCACGCTGGGCCGCGGCTTTGTCACCAGTCTGGTAATACATCGTGGCGAGCGCATACGGGTAATCCGCCACCGCCGGCCCGCTCTTCTCGGCCGCGCTCACCGCCGCGATGGCATCCTGGGGCTTCCCGGTCTGCATCAGCAGGAGGCCGAGATTGTACCACGCCCGGTGCTGCGCCGGATCGCGACGCACGGCCTCGCGCAGCGCCGTCTCTGCCTCGGCCATGCGCCCGGCCTCCGCGTAAGCGAGGCCGGAGTGGACCATCGGACGCGGATCCTGCGGGTTGAGCTGACCCGCGCGGTAAAAGCTCGCCGCAGCCTCCCCCGGCCTTCCCGCCGCCTGCTGGACCAGCGCCAGCGTATCCAGAATCTGGGACGAAAACGGATCCCATGCCGCCGCCTTCCGCACCGCCGCCTCCGCCTCGGCGAGGCGTCCAAGGTTGGCCAGGTGCTGCCCCAGCCGCGCCTGTCCCGAAGGCTGGTCGGCGGACACCGCCAGGTAGGCGTCAAACTCGCGCGCGATCGCGGAGTCGGCCGGCAGTTCGTCGGCGAGCGTCCACGCCGCGTCGAGCCGCACGAGCCGCACGGGATCGTTGAGCAACGGGCGCAGCCACTCGCGGGCCTCCGGCCGCTGGCCCAGCAGCCGCGCCCCGGCGGCGCGCACCAGCGGGTCCGTCTCCCCGAGCGCCGCCCGGGCGGCGGCGACCACGGCCGTATTCCCGCCGGCGTAAGGTGCCATGAGATCGAGCATCGTCGCCCGCCAGGCCGGAATATCCTCGGTCCGGAGAAGTTCCAACAGCCGGCCGGCCGCATCGGCGTCGCCGGCCTGCGCCGCGGCGACGGCTCGGGCGCGCACCCGCTGCCGCGACTCGAGCTTGGAACCGTACCATGTATCCGCGGCCTGGATCGCCCAGTCGACGGACTTGTCGGCGTGGCAGCGATTGCAGGCATTGGGAATGCCGAGCTCCTTGGTTAGCAAAGGATCGGGCTTGAGCCAGCCGTGATCGTGCCGCGGCGAACGCACCATGTAGTTGGTCGTCGGCATGTGGCACTCCACGCAGCGGTTGCCGGTGGAGTTTTCGGCGTGGTGCGAGTGCGCCGTCGGCTCGATCACCGGCGCGGCAATTCCGGTCGCCGGAGCCACCCGCCCCGGAGCCGCGTGGCACTGCATGCAGAGCGCGTTGTTCTCGACCGGCAGGATCGTCTTCGTCGTGTGCGGATCGTGGCAGTCCATGCAGGTGACGCCGGCGTGTCCCATGCGGCTCAGCAGCACCGAGGTCCAGTTGAAATCCTCGTCGCGCTGCTGGCCGTCGGGATAATACACCGCCGGGTCGACCGGTAGCGTGACGCGATAGTGGTCGTGGTAGGAGTCGCCGGGCTGAAAATCGAGCGTGAGCTGCTCGTTGCGCGCATGGCAGGGAGCGCAAGTCTGCATCGCGCGAACCCGGTCATGCGTCCACGCATCGGGCGGCGGCTTGTATCCGGTTTCCTTGGTACGATTGTGATCCGCCGGCATCGCGCCGTGACACTGGATGCAGCCGACCCCGTGCTCGACCCAGCTCGAGGCGTAGCGGTCGGCCGGCGCATCGTAGTTTTTTTGATAACCGGTCATGTGGCAGTGCGCGCACATCGAATTCCAGTTCATGCCCCGGCCGGTCCAGTGTCCCCATTCGCCGTGCCGGCGCCCCTCCTGTCCGAAGACATTAAACCAGTCCTTCCGCGCGGGATCCCAGGCCAAGTCGGTCGGCTGCCAGCGTCCGCCGGCCGCCGGCACCAGCATCTGCCGTGAAGGTTTGTTGCCCAAAACGAACTCCGGGTGACGCTCGACCTGCGACCCATCGGGCAAGGCCTCCGTCATGCGGGGGCGGGAGGATTCCCACCCGAGTTCGAAACGCGAACCGCCATCCTCCACGCGGCGGGCAGGCGTGAACGCCGCCTCGTCGTATTCCGGGCTGATCACGCGATTCGCGAGCTGATGATCGGTGCCGCGCCAGGCGGCGTGGATCTCCGCGTGACAAGGCCGGCAGGACTCGGAGGTCTGTCCCCAAGCCGCAGCCACCCGCGGCGCGGGCGCGCCACCCGCCGGAGAGGCCGGCCGGCAGGCGTTGAGCATTCCGAAGATCATCACCCCCGCGCCCGCGAGCAGCCAACTCGCGACCACGACCGGCGCCCGCCGGGCAAGGGTGCGAAAGATCGATGACGGCGGCGGGTTGGGGCGGGATAAGAAACGCACGACGGAAAGGCGCATGTCTTCGCATGGCGGCGCGCCGCAACGCGAGTCCAACCTGCCGAACGCAATTCCATTTTGCCGCTAATGTCCTGGCCCCCACCCGCTTCGCCATCACAGCCCGTCGCAAGCCCCGGGCCCGGCAAGTCATCCGCGCGACAGCAGCGCACGATCCCCGGTTGATGTCGTTTTTTCGTGTCTGCGCCGAAACCGGTCGCGTGCGCAGTACCTCCACCCGGTCGCGCGTGAAGCCAGGCCTGTCCGGCCCTTCCGTTGTGTCCGTTTGCCGAAAACGGGCCGTTTTCCCTCTGAAAACGGCGATGGTGCCCGAGGCGGGACTCGAACCCGCATGCTGTGAGGCACAGGCTTCTGAGACCTGCGTGTCTACCAATTCCACCACCCGGGCAATTCCTCACGGTTTCCGGCGTAACGTCGTCTGACTGCGATGTGCGTCTTTGTTGCCCCCGGCCTTCGGTCCCTCCGCGGGAGGAAGGAAGGCCAGGCAGGCGATAAAGAACACCCATCACGGACTGCGTCGTCACGCGAAGAGCGGGACTTACTACGCGCGTGAAACGGTGCCGCAAGCAAAAAGGCGAGCCCGCGAGCGGAACCTTCCAGCCCGCTGGTCGGGTTTGGCCGGCTTGCGACCAGAGTTGGCGGTCTCGCGAGGGCGGGCGCCGGGCTGACGCGAGAATTCGGAGCCCGCACCGACCGTCGCGGGCCTCAGGCCTGCCCAAACACCCCGGTTTCGCTCGGGTTGCTCCGCCCGGGTCGGCTTTTGACCTTCGGCGCGAAAGGACATTGCGCGCAAACGCGCAGGCGTCGGGGTGAACATACCCTCTTTATCGGGCGCGCGCCGTGCCGATGAGCAGAGGGCCACTGGAGAGCCTCGGCCCGAAAGGGCCTCAACACAACTACAGCCCGGCCCCATGGCCGTGGCTCCGCGGTGCACCAGGCTGGTTCGTCCACTTCACACCCTCGCACCGCCACGCTCCCGCCGTCTGCGGACCGCCGCGTATTATCATGTCAACTACATCGTCTTTTTCGTCCCGGTCGCATCCGCTCTCGTGGTCGCGCCCGTTCCTCCTCTTGCTCGCCGCCGCGTGCGGGGCGCTCGTTCCCTCCGTCGCGCATGGAGCGATCACGCTGGGCCAGGCCCGCTTGGGAAACGTGTTTCTCACCACGGAAACGGTGGAGATTCCGCTGCGCTGCGCGGGTGATGAAATCGCATGGTCGGTGACCGATTACGACGGCAACGTCATCGAACAGAGCAGCACGACACCCGCCGCCGGCGAGGCGGTGATCGCCCCCGCGCCTGGCCGTCCCGGCTATTTCGAGCTCGATCTCACCGAGAAGAGCAGCGGCGCAGTCCTCTCGGAAAAGACGACGACCTTTGCCGTCCTCACGCCTTTTGAGGCGCCGGCGGCCGAGGAGTCGCCCTTCGGCGTTCAGACGCATTTCTCGCAGTATAACAATCCCGATGTGATGCCGCTGCTCGCCCTCGCCGGCATTCGGCATATTCGCGACGAGCAATACTGGCAATCGATCGAGACCAGTCCCGGCACCTACACCTTCCCGGCCAAGTTCACGAACTACATGGCCGCGGCCGACGCCCTGGGCCTCAGCCCGTTCATCACCCTCGACTGGAGCAATCCGTTCTACGACTACGACAACGGCGCCTTCACTGCGCCGTACACCGACAGCGGCCGCCAGGGTTATGCGAACTACGCCGTCAGCCTCCTCAATCAGTACGGCAGCCAGCTCAAATCCGTCGAGGTGTGGAACGAGTACAACGCCGGCACCTTCATCAAAGGTCCGGCCACGACGAACAAGTCGTACTATTACTCGCTCATGCTGCGGGACACTTACGAGGCCGTCAAAGCGGTGCGGCCCGACGTGCAGGTGGTCGCGGGCGCCACCGTGCCCGTCGCCCATGGTTTCCTCCGCGCCGTCTTTATGCAGGGCGCGATGCCTTACCTCGATGCGATCTCGGTGCATCCTTACCGCGGCACGCCGTCCGGCGTGGAGATCGACATCGCGGAGCTTCGCGAGCTCATCAAGACTTACAACAACGGCGTCGAGAAGCCGATCTGGGCGAGCGAATTCAGCATGTCCGTCAACTCGCCGGCCGAGCAATACGACGCGCCGGGCTACCTGGCGCAGATCGTCACGCTGCTTCTCAGCCAGAAGGTCGAACGCGTTTACTATTACCTCGCGCTCGACGATGCGACGTTTCCCTATCGCGGCCTGCTCAGCTCTGCGACGAGCGCGCAGGGCAAATACACGCCGCACCCGACCTACGTCGCCTACGCCAACCTCATCCGGCAGCTCTCGGGCACGACGTTTCACAGCCGCCACGCCGGCACGTCGCCCTCCACCTATGCGTTCCGCTTTCAGCAAGCCGGGACGCCCGTGCACGTTCTCTGGGCCGTCCGCCCGATCACCGTCGACCTGCAAACGTCGTCCCCGCTGACGGTGACCGACATGATGGGTGGCGCGCGTACGCTGACGCCGGTCGACGGCATCGTCACCCTCACGCTCACCGAAGACGTGCAGTACGTCCGCGGCCCGGTCGGCGCGATTGTGGAAATCGACAACCCGCTCCTCGCCGACTCCTCCTCCGGCTTCTCGAAGACCCAGGGGCTGAATGGCTGGCATTATGGTTTCGCCAGCGTGCCCGCGGGCACGAGCTACTCCCCGGCGCAGTTCCAGGCGATGACGTGGAAGATCTGGAGCGGCGACAATTATCGCTGGGTCGGCTCGAACTCCTACAACTTCATCACACCCGACCAGGTACACCCGACGGGTGCGTGGACGATTCGTCGCTGGGTCAGCACGATTCCGGGCACCGTGACCCTTTCCGGCGAGGTCGGACGCTCCGCGAGCCAGGGTGACGGCGTGAATATCCGCATCTTTGTCGACGGCGTGGCCGTGTACACTCGCTACGTGGCGCCCGCGGAATCCTTCACCTACACGGTGCCCGACGTCGTGATCGCCGCCGGCAGCACGATCGACTTCGCCGTCGATCAGGGGAGCAACAACAGTTACGACGCCACGAAGTTCACCGCCATGGTGAGCCGCCAGCCGTAAGGCGCATTCGCTCCTTGGCTCATGCCGGCGCGGGCGGACGACGGAGTGCCGGTGCGTGATCTTGCGTATCCATCCGCCGGAGACCCGGCAGTGGTCGCTAAATTTCGGTAATTCCCGCGGGACGGCGGGGGTGGGAGCCGAAGAAGGATTCAGGTACGCGCCGCGCGCGTTCGGCCCATCCGAGCGTCTGGGCCAGCCGCGGGCCGACCACCGCCTTTTTACCACGATGATCAAATCCCTCCTCCGTCACCTCGTCCTCGCCAGCGCCGCCTTCCTCGCGGTGGTCGCCCTACCCTCGGCGCGGGCAACGATCACCCTGGGCCAGGCCCGGCTCGGCAATGTCTTTCTCACGACCGAGACCGTCCAGATCCCGCTCAGCTGCGAAGGCGACGAAGTCGCCTGGTCGGTGAAGGATTTCTTCGGCGCCACGGTGAAAGAGGGCAGCATCACGCCCGTTAACGGCTCCGCCTCCGTCGCCCCGGCCCTGGGTCGCGTCGGCTATTTCGAGCTGCGGCTGACCGAAAAGAAGAACGGCAGCGTGCTTTCCACGAAAGAAACGACGCTTGCGGTGCTCACGCCCTTCGACGCCTCGACGCTCGGCGCCACGGCCCCCTGGGGCGCGCAAACCCACTACGCCCAATACCTCTCGACCCAACCGCTCGCGTTGCTCGCCCGGGCCGGGATCAAGCACTTCCGCGATGACCATTACTGGGCGACGCTGGAGGCCACTCGCGGCGTGTACACCTACCCCGCGCCCTACACCCGGTTCATGCAGGAGGCCGCCAGCGCCGGGCTCCAGCCGCTCCTCACACTCGGTTGGGGCAACGCCCTCTACGACGGAGGCGACTGCGTCCTCCCCTACACCGAGAGCGGCCGCCAGGGCTTCGCGAACTACGCGCGCAGCCTGGTGACGCAATATGGCGGCCAGCTCAAAGCCGTGGAGGTGTGGAACGAGGTCAACGGCGGCACTTACGTCGACGGTCCGGCCAGGGACAACAAACCCTATTACTACTCGCTCTTGCTCAAGAAGGTCTACGAGACCGTGAAGCCCGTGCGGCCTGACGTGAAGATCGTCGCCGGCGCCACCGTTCCCATCGCCCACGGCTTTCTTCAAAATCTGTTCATTCAGGGAGCGATGCCGTACCTCGACGTCGTATCCGTGCATCCCTACCGCGGCTTCGCCGCCGGCGTGGACGTTGAACTCGCCGAGCTGCGCGAGCTGATCAAATCCTATAACAACGGTGCCGAGAAACCGATCTGGGCCAGCGAGTTCAGCCTGGCGATCGACACCGTGGAAAAACAATACGAGGGCGCCAGCTACCTCGCGCAGATGATTCCGCTGATGCTGAGCCAGAAGGTCGAGCGCATGTACTATTACCTCTCGACCGACGACCCGGTGTTTCCCCTGCGCGGCCTCCTCGCCACCCACGACGATCCGAAAGGCAGGCACACGCCCCACCCGACCTACGTGGCCTACGCCACCGCCATCCGGCAGCTCACCAACGCCCGCTTCGAATGGCGCGTCGCCAACACCTCGCCCTCGACCTATGCCCTCAAGTTCCTGAAGGGTTCAGCCAAGCTCTACCCGATGTGGGCGCTCCAGCCCGTCACCGTCAAAATCGGCGCCGCCAGCAATCTCACCGTCACCGATCTCATGGGCCATGCGCGGAGTATCGCTCCCGTGAACGGCTTCGTGACCCTCGACCTCGATAAACACGTCCAGTACGTCAGCGGCGACATCAAATCGTTCGCGGAGGTCAACACGACGCTCTTCGCCGACTCGACGGCCGGCTATTCCAAGACGCAGGGCCTCTACGGCTGGTACTACGGCTCGGCCACCGTTCCCTCGGGCGGCACCTACAGCCCCGCGCTTTTCCTGCCGATGACCTGGAAGATGTGGAACGGCGACAACTACCGCTGGGTTGGCGCCAGCCTCAACAACTTCATCACCGTCGGGCAGGTGCACCCCACCACCGCGTGGGCCGTCCGCCGCTGGGTGAGCGACAAGACGGGTACGGTCATCCTCTCCGGCGAAGCGTCGCGCCTCGACGGCCGCGGCAATGGCGTCTACGTGCGCATCTTCGTCGACGACCGCGAGGTGTATACCCGCTTCCTCTCCCCCACCGAGGCAATCACCTACGAAGTGCCCAACATCACGATCACGCGAGGCACGATCATCGACTTTGTGGTCGATGCCAACGGCAGCTACAGCTACGACTCCACCCGCCTCACCGGCATGGTGACGAAGCAGTAACGCCGCCTGCGGCGGAGGTACCCCAACGCCAAATTCCAATTCCCAAAAGAGTGCCGCTCCGCGACCGGTTCTTTTGGGATCTGGTCACTTGGGATCCTGGAATTTTTGGCGTCTGTACCCTTGGCGTTTGGGATTCACCCTCGTGGCTTAACGTCCACCGACGGCGTCGTTTCTGGCCTCGCGCCGCCCCGGCGCAGGCCTTAATCGGAATTCCCCCATGAAAAAGGACGCTATTCTCTCCAAGATCAAAGCCGAGAAGGTCATCGCGCTCATCCGCGCCGATTCGCCGGACGGCCTGCTCGATTGCGCCAAAGCGCTCGCCGATGGCGGGCTCACCAGTATCGAGCTGACCATGACAACCCCGGGCGCGATCCGCATGCTCGAAAAGGCGACGGCCGAGCTGCCCGACTTCCTCTTCGGCCTCGGCACCGTGCTCGACGCCGAGACCGCGCGCGCGGGCATCCTCGCCGGCGCCAAGTTCATCGTCACGCCCGCCCTGCGGCCCGACGTGATCACGCTGTGCAAGCGCTACAGCGTGCCGGTCTTCAGCGGCGCCTTCACGCCGACCGAGATCATCAACGCCTGGGAAGCCGGCGCCGACGCCGCGAAGATTTTCCCCGCCGAGTTCTTCGGGCCCGGCTACATCAAGTCCGTCAAGGCCCCGCTGCCGCACGTCGAGATGGTGCCCACCGGCGGCGTGAACGAGAATAACGTCGGCGAGTTTCTCAAGGCGGGCGCCTTCGCTACCGCGGCTGGCAGTTCGCTGGTTGAGGCCAAGGCCCTCAAGGAAAAGAACTGGGCCGCGATCACCGCCAAAGCAAAAGCCTTCGCCGCCGCGGTGGCGGCCGCGAAGTAAAGTAGAGGCCGGTCTCCGACCGGCCTTCGTGGGCCTCGTCCACGAAGCTTACGAACGGCGGCGGCGGGGCGTCGCTTGTCGACGCCCGTTCCTGTCCTGTTGCACAGGCCAAACCGGGCGTTGCATGCGCGCGCCGCTACGGCGCGCGCAGCGTCACGTCGACCAAAAGATCGGCGGCGATCCTTTCCAGGTCCGCCCGCACCGCGGCGAGTGTCACTCCCGGCGGCACGATGACGCTGGCCGTCGCGCGAAAGATCATCCCCGCATCCATCGGCGCCGGCTCACAGCCCGAGGCGAGATCCTCGACATTGACCCCGTGGCTCGCCAACACCCGCGAGACTTGCCGCAGGATGCCGGGACGGTCCTGACCCACCACCTCGACCACGGCGGGCGTGCCGGCCGGCACCTGTTCCAGTCCGGCCGTGTCGGTCGGCGCCACCACCAGTCCCCGGCTCTCAAGCGCCTGCAACGCCTTGACGAGGTCCGCCGCCCGCTCGGCCGGCACCTCCACGCGGACAATCCCGGCGAATTGCCCCCCGAGCCGGCACATACGGCTCTCCAGCCAGTTGCCGCCATGCTCGGCGACCTGCGTTGCCATCATCTCGACCAAGCCGGGGCGATCGGCCCCGAGCACTGTCATCACGAGGTTTTTGAACATACGCCACGTGTCATGGCCGATGGCCTCCATCGCGGCAACTCTCACGTGCGCCGCGGGCCTGCGGGCCTCGCCGCCGCGGACGCGCGTATCCGGAATTCGGACACCGTGCACAGTGACGGCATCCGGCTCTCACCGGAGAGCCTATCCGAGAGCCCGGCGGTTTTTTGGGGCGCAAGGTTAAGCGGGGGTTATCGCAACCGGGTGTTTGGATCACCGGCCCTCATGGCGCCGCGCTCTTTTACAATTGGCTCGCCCGCGGGGCGGTGTGCGCGCATCGTTCGCCTAGCTCAACCCCTACCCTATGTCGCACCCGACAACCTGGCAGAGAACTGCTCTGGCGGCTGCATTGGCCGCGTTTGCTCCCCTCACCGCCCGCGCGAGCGAGGCTGACATCAAGATTCCCGACCTCGAGGCCGTTCGCTTCCTGAATAATTCCCTGGGCGGCCCCACTGTTCTCTTGATCGGCCTGGGCGTGTGCGCCCTCGGCATGGTGTTCGGCTGGTGGCAATACCTCCAGACCAAGCGCCTCCCGGTGCACCGCTCGATGAACGCCGTCTCCCAGATCATCTGGGAAACGTGCAAGACCTACCTCGGCCAGCAGGGGAAGTTTCTCATCGGCCTGTGGGGACTCATCGCCGTGTGCATGGCCTATTATTTCGGCGGCCTGGTCGGCGCGTCGTTCAACCACGTGCTGATCATCCTCGCCTCCTCGATCCTCGGCATCCTCGGCAGCTACGGCGTTGCGTGGTTCGGCATCCGCATCAACACCGTCGCCAACTCCCGCACCGCCTTTTCCGCCCTGCAGGGCAGCCCCCTGCGCACGCTCGGCATCCCGCTGCGTTCGGGCATGAGCGTCGGGCTCCTGCTCGTTTCGATCGAG
Source organism: Opitutaceae bacterium (assembly GCA_036406235.1). Taxonomy (GTDB): domain Bacteria; phylum Verrucomicrobiota; class Verrucomicrobiia; order Opitutales; family Opitutaceae; genus DASWVO01. The sequence goes on from DASWVO010000288.1 coordinate 13,013, forward strand.
CTGGTCTTCATGATCGCGATCCTCGCGTTCCTGCCCGCGGATCTCGCGGGGCCGTGCTTCGTGGGCTTCGCCATCGGCGAGTCGCTCGGCGCCTCCGCCCTGCGTATCTGCGGCGGCATCTTCACGAAGATCGCCGACATCGGCGCCGACCTGATGAAGATCGTCTTCAACCTGCCGGAGGACGACCCGCGCAACCCCGGCGTCATCGCCGACTGCACCGGCGACAACGCCGGTGATTCGGTCGGGCCCACCGCGGACGGCTTCGAGACCTACGGCGTCACCGGCGTGGCGCTCATCGCGTTTCTCGCGCTCGCGCTCGTCGCCAGCCCCGTGCTCTGCGGCACGCTGATCGTGTGGCTGTTCGCCATGCGTATCCTGATGATCATTACGTCGCTCGCCAGCTACCTTCTCAACGAGGGCATGAGCAAGCAGCTCTACGGCGGCTCGAAGGACTTCAATCTCGAGCAGCCGCTCACGAACCTCGTCTGGATCACCTCGGTGGTCTCGATCCTCGTGACCTTCGCCGCGAGCCACGCCCTCCTCGCCGGCCTGCCCGGCCACGAGGGGCTCTGGTGGGTGCTCTCGACCATCATCTCCTTCGGCACGATCGCGGGCGCCCTCATCCCGGAGTTCACCAAGGTCTTCACCTCCACGGAGTGCCGGCACGTCAAGGAGGTCGTTACCTCGTCGCGCCAGGGCGGCGCCTCGCTCAACATTCTTTCCGGCCTGGTCGCGGGCAACTTCTCCGGTTTCTGGATGGGACTGGTCATTCTGCTGCTGATGGTCGGCGCGTATCACTTTTCCCAGCACACAGCCGTCGTGGGCATGATGCCGCCCGACATCCAGTTCGCCGCGCCGATCTTCGCCTTCGGACTGGTCGCGTTCGGCTTCCTGGGCATGGGGCCGGTGACGATCGCGGTCGACAGCTTCGGCCCGGTGACGGACAATGCGCAGTCCGTCTACGAACTCTCGCAGATCGAGGGCCGGCCGGGCATCGCCGCGGAGGTCGAGCGCGATTTCGGCTTCAAGCCCGATTTCGAAAACGCCAAATACCAGCTCGAGAAGGGCGACGGTGCGGGCAACACCTTCAAAGCCACGGCCAAGCCCGTGCTCATCGGCACCGCCGTCGTGGGCGCCACGACGATGGTTTTCGGCATCATCCTGCTGCTCCAGCAAGCCTACGGCGGGGTCATCGAAAAGCTTTCGCTCGTGCACCCCGAACCGATCCTCGGCCTGCTCATGGGCGGAGCCGTCGTCTACTGGTTCACCGGCGCCTCGATCCAGGCGGTCGTCACCGGCGCGTATCGAGCCGTCGTCTACATCAAGCAGCACATGAAGCTCGACGCCTCCGCCGCCTCGATCGAGGCCTCCAAGGAGGTCGTGCGCATCTGCACCCAATACGCGCAACGCGGCATGGTAAACATCTTCATCGTCATCTTCTGCTTCGCGCTCGCGCTGCCGTTCTTCAATCCGTTCTTCTTCATCGGCTACCTGATCGGCATCGCGTTCTTCGGCCTGTTCCAGGCGATCTTCATGGCCAACGCCGGCGGCGCCTGGGACAACGCGAAGAAGATCGTCGAGGTGGAGCTCAAGCAGAAGGGCACGCCCCTGCACGCCGCCACGGTCGTCGGCGACACGGTGGGCGATCCGTTCAAGGACACGTCCTCCGTCTCGCTTAATCCGGTGATCAAGTTCACCACGCTGTTCGGCCTGCTCGCCGTCGAGATCGCCGTGGAAATGGACAACCTCACGCTCAAATACGGCATCGGCGGCCTGATCCTCCTGATCGGCCTGGTCTTCGTTCACCGCAGCTTCTACTCCATGCGGATTCCGGCGGATCAAAGCGACGACATCGCCCGCGCGCAATTGAAGGAAGTGGCCGACCACGAGGTCAGCGGACGCGAACGGTAACCCGCGCCTCAGCCCGGCGGCCGCTCGATTCCCCGCGCGCCGGCCGCGCCGTTCCTCCGCCCCGGCGCGTGGTGTTTCGCCCGCGTGCAGTCACGACGCCTCCGCGACGCGCGGAAGCGTCGCCAGCGGCGCCGCGTCGGAGGAAGCCGGCGGCGCGGGAGGTGCGACCGACACGGCGGTGACGTGCACCGGGCCCGCTTGCACGCGGCCGAAGATCGTCGTGAGCGCGCAGTTCGCCGCGTCGCGGCCGCGTGCGATCACCGCGATGTTTTCCGGCGCGATGTTGTCGGTCGGGTCGAAGAGATACCACTTCCCGCCGAGATAGGCCTCGAAGCAGGCGTGAAAATCCATCGGTTCGAGCCCCGCCGCAAAACAGCCGAGGTAGCGCGCCGGGATCGTGAGCGCGCGACAGAGGGCGACGCCGAGATGCGCGTAATCGCGGCACACCCCGCGGCGCGTCTGCCACACCTCCCAGGCCGAGGTGCGCGAATCACTCGCGCCCGGCGCATACGTGAGGTTGGCATCAAGCCACGCACAGATCGCCCGAACCTGTTCCGCGCGGTTCGTGTAGTGCCCGAACAACTCCCACGCAAAAGGCGCGAGGCGGTCGCTCTCGCAGTAGCGGCTCGGCAACGCGTAGGTGAGAATGTTGAGCGGCACACGCCCCGGGTTCTCGTGCGCGATTTCCGCCGGCAGAACCGGGTAAGCGGTTTCCACCGTGGCCGTGTAGCGCAACTCAAAAGGGCCCGCCGGCACCTCGACACGCACGACGCGGTTGCCTTTCGAGGTCGCGACCCGCTCCGACTGCATCTCGGGCACGCACGTCACCTGCTCGCCGAGGATCCGTTGCTGCACGTCGGTGTTGACGAGCACGTTGAACGTGAACGCCGCAGTGGGAGAGAGCACGTCGTAGCGGAGGGAGCAGCCAACCGAGAGAATCATCGCGGGAAAAAAGGTTGAAACACCGGCGGCGCCGTCGCGACGAAAATATCCGCGGCGCCCGGCACGGCCAACGCCTCGCATTCCCGCGGAAATTCCCATTGTCCGCGGCGCGCGGCTTGCTTCGCTCGCGCCATGCATTTCCTCCGCCTGGCCGTGCTCGCGGCCACCGCCTTCGGCACCGTTTTAGGCCAGCCCTACGCCACCAAGCCGCTTCAGCCGGATAAATTTCGGCAGCTCGAAGAGCTCCTGCCCACGCCCGGTGAACAACGCACCGCGTCCGGCGCTCCGGGCCACGCCTACTGGCAGCAACGGGCCGACTACGTGATCGACGCCACGCTCGACGACGCCACGCAATCTCTCACCGGCAGGGCGAGCATCACTTACCGCAACGCGTCGCCCGACGCGCTCACCTACCTCTGGCTTCAGCTCGACCCAAATCACTTCGAGCACAATGCCGACGCGCGCACCACCGAGGCTGCGCCGGATTTCAAGAAATTCTCCTACCAGGAACTCCAGACCCTCCTCTACGAGGAAGCCTATGCGAGCGACTTGAAGATCTCGGCCGTGACCGATGCCGCCGGCGCACCGCTCCCGCACACGATCGTGAAAACGATGATGCGCGTCGATCTGCCCCAGCCGCTCGCACCCGGCGCGACGCTCACCTTCTCCGTCGGCTGGTCCTACAAACTCAACGACAAGAAAGGCGGCTCCGGCCGCACCGGCTTCGAGCAGTTCAAAGACGGCCACCGGCTCTACGTCGTCGCGCAGTGGTATCCGCGCATGGCCGTCTACGGCGACACCACGGGCTGGCAGCACAAACAGTACCTCGGTCGTGGCGAATTCACCCTCGAGTTCGGCAACTACGAGGTGAACCTCACGGTCCCCGCCGACCACATCGTCGCCGGCTCGGGCGCGCTCCAAAACCCCGAGCAGGTCCTCACCGCGCCCCAGCGCGAACGCCTGCGCGACGCCGCCACGGCGAAGTCCCCCGTCTTCATCGTCACGCCCGACGAAGCCCGCGCCATGATCGCCGCGCGCGCCACGACGAAACAGAAGACATGGCGCTTCCGGGCGGAGAACGTGCGCGACTTCGCCTTCGCCTCCTCGCGCCGGTTCATCTGGGACGCGATGGGGGCGCCCAACCACGCGTATCCACCTTCCACCGACGCCGCGGCCTCCGATCTTCCCGCGACTCCCGTCATGGCGATGTCATTTTATCCGCCCGAAGGCATGCCGCTCTGGGACAAATACTCGACGCATGCCATCGTGCACACGCTCGATGTCTACTCGAAGTACAGTTTCCCCTACCCGTATCCCTGCGCCATCTCCGTCAACGGACCGGTCGGCGGCGGCATGGAGTATCCGGGCATTTGTTTCAACCGCCCGCGCCCCGAGCCCGACGGCACGTACACCGCGCGGCAGAAATACGGCCTGATCTCCGTCGTCATCCACGAAGTGGGCCACAACTACTTTCCCATGATCGTCAACTCCGACGAGCGGCAGTGGACGTGGATGGACGAGGGGCTCAACTCCTTCCTCCAGGTCATTGCCGAGCAGGCGTGGGAGAAGGACTATCCGTCGCGCCGCGGCGAACCGCGCGACATCGCCGACTACATGACGAGCGCCAACCAGGTGCCGATCATGACCAACAGCGAGTCGATCGCGCAGTTCGGCGCCAACGCCTACGCGAAACCCGCCACCGCCCTGAACATCCTGCGCGAGACCGTCCTCGGCCGGGAGCTCTTCGACCACGCCTTTCAAACCTACGCCCGGCGCTGGGCGTTCAAGCGGCCCTATCCGGCCGACTTCTTCCGCACCATGGAGGACGCGACGGGGGTCGACCTCGACTGGTTCTGGCGCGGCTGGTTTTATACGATCGACCATGTCGATCTCTCCATCGAAAACGTGCGTCTCTATACGCTGGATACACGGGACCCCGAAATCGAACGCGCCCGGGACCGCGCCGAGAAGAAGGATAAGCCGGTCACGCTCGCCGCGCAGCGCAACGCCGGCTTGCCCAAGCGCGTGGACGCGTTTCCCGAGCTGAAGGATTTCTACAACAGTTTCGACGAGTTCACGGTACTCCCCAGCGACCGTGAGAAGTTCAAAAAACTGGTCGCCGAGCTCGAGCAGGAGGAGATCGATCCCGCGCTGCTCAGAACGGAGCGCCGCTTCTACGCCGTCGAACTGGCCAATCTCGGCGGGCTGGTGATGCCGGTGATCTTCAAGGTC